>NZ_BAAHCF010000032.1:0-155443 GCF_054776075.1 Flavobacterium koreense | reverse complement strand
AAGTAACAGGTTGTGAGAAAATAGGATCGTTTAATATTTATGTTGAACAACCACCAACACCGCTTATAATAGCGCCTACAGAAGTGATTTGTGTTGATTATAATACCCAACAAGTAGTTAGATCATTAGTTTTAACCGCAACTAATACAACAGTATACTTGCCTGGAACAACACCATTAACTTACACTTACCAATGGTATGACCAGGCTGGTGTTGCAATACCTGGAGCTACCAGCCAGACTTATGAAGTAATTGATCCTCTTCCAAATACTGTAAGCAGTGATTTTACGGTAGTTATGACAAGTACAAGTACACAAGCATGTAATGATGAATCGGCTCCATTTACAGTAATACAATCAGGACAAGCTGTGGCTGTTGGTGTAGGCTATGAAGTAAGCAACGCTTTCTCTGATATGCAAACCATTACAGTAACTGTAACAGGTTATGGAAGTTACTTATACAGCCTTGATGGAGGTCCGAGACAAACCAGCAATGTGTTTGCGAATGTACCTCTTGGAGTACACACTATAACGGTATGGGATGACAAAGGTGGCGTAGCAAGCAGCTGTGATCCTTTCCAATTAACAGGAGTACAAATCATCGATTATCCTCACTATTTTACACCAAATGGAGACGGAATTAACGATACTTGGAATATTGTTGGTTTGGATAAAGAAATAAACGCAAAAATTTATATATTTGACCGCCAAGGAAAATTAATTAAACAAATCAGTCCAGCAAGCAAAGGATGGGATGGTACTTACAACGGAAACCTAATGCCATCAACGGATTACTGGTTTACAGTTGACTATCCTGAAGCTGGTGCGATGAAACAATTTAAAGCCCATTTCTCATTAAAAAGATAAAAAAGACAACATAATTAAAAAACAAAAAACTCCTCAAAAATGAGGAGTTTTTTTATTTAATATAAGAGATAAGTTAATCTAAAATAAAACTTACAGAAACATTGGCAGAAACTTCAATCTCTCCAACAGCAAGGGTTTCTCTTGGTGCACCTGCTTCAGCTACCATCATATCGGCTTTGTACATAACAGGTGGCGCATAATAAGATTGAGAATTATCTGAAATCAGAATAGCTTTCCCAATTTTTTGATTTAAAACTGAAACATAATCCTCTGCTTTATGCTTTGCATCTTTCATAGCAAGTTTTCTAGCTTCCGATTTGTATTCTTCAATTTTAGACGATTTGAATTCAACATCGCTAATGTTATTAATACCATTATCAACCAATCCCATCATCAAAGCGTCATATTTTGTAATATCTTTTAAGGTAATACTTATAGTCTGCGAAGCTTGATAATTATACTTCTTCTTTTCGTAATCATAATTTCTATTTAAACTTACGCTTGTAGTTTGAAAATCGGAAGTTGGAATACCAAATTTCTTTACAAATTTTACAACTTTATCAACCGTTTCATCATTAAGCTTTTTTACTTCTGTTGCATCTTTTCCTGTGTTTTCAACACCAAAGTTAATAACGATATGGTCTGGTTTTACCATAACTTTTCCTTCTCCTGAAACGGATACTTGTGGAATTTGTTTTTGTTCTTGTGCTTGTGTCATCGTAGCAATAAATGTCATTAAAATTAAAATTGATTTTTTCATAATACTATATTTTATAAAATTAAATACCCAAAAGCCATGCCAATTATAGCTTGCCTCGTTTAGCCATTACAAATAAAATAATAATTGGAATTGCTAAAGCTACAACCATAAATGTATTATCCACAAACAAAGAAGGCTTTTTCATTAATGTAAAAAAGTAGCCACCAATAGCGCCTCCAAAATGTGCTGTGTGTCCAATATTATCGCTTTTTGCTTTCATTCCATAAATCGAGTAAAGAAGATAAATAATACCAAATAAATACCCAGGGATAAATCCGTAAATCAATATTCTAGGTTCCAACAATATTGCCGAATAAATAATTCCCATAACTGCTCCAGAAGCTCCAACAGCACTGTAACTATATTCATCTTTATGAAAAATCATTGTCAGAAGACTACCAAAAATAAGACTCGCAAAATAGATTAATATGAAAGAAAAATTATTAAGAATTCCGTAAACATATGGTGCAAAAAAGTAAAGTGATAACATATTAAAAGCCAAATGACCAATATCTACATGAAGAAATCCAGACGAAATCATTCTAATCTGCTCTCCAGAACGAATACTTCCCACATGAAATTGATACTTTCTAAAAAAAGATAAATCTTCAAATCCTTTAAAACTAATCACAATATTCAATGCAATCAATCCAATCAAAAACAAATTGTACTCCATATCAAACTATTTTGCGTAAAAATAGGAATTGTTCTTTAGGTTTTGTTAAACCAAAGTTGTTAAATTATCAGAAACTGTATATTTGCATAAAAATAAACGAATGCAGTTTTTAATTTACCTTCTTGTCTACCCTATTCTATGGCTAATTTCAATTCTGCCATTTCCGATATTATATTTGTTTTCTGATTTTGTTTATTTTTTAATCTATCGTGTAATTGGTTATAGAAAAAAAACAGTTCGAGAAAATATTGCCCTTGCCCTTCCTCATTTGTCAGAACAAGAGCGATTAATTATTGAGAAAAAATCCTACCATCATTTGTGCGATATGTTTCTTGAGATGATAAAAACAATGTCGATTTCCGAAAAAGAAATTAATAAACGTTTTAGCTATTCAAATCTTGATGTTTATCTTGATTTAGAAAAAAAAGGAAAAAGTATTGCTCTAATGTGCGCACATTATGCAAGTTACGAATGGGTTTTATCGATGAATAATCACATTACTTTCAAAGGATATGGAATTTATAAAAAAATTGCAAATCCGTATTTTGATAAATTAGTGAAAAATATTCGAGCAAAATTTAAAGCCTATCTTATAACAACCAAAGAAACTAAAACTACTATTGAACAAAATGCTAAAAATGGAGTATTAGGCATTTTTGGTTTTGCAAGTGATCAAACTCCAAGAAGATCCGATAATATGTATTGGGATAACTTTATGGGAATCCAAACTCCTATTCACGTTGGAGCTGAAATGCTTGCGAAACGATATGATATGAATGTAATTTTCTTAAAAGTAAAGAAAGTAAAAAGAGGTTATTATGAAGCTTCTTTCGAAGTACTTTCTGATAATGTAAAATCCATTCCAGATTACAAACTATCAGAAAATTTCATGAGAAAAGTAGAACAACAAATCTATGAAGCACCAGAATTTTACTTGTGGACACATAAACGTTGGAAACATAAGAAGTAGTGTTCAGTTGTCAGTGTTCAGTGTTCAGTGTTCGGTATAAAAAAAGGTCTAAAATTAAAATTTTAGACCTTTTTTCTATTTCTTACTTCGTACTTCAAACCTCGTACTTCGTAATTAGTTATACATTTTCTTTCTCAATTCTTGAACCTTATCATCATCAAGGTATTCGTCAAATGTCATGTATCTGTCAATAACTCCGTTTGGTGTAATTTCCAGAACTCTGTTGGCAACCGTTTGTGCAAATTCGTGGTCATGTGTTGTAAACAAAACCGAACCTTTAAAGTTTTTAAGCGAATTATTGAACGCTGTAATCGATTCCAAATCCAAGTGATTTGTTGGTTCGTCTAGCATTAAAACGTTAGCACGAATCATCATCATTCGAGATAACATACAACGTACTTTTTCACCTCCAGAAAGCACCGTACATTTTTTTAAAGCTTCTTCTCCAGAGAAAATCATTTTCCCTAAGAACCCACGAACGTACACTTCATCACGCTCTTCTTCTGTTTTCACAAATTGACGCAACCAATCTACTAAATTCAAACTTCCGTCTGTGAAAAATTCGCTATTATCGTTAGGTAAATAAGATTGTGTTGTAGTAATTCCCCAATCATAAGTTCCTTCGTCGGCTTTTTGATTTCCGTTTAAGATTTCATAAAAAGCAGTTGTAGCACGTGAATCTTTTGAAAACACTACCACTTTATCGCCTTTCGCCATGTTCAAATCTACATTTTTAAACAATACTTCACCATCAACTGATGCTGCAAGGTTTTGTACATGTAAAATTTGATCTCCAGCTTCTCTTTCAACATCAAAAATAATCGCCGGATATCTTCTACTTGATGGTTTGATTTCATCAAGATTTAATTTGTCAATCATCTTCTTACGAGAAGTTGCTTGCTTCGATTTCGCCACATTCGCACTAAAACGACGAATAAACTCTTCCAACTCGGCTTTCTTCTCTTCGGCTTTCTTATTTTGTTGTGCTTTTTGTTTTGCAGCTAACTGACTTGATTCATACCAAAACGTATAGTTTCCAGAATAGTGATTAATTTTTGAGAAATCAATATCCGAGATGTGCGTACAAACCGAATCCAAAAAGTGTCTATCGTGCGAAACCACAATTACGGTATTTTCATAATTGGCAAGGAAATTTTCTAACCAAGTGATGGTTTCAAAATCCAAGTCATTCGTTGGCTCATCCATTACCAAAACATCAGGATTTCCGAAAAGCGCTTGTGCTAATAACACACGAACTTTAAGTTTTCCTTCCAAATCGGCCATCAAAGTATAATGCATATCCGAACCAATACCTAAGTTAGATAGCATCGAACCAGCATCCGATTCGGCATTCCAACCGTTCATTTCTTCAAATTGTACTTGCAACTCACCTATTCTATCGGCATTTTTATCATCATAATCAGCATACAAAGCATCCATTTCAGATTTTACTGCAAATAGTACTTTGTTACCCATCATTACTGTTTCTAAAACCGTATGTTCATCAAACATGTTGTGATTTTGATTCAAAACCGACATACGTTTTCCTGGTTCCAGAATTACACGACCAGAAGTAGGATCAATATCGCCAGCAAGAATTTTGAGGAACGTAGATTTTCCAGCACCATTGGCACCAATTACGCCATAGCAATTTCCTTGAACAAACGTGGTGTTTACTTCGTCAAATAAGATTCTTTTACCAAATTGAACTGATAAATTAGATACAGTAAGCATTTTTTATTATGTTTTAATTTCGGTGCAAAAGTAAGCATTAGTGATTAGTTTTTAGTAATTAGTTTTTAGTAATTAGTGATTAGTTTTTTTTCTAAGCACTTTTGCTGAACTTTTTGTTGATAAACAGGTAAAAATACGTGGTTAGAGTTTATAAGATAATGGTATATTTGTGATGGAGGTGATGATGATGTTGCGTCTATCATGATTTGGCAGCAAGCTTATCGCAAATAGTAATTAAAAATAAATATTTATGGAAGACAACCGAAAAACTGATTTAGCATTCAAATTACTTGACAATGTTCAAAACTTAATCAAATTTGCAGACACTAAAATTAATGTTTTACTCATAATCAGTGGAGTTTCCACAACTTTTATTCTAACAAACTTTCAATCATTATTATACTCTTGTCTTCTATCAAAAATAACTCTTTGTTTATTTTTAATTGTATTTCTTGTATTCATAATTTTATCAATTTTAACAATCTCACCAAGAAAAGATAAACATACAGGAAATTCTGTTTCAAAAACTATATATTTTAAACACATTGCAGAAAGAATAGAAGCAAAAGACTTTATTGATGATTACAACTTATTAGATGAAAAGAAATTCCAATCAGATTTATTATACCAAGTATTTGAAAATTCAAAAATTGCTGAGAAAAAATTCAAGTTTTACAATTTCAGTTTAACTGCTTTAAAAATTCAAATACTATTATTTTTCGTTTTAATTGTAATTAAATATTTTGCGTAGTGAATAAAAAAGATATTGAGGATAAAGTAAATACTTTCCTCACAACTGGATTCAATCAATATGATAGTAATGAAGTCCCTGACATTGAAAATGGAACAGAGAACAGATTAACACTAGGAAATACAGGTATATACGGAGAGTTTACTTTTCTTTATGTAGATATGAGAGGTTCTTCATCTTATACAGACCAACATAGACTTCAAACAATTACTAAAATTTACAAAGCCTATCATCATTGTATGGTCGAATGTATAAAACAATTTAACGGAAAAATTAGAAGTTTTGATGGCGACAGAGTTTTAGCGGTGTTCAGCGGTGAAAGAAAAGTAAATAACGCAGTTGAATGTGCAATGAAAATAGTTGGTTGCAAGTATGATATTTTAAAACCAAAAATTAATAGTGCTTTTAATAATAATAATTTTTCATTAGGAGTAGGCATTTCTACAGGAAACATAATGGTTTCAAAAGCGGGCACTGGTTATGATAAAAATAATCGTGATTTAATTTGGATTGGTGATCCTCCTAATTTGGGTGCAAAATTAAGTGATGAAGCCGACAGCCCAAATTCAATTTATATTTGTAAAACTACTTTTGGTAGACTTAAAGAAGTGAACCAATTTACAACACGTAATGGGGTGAAAATTGATATGTGGACAAGTGGACAATTTAAATTTAAAAATGAATTCATAACAATTTATAAAACAGGCTATTATCGTTCTTTATAAAAACCCGATAGCGCGGATTTGCAATCCGTGCACACAATAAAAATCAAATCATTAAAACACATTTTTTTTGGAATAGTTTTTGCAAAATCACAAGCAACATCAACTTGAATATTATGGAAAATAAAATAAGAATACAAAATCCTTGCAATGAAAATTGGAGTTCTATGTCAACCGATAAAAAAGGTAGATTTTGTACTTCTTGCAATAAAACCGTAATTGATTTTACAAAGATGAAAGCTCCTGAAATCCAAAAATATTTCGTTGAAAACTCAACTAATGAAAGCATTTGTGGCTATTATAAATTCAATCAAGTTGAAAACGAAAACAATACTAAATACACTAATTTAAAAAATCGATTTAATCAAATTAAGGTGAAACCAATAAAAATAGTTGCCTTACTTTCATTGAGTTTTTTGTTTTCATTTTCAAGTTGCATCATGGGTAAACGTGCAGAAGATCAATCAGAAGATGCAATTGAAAACGATTCAGTTACAACCAATAAAATTAAAGATTCTATTCAAAAGGATTCTATAAAAGATAAAATTGATACGTTGAAGAAATAAAAAATGATATTACTAGTTGCCATCACTTTGATAAGTAAACAAAATAAAAATGAATAAATCGAAATTTAAATTTTTTATTATTTTCACGATAATTCTATTCCTATTATATCATGTAATTTCATTCTTTTCTACATTTCATTTTTACGCTGCTGGAAGTTATCCTTATGCTGAGACATATACTCTCAAATATTCTGAGGAAAAAGTTATTAATGCTTTGGAAAAATTAAAACTTAAAAACTTAGACACAAAAGATAAAGATACAACTGACTTTTGGCATGACATTTATTTTGATTTAGGAGACAAAAAGATGCAAACATGGACAAGATCTTTCGATGAAAAACAAACAAGTTTTGCTCTTGTCTCAATTTCTACAAATAAAAAATCAGAATGGAAATTAGTTAATCAAGACCTAGGTTTATTTGAAAATATACTATTGAAAAGAAAATTTGAAAAAGAAATAATAGAAAGACTTAAAATTGAATTAAAAAAATAAACTATACAAAAGTTGAGTAACCTAACTTCGCATTAATCAACAAAAACCTGATAGCGCGGATTTGTAATCCGTGCCTACAATAAAAATCACAACTAAACATTCGAAACCAAACAAAGTCTTTGTTGAAAATTGGTATATTTGTGAAGGATGTGAAAGTTGATTTTAGTGTTTTTATTAGTTGTTCTATATTTTGAAAATACTAGAAAATCCAAATTTTTGACAAATAAACGGAATTTTGAAATGATTAATAAATTGAAATATATTTTTGCGATTTTACTTTTTTGGGCTTGTACAAAAAAAATAACTAAACTTGAGGAATATTCAAACTATCCTATTAAGTACGCTAAAGCTAAAATTAATCATCCGGAAAATGATTTTTCAATCACAATTCCTAAAAATTGGGAATGGAAAGCTGAAGAATATAATAATCCACAAATAATTCTTGGAATGGATATTGGAGCAACTGATTCAATAACAAAATTCACTAAGATAATTTCAATTCAGAAATATAAAAGTTTTGAAAAAAATATGGAATTGTTGGATGAATTTAAAACAATCCAAAAGAATATTAAAAAAAGTAGTTTGATGCCAACAATTATTGAAAGTGGATATACAAAGAATTTAAAATATGATTCTTACTATATTTATCAAAAATTAGAAGGTTCAAACTCAATAGAAATGATTTCGTTTATATTAAAAAGCAAAGAAAAAGAAACATTTTATTCTTTAACAACAAGTTGTCAAAGTGAAGACAACATCGAAACAAACTTTGCTTTAATGATTAAATGTATAGAATCTTTTGAAATAAATTAAATCACTTGCTGAGAAAAGTCTCCTGACTTTAAGATAAGCAACAAAACACCTACTTCCTACTCTCAATCTCCAAAGCGACTTTCAAAGCATGATCGTTGGCTAAAACTTTAACAATATTACCGTCTTTATTCACTATAAAATGCGTTGGAAAAGCATTCAATTGCAACGCTTCATTCATATACGTTTTCATATTGGGAACTACAGCATACAATAATGGTTTTTTAGCTAAAAATACTTTCAATTGTTCTGGCGTATCTTCGGCTAAACTTACAAAAACAATGTCTTTTCGGTCTTTGTATTGATTCACCATTTCGTTCAACGAAGGAATTTCTTTCACACAAACCGCACAATGAATAAACCAACATTTCACTACCATAATCTTGCCTTTCATAGATTCATTAGAAATTATATTTCCTTCTAAATCGGTGAAAGTAAACTTCGGAAAAGGTTTGCCTTCTTGATTAAAATTATCGTTTTCATCAAAAGACACTTGAGCAATAGTCGCTTTAATATTTGAATCAGAATTTGGCAAAAGTTTAAACAATTGGTATTGGAAAATCGTGTCCGCAGTTTTCAAACGAATAGGAATCGTTTTTCCATCCATCAAAGTTTTCAAGAAAGCACTTTTCTCAATTACGGTTCCGTTTTCATCAATTGGCGTAAAATCTCTTGAAAGCATGATGTTTTCATTGTGGTATTTCCACCAATTCATAAAATTACTTTGAATCTCTGTTGGATTAACTTCAGGTTCACCCAATTTCGTTTGTCCAGAACAAGAAACTAGCAAAAAGAAGAAGGCAAAACTTAAATATTTGGTCATTGTGAAAACTTTATAGATTTCAAAATTACAAATCAATTTTATTATTCTTCTGTTTTATTGAAATTACTTACATTAGCTAAAATTTACAAACCTTTATGACCTTTCCTTTTCAGTTTGATTTCTTTGGCGAAAAAGTATATTATCATTTTATATTTGAAACTTTGGCGTTCTTTATTGGAGTTCGATTGTATTACTACCACAAAAGAGGAATAACTGATACCATTTCCGACATCAATCGCCTTTGGATTATGTTGGGCGCGATGGTTGGTGCGCTCGTTGGTTCGAGAGTTTTGGCAATGCTCGAAAATCCTTCCGAAATTGCAAATCAAACGTTACTCACTTTTTATCAAAACAAAACCGTTGCTGGAGGATTTCTCGGCGGCTTGTTTGGTGTAGAACTTTTTAAGAAGTTTATTGGTGTCAAAACCGCTTCTGGAGATATTTATGTAATTCCTATAATCGTAGCACTTTTCATTGGAAGAATTGGTTGTTTCTCAATGGGAATCGCCGAACCAACCTACGGAATTGAAACCACTTTCTTTACCGGAATGAATTTGGGCGATGGTAAATTACGTCATCCTGTGGCATTGTATGAAATGACGTATATGATTTTGCTTTTCATTCTTTTCAGAAAAATAAAAAATGTAAATCTAATCAACGGCGACCGATTCAAACTCTTTATGGTTTTATACTTTTTGTACCGATTTTCCGTTGAATTTATAAAACCATATCAACCTTTATTCTTATATTTGAGTAGTATTCAATGGAGTGCGATTTTTATATTTGTTTATTACCACAAATTCATTTTAAGATTATTTAATTATGCCAAATAGACCTTACATATACTACGATTATACCAAATCACTTTGTCCTACTTGTTTAGAATTGGTCGATGCCAAAATTGTCTTTCAAAACGAGAAAGTTTGGATGCTGAAACATTGCAAAACGCATGGCGATTCACGTTCCATGATTGCTGATGATGTGGAATATTACAAACAAATTAGAAACTACAACAAGCAATCGGAAGTTCCTTTGAAATTTAATACCAAAGTACATTATGGTTGTCCGTATGATTGCGGTTTGTGTACCGATCACGAGCAACATTCGTGTTTGTCGATTGTAGAAGTTACCGATAGATGTAATTTGGCTTGTCCAACTTGTTACGCATCTTCTGCACCAAATTATGGACGTCATCGAACGTTGGAAGAAATTGAAAAAATGTTTGACGTAATTGTTGCCAATGAAGGTGAACCTGATGTGGTTCAAATTTCTGGTGGCGAACCAACGGTGCATCCGCAGTTTTTTGAAATTATGGATATTGCCAAAAGCAAACCTATCAAACATTTGATGTTAAACACCAACGGAATTCGAATTGCAAAGGATATTTCATTTGTAGAAAAACTTGCAAGTTACATGCCTGATTTTGAAATTTATCTGCAATTTGATAGTTTCAAACCCGAAGTTTTAGAAAAATTACGTGGCGAAGATTTAACCGAAGTGCGCAAGCAAGCTATAGAAAATTTGAATCATTTTAATCTTTCAACAACTTTAGTAATTACGTTGCAAAAAGGCGAAAACGATGATGAAATTGGTAAAATTCTTGAATATGCTGTAAAACAAAAATGTGTTCGTGGAGTAACGTTTCAACCAACGCAAGTTGCCGGACGAAATGACAATTATGATGATGCAACAGGGAGAATCACGTTGACAGAAGTTCGAAGAAAAATCTATGAGCAATATCCAATTTTTACACCACAAGATTTGATTCCTGTGCCTTGTAATCCTGATGCTTTGTGTATGGCTTATGCTTTAAAAATGGACGATCAAGTTATTCCGATGACGCATTTATTGAATCCAGAAGATTTATTGAATACTACCAAAAACACTATCGTTTATGAAAATGATGAAGATTTGAAGAACCATTTAATAACAATGTTCAGCACCGGAATTTCTGTAGATTGCGCTGAGGATACTTTTGGAGAATTAATGTGTTGTTTGCCTAGAGTAAAATCGGATAGTTTGCATTATGATAATTTGTTTCGAATCATCATTATGAACTTCATGGATGCTAGTGATTTTGATGTTCGAGCAGTAAAAAAATCATGCGTTCATATTGTGGACAAACGTTATAAATTAGTACCATTCGAAACCATGAATTTGTTTTACAGAGATAATAAAATTGAGGAAATCAGAGAAAAGTTAAATCGATAGTATGGAACATATTTTCAAATTAGCCTTGGTCATCATTTTTGTTTGTGTGATTACTTTTTTTGCAGGAATTGTAAAGTTATTTCAAAACAAAGATTCGAATTCGACTGCGATCAAAATGATTTTATTTTCTTTATTAACGATTATCATTATTCTAATTATAGGAGTCTCAGCTTGTTTTTCAACCTTAAGCTTAGGCGGAATGCATTAATACTTAATACTACCAAAATGATTTTTATACTAGTCGGGCTTTTGTCTTTCGCAAGCTTAATAGGCTTATTGGTTGGATTTATTTTAGTCTTATCCAAAAAAGAGCAAACTAAAAAAGACGGAATACAAATTTTACAATATTCAGTAATAGGATTGATTATTGGTTTTGGTGCCTGTGCTGTACTTTTAAATGGTTAAATAATATGAAAGATGCTTTATTTGATATAAGTATAATGCTAATTTTTGCAAGTGCTATCGCCTTTATAACTGGGCTCTTTTTACTATTTATAGAAAATAAAAGAAAATTTGCAGTAAAATTATTAATTGGTTCTGTAATTATATTTTTAATTGGTTTTGGAACTTGTTTTGCCACTTTTTCTATTGGTCCAATGCATTAAATTATGATAGTTATCATGTTCATTTGATTGGAATCTAAATACATTTGCTTGATAAAAAATTGCAATGAACAGAAAACTAAAATACTACGAACTGATTTGGTTCAAACACGATTTACCTGCCGGACTTTCTGTTTTTCTTGTGGCATTGCCTTTGTGTTTGGGAATCGCTTTAGCTTCTGGTGCGCCATTATATTCAGGACTTTTGTCAGGAATTATTGGTGGAGTTTTGGTTTCTTTAATCAGTGGTTCGCAACTTGGTGTTTCAGGTCCAGCAGCAGGATTGACTACTCTGGTTGCAGCTTCGATAGTTTCACTTGGTGATTTTCAAACTTTTCTACTTGCAGTTATTGTCGCTGGTTTGTTTCAAATTGTTTTAGGAATTTTAAAACTCGGATTAATTTCCAACTATTTTCCATCAGCTGTAATTAAAGGAATGCTTGCCGCCATTGGGATTATGTTAATTTCAAAACAAATTCCAATCGCACTCGGATACAACCAACCTGATTTTTGGACAAGTGGTTTTACCAAACTTTTCAATCCAAATAATATTTCGGGAAATCTTCAAAACTTTAATCAACATTTAACTCGTGGAACAATCATCATTTCTATTGTATCCATTGTCATTTTAATATTCTTAAATCAACCTTTTGCAAAAAAGTATAAAGTAATACCAGCTCCACTTTTAGTAGTTGTTATCGGAATTGCAATCAATTTTATACTTTCCAATTTTGAAGCTAATTTCCAATTAAAACCAACACAACTGGTTGCAATTCCGGATAACATTTTTGGAAATATTGCTTTTCCTGATTATTCAAAATTATTCAACAATTTAGAAATTTGGAAAGCCGGAATTCTTATAGGCTTATTGGCTTCCTTAGAAACCTTACTTTGTGTGGAAGCCGTTGATAAATTGGACAAAAGAAACCGAATTACACCTGTAAATCGAGAATTAATTGCACAAGGAATTGGAAACTTAACTTGCGGATTACTTGGAGCCATTCCTATGACAGCTGTTGTTGTTCGAGGTTCTGCCAATGTTGATGCTGGCGGACGAACTAAACTTTCAGCATTTACTCATGGTTTATTTTTGCTTTTAGCCGTTTTATTTTTACCTTTTCTGCTGAATAAAATTCCTTATGCTTCACTTTCAGCTATTTTATTAATTACTGGATATAATTTGACCAAACCCAAATTATACAAGAACATTTGGAGTTTAGGTTGGAAACAGTTTTTCCCATTCATCATTACAATTGTATTCATTTTAATTACCGATTTGCTCATTGGAGTAACCATTGGATTGTTGATTTCATTGTATTTTATCATTCAAAATAATTTTCAAGCAGATTATAAAGTTATTATATCTAAACAACATGAAACAGAAATATTTACCATAATTCTAAACGATAATGTTTCTTTTTTAAACAAAGTAAAATTTAGAAAAATACTAGATAATATTCCTAAATACAGTATTTTAACTATTGATGGCAGAAGTACAAGTTTCATTGATTATGACATTTTGGAAGTTATTAGTGAATTTGAAAACAAAGCGCACGACAGACATATTCAACTTAATCTTCAAGGAATTGAAAAAGTTTCAACCACAGCTTTACATTAATGTTTTATTTAACTAATGATTAACAAAGTTTTTAGATACAACATTCTACATTTGTTTTGTAAAATATTTTTGATGAAAAGTTTGCCCTTAATGAAATCATTTTTAATTCCTACACTTCTTCTAATACTGATGAGTTCTTGTAAAAAAGAATTTTCAGGTGATAATTATGTTGCCTATTTTGGTGGTGAAGTTGCAAATCCGAACAATCCTTATGTACTTTTTTGCAAAAACAATGTAGTAATTGATACCATTCCATTAAACAAAGACAATACTTTTTTTAAAAAATTCGATTCTTTAACTCCAGGTTTATATTCTTTTAAACATGAACCAGAATACCAATATGTTTATTTTGATAAAAACGACAGTATAAAAGTTCATATTGATTCTAAAGATTTTGATGAATCTATTATCTTTTGTGGAAGAGGCGATAGAAAAAATAATTTCTTAATGGAAATGTATTTAAGAAATGAAAAGGATAAGAACAAAATGTTTGAAACCTTTGATTATCCTTTTGAAAAATTTGACACTTACATCAATAAAACGAATTCTGATAATGAAAAATTCTACAAATCAAGAAAAGAAGAAATAAAATGGAGTGACGAATTTGATGTATATGCAAGTGGTATCGTTAAATTTCCACATTACACCAAAAAAGAAATCTATCCAATAATCCATAAAATGAGAACTGGAGAGGATGTTTTATCTAAATTACCAAAAGATTATTACGCTTTTAGAGATGAAATAGATTATAGCAATGAAGCTTTAACAGAATTTTCTCCTTTTGTAATGTATCTTGATCATATGCTTAATAATGTAGGAGCTATCAATTACCATAATCATTTGTCTGATTGTGATTTGGCTTTAAAAATGAACATCAACAAATTAAACATTGCGGATACCTTAATAAAAAATGAAAAAGTAAAAAATATTGTTTTAAATAACATCGCTTTCCGTTATTTAATGGAAGATCAAAATGTTGTCAATAATACAGAATTTCTGAAAACCTATCACAAATATTCAACCGATAAGAGTAAGAAAAATGAAATTCTGAAAATTGGAAATGCAATACAATTGTTAACCGATGGCAAAACATTACCTGAAGTTCAACTTATTGATTCAAAAGGAAATAAAATTTCATCAAATGATTTAATAAAGAAAAATACAGTACTTTTCTTTTGGTCAGAAAAGCTTAATTCGCATTTAATTGCAGCACACAAAAAAGTTTTAACACTAAAAACTAAATATCCAAATTATAACTTTATTGCTATAAATCTTGATGATAACACAGAGCAATGGAAAACCGATTTAAAGAAATATAACTTTGGAAATATAACGGAGTTAAAATGTGTAAATTTTGAAGATATAAGAGCTAAATGGGCAATTACAAAAGTACACAGAACTATAATCGTAAATGCTGACAAGACCATTAAGAATGGTTTCACCAATATGTTTGAAGTCAACTTTGAGGATGAATTGAAGTAGTGTTCAGTGTTCAGTGTTCAGTGTTCAGTGTTCAGTGTTCAGTGTTCAGTGTTCAGTGTTCAGTGTTCAGTGTTCAGTGTTCAGTTGATAATACAAATTTCGGAAATTTAGAATAAATAAAAGGCGATTTTCTTATGAAAATCGCCTTTTATATTTATGCTTTCGCACTGCTTACTGAGCACTGAACACTGCTTACTTATTTCCTTTCTCGAAATCAGCTATAAATTGAGCTAATCCAATATCTGTCAAAGGATGTTTTAATAATCCTAAAATGGCTGAAAGTGGTCCAGTCATAACATCTGCACCAATTTTTGCACAGTTTACAATATGCATTGTGTGACGCACAGAAGCAGCAAGAATTTGAGTTTCATAACCATAGTTATCATAGATTTCTCT
The DNA here is from genome assembly GCF_054776075.1 of Flavobacterium koreense. NCBI lineage: Bacteria > Pseudomonadati > Bacteroidota > Flavobacteriia > Flavobacteriales > Flavobacteriaceae > Flavobacterium > Flavobacterium koreense. The sequence goes on along the minus strand of NZ_BAAHCF010000032.1, from coordinate 139,963 downwards.
AATTTCCTGAATCAAGTTCAAACCATCAGTAGAAACATCGTCTAAACGACCAATAAATGGCGATACAAAAGTTGCTCCAGCTTTAGCAGCCAATAAGGCTTGTCCAGCAGAGAAAACTAAAGTTACATTGGTTTTAATTCCTTTATCTGTAAAATATTTACAAGCTTTAACTCCTTCTTTAGTCATTGGAAGTTTTACTACAATTTGAGGATGTAAATCGGCTAATTCTTCACCTTCTTTTACCATTCCATCGTAGTCAACAGCATTTACTTCAGCACTTACTTCACCATCAACAATGTTGCAAATGTCAACGTAGTGTTTCAAAATGTTGTTTTTTCCTGTAATTCCTTCTTTAGCCATCAACGAAGGATTTGTTGTAACACCATCAAGAATTCCAAGTGATTGTGCTTCTTTAATGTCGTTCAAATTGGCTGTGTCAATAAAAAATTTCATAATATATAGTTAAGTTGTGTTTTATTAAGATGCAAAATTACAATTTAAAATTTCTTTTAAGAATTATTTTTTTGAGTAAATTTCTTTTAGATTATTTTCATAATCACCACCAGCTTCAATCTTTGAAATATCACTGATATTCATCAACAATTTTTTCCTATCTAAAGAAACATATGTTCCAAATTCATAAATAACAATACTATCATTATCCATATCTTCAATTTGTCCAATTATACACATACCTGTATCTATGTTTTGAATATCTAATGAAATATATCCAAATTTTTCATAAACAGATTTTAATGCTTCGTGAATATTATCAATTTTAATATCAAAAAGATTCTGAATTCTTTTTTCTTTTAAAACAAACCTCTCAGTAGTAGAAATATCATTTCCTTCCCACCTTAATCTTGTAATATTCTCTCTTCTAATTATACAGATTCCATTTGCTTCACCTATACTCGTAAATTGCTCCAGTAAAAGGAAATCGTCATTAAATTTTACAATGTAACCATAAGTTGATTCTTCGAAATAATCGGTGTAAACATCAACTAATATTTTTTCAATATGAAGTTTCTCAAGATATTTTTGTTGTAATTCCATAAGGATATTAATTTAGAATTGACTTTACTTTAATATTACAAGGTTTAATTAAAAAACAAATTATTCACTTAGAGCTAAAGTTTATAATGATTCATCAACATTTTCTCATACACTTTATCTGGCAAAATTCTCTTTAAAACTATAGAAAACTTTTGCATAAATGCGCCTACTTTATAATGTATTTTAGGATTTGGATTCTGAATTATTCTATAAATAGCTTCTGCCATTTCATTTGGATTACTTCCAGAATCAACGTGTTCATCCATTGTTTTCAACGTATTACCATAAGGAATTTCATAAGCAGAACCTTTGATTAATGGCGCGTGAAAACGACCTGCAGCGATATTAGTAGCAAAATCACCTGGTGCAACATTGGTAATATGAATTCCGAACGATTTTACTTCCATTCGCAAAGCTTCTGTAATTAATTCTAAAGCTCCTTTTGAAGCAGAGTAAATTCCTCTGTAAGGCAATCCCATATATCCAGCAATGGAAGTGATATTGATAATCAAACCAGACTTTTGTAATCTCATTTGAGGTAAAACAGCTTTCATCACTTCAATTGGTCCAAAAAGATTGGTTTCAAAGTTATTTTTGATTTCTTCTGTTGGAATTTCTTCAATTGGTCCTGTAATTCCTACTCCAGCGTTATTAATAACAACGTCTATCCTACCCGATTTAGAAATTATTTCTTGAACAGCTTTTTGAATACTTTCAACATTTCGAACATCCAAAGCAATCAACGGAAAAACCGAACCTTGAATTCGCTCAGGGTTTCTACTTGTTCCATAAACTACAAATCCTTTAGCATGAAGAAACTCTCCAATAGATTTTCCAATTCCTGAAGAACCTCCTGTAATTAGTACTACTTTTTCCATAAATCTTGTCCGAATTGAATCATGTAACTGTTATTGTCATATATCGCAAACTCACGCATTCCCCAATCAAAATCTTCAATATCGTAAGCTACTTTTACTTTGTCTTTCAAATCATTCCACAAAGTATCAACATCGTCTGTTTTAATATAAAATGTTCCTGAAAAATAAGGTCTTTCAAATGGTGTGTGTTCGTTGGGTTCGGCAATCATAATTTCACATTCGTCTTTACTGACGGCTGCCCAACCCCATTCTTCACTTTGATTTCCACAAGTAAATCCTAAAATATCACAATAAAAATCTACTGTTTTTTGCAATTCTTTGGTCCAAATCATTGGAACTATTGGCTGAAATTTCATCTTAAAATAATTATGGTATAAAGATAGAAATTCTAATTTAGATTATAGAAATTCCTAATCCTGGTTTTTCAGAAATTTGGATTGTACCATTTACAATTTGACTTCCTTTTGCAATATCGTTAGCTACTAAATTGGCTCCATCCAAATCGGCAAAATCACATAATGGTGCTAAAACCGAACCAGCAGAAATACCAACAGATGATTCTGTCATACAACCAATCATAATTTGATACTTCAAACTTCTAGCCTTTTGAATCATATTCAATGCTGGAGTCAATCCACCACATTTTACTAATTTGATATTGATACTTTTATAATGAGGTTTCAATTGTTCTAACGAAATTATATCTTGACAATCTTCATCTGCCATCCAATTGGAATGTAAATTAGCGTTTAAAATATCATAATTTTCTTGTCCTTTTTTCATAGGCTGTTCCAAGTAAGAAAACTTTTCTGAAGCGATTTCATTTTGCAACCAAATACAATTTTCTTTATCAAAACTTCCGTTGGAATCTAGAGCAATATTATAACTTAATTCAAGTAAAGATTTAATCTCATTTTTATTGAAATGATTGCACTTTACTTTAAATTTATTCCAAGAAGATTTCTTTATTTTCTGAATTTGATTTTCAATAGAATCTACACTTATAGTTATTGAAGATTTAGGAAGTTGCTTTATTTCAATCGCATTTAATTCTAAAAACGATTTGTTCTCTAGTTTTCCAAATAAATCCCAATAAGCACAATCTAATGCCGAACGCAAGAAACTTGGCAAGTCTAAAGTCAATAAAAAACTATAAAATTCAATAGGATGATTTATCTTTTGAAATTCAATTTGTTCTTTAATTACTTCTAATTTTTGAACAAAATCATCTAAATTAATTTGATAATAATCAATTGCGGTACATTCACCATAACCAATTGTATTGTGACTTTTCAACGAAACGATCAATGCTTCTCTAAAAGTATAATTTCCGTAAGAAATGGAGAAAGTTTCCTTTAATTCTAATCGAACTATTTGCCAAGATAAATTCATTAAAGGAGCGTTGAAGTTAATTTGTTTAATTACAAATATCTATAAAAAAAAAGAATCTGAAACGAGTTCAGATTAAAAAAAAGATCCTGAATCAAGTTCAGGATAAAAATGGCAAGCGACCTACATCGCACCGCTACAACCACATACCTTTGCTATGTTCCCATCCTGGAGGATTCTGCAGGAGCTGGTCGTGTAGGACTTGCCGGTGCAAAGATACAATCTTTTTATATTTTTGCAAGAAATTAACATCTTAAATAATACATTTGTATCTATAAATTGAATTAAAATCAGATGAAAAATTATAAAGTATTAGCTGTCATTTTATTAGCAGGATTGTCATTCAGTTGTAAAACTACTGATGAAGATTTTTTTACCATCAATGAGAGCAAAATAAAAGCTCAATACACTACCGAAGATATATTAAATCTTGAAGTTGATAATCCCAAAACTCAAAAAATTGATAGTGTTGTTTATACTATTAATGATAAAAAAGTGGGTTCTAGCAAAAGTAATTCTAGTTTTTCGTTTCCTTTAAAAAATCAAAAATTAGGATATCAAAATATTAAAGCTGCTATTCATTATGATGGAGCTACCGAAATGGATTCAACAAGAATTGAAGTTATTTCAAATTTGGAACCTAAAATTCTAAAATTTACGCTTATAAATACTTATCCTCATGATAACAAAGCTTACACACAAGGATTGGAGTTTTACAAAGGTGTTTTATATGAAGGAACTGGACAAAGAGGAGAATCTACTTTAAGAAAAACTAATTACAAAACAGGAAATATTGATTTAAAAATAGATTTAGAACCTCGTTTTTTTGGTGAAGGAATTACATTTTTAAATGATAAAATTTACCAACTTACTTGGGAAGAAACTACCGCTTTTGTTTATGATGCCAAAACATTGAAAAAAATAAAAGAACTTCCTTATGCTAAAAAAATTGAAGGTTGGGGATTAACTAATGATGGTAAGTATTTATATCAATCAGATGGTTCTGAAAAAATTTATAAGTTAAATCCAGAAGATTTGAGCGTTGTTGATTATGTGAATGTTTATTCAAAAGATACCAAAGTAAAAGAACTAAACGAATTAGAATGGGTTGATGGAAAAATTTACAGCAATGTTTATTATAAAAATGCCATTGTAATTATAAATCCAACTAATGGTGTTGTAGAAGGCGTTATAAACCTGGCAGAATTAGAAGGTAAAACTACGCCACTTCCTGACAGAAATGTTCTAAACGGAATTGCCTATAATCCTGCGACCAAAACCTTTTTTGTTACTGGAAAAAATTGGGATAAAATGTTTGAAATAAAAATAAATCAATAGTCTGATGAGCAATAAAATGCCAAAATCTTGTCAAGAAAATTGGCTTGACCTTTCACCAAACGAAAAGGTTAAATTTTGTAATTTATGTCAGAAAAACATATTTGACCAAACTACAGAAGGATCAGAATCTAATGAAATAATATGTATGCGTTATGCTACTCAAGAAAACCAAGTCAATAAAAAGTTTTCTCATAAGATAAAACAATTCATACTTTCAAGAATAAAAAAAAACCGAGCTCACTAACTCGGTTTTTTAATTTTTATTTTTTCTTTGAATTTACAAACTCCATTTTCGTGGCATCATAAATTAATTTATTTTCTTGCGTTTTATTTTTTTGAGTAATAGTTCCATCTGCATTTAGAGTAAACTCAAACCCTTCTCTTCTCATTCGCTCTTGGGTTTCTGAAGCGTTTTTCAATCGATCAAGGAATACTTTTTCTACAATATGATTTGTTAATTGGGTATTATAAAAAACTTGTTTCTTAGAAGTTATTTCATAAACATTAGAATAAACAGTTGTAATATCTTCAGTTTTTAAATCGGTTTTATTTAACGTTTTTTCTGTCCAAGACAATAGATATAATTTTACGCCGCTAGCAGTAAATGATTTCAATTTTACATCAGTTGGAGTAAATTTTGCATCCGCAGCTTTTACTACAATGGCTTCTTTACCATCAATAGTCAATTGAAAATTACCAGCTTTAACTTCGGCTACCAAATTATCAACTTTGGCTAAAACTCCTTTAGAAGTTGCAACCGCTTTTTTAACTGTAGATTTTTTCTTTTGAGAATAACTTGTAATGCTACAAAGAGCAATTAATGTAAATAAAACAAATTTTTTCATAATAGTGTTATGGTTTAATAGGATAGCAATATACAAAAATATTTATATGAAAAATGTTAAATAAAAAAACCGAGTTATTGCTAACTCGGTTTTTAAAACTATAATAAAATTTATTATTTTACTTCTTCAAAATCAACATCTTGAGTTTGATCACCACTTGCATCAGCTTGTGGTTGAGCTTCTTGAGCTTGACCTTGGTCACCTTGAGCGTACATTGCTTCTGTAGCAACTTTCCAAGCAGCGTTTACATTGTCAAGACCTTTTTGAATTGCTTCTAAATCTTGATTTTGGTGCGCCATTCTCAATTCAGTTAAAGCTGATTCGATTCCTACTTTATGATCATCAGATAATTTATCACCAAGTTCTTTCAATTGACTTTCTGTTTGGAAAATCATACTGTCAGCTTCGTTCAATTTTTCTGCTTTTTCTTTAGCAATTCTATCGCTTTCAGCATTCATTTCAGCATCTTTTTTCATTCTTTCGATTTCTTCTGCTGTTAAACCAGATGAAGCTTCGATACGAATATCGTGAGATTTACCTGTTCCTTTATCAGTTGCGGAAACTTTGATGATACCATTAGCATCAATATCAAAAGTTACTTCAATTTGAGGAACACCTCTTGGTGCTGGTGGAATTCCATCTAAGTGGAAACGACCGATTGTTTTATTATCTGCAGCCATTGTTCTTTCACCTTGAATAACGTGAATTTCAACACTTGGTTGATTGTCAGCAGCTGTTGAGAATACTTGCGATTTTTTTGTTGGAATGGTTGTGTTAGACTCAATTAATTTAGTCATTACATTACCCATAGTTTCAATTCCTAATGATAAAGGTGTAACGTCTAATAACAATACATCTTTTACATCACCTGTTAAAACTCCACCTTGAATTGCAGCTCCGATGGCAACAACTTCATCAGGATTTACTCCTTTAGATGCTTTTTTACCAAAGAATTTTTCAACTTGTTCTTGAATAACTGGAATTCTTGTAGAGCCTCCAACTAAGATTACTTCGTCAATATCAGAAACAGATAAACCTGCATCTTTTAATGCTTTAGCAACTGGTTCCATTGAACGTTTTACTAAAGTTTCAGCTAATTGTTCAAATTTAGCACGAGTTAATGTTTTAACTAAGTGTTTTGGTCCTGAAGCCGTTGCAGTAACGTATGGTAAGTTAATTTCTGTTTGAGTTGAAGAAGACAATTCAATTTTAGCTTTTTCAGCAGCTTCTTTCAAACGTTGTAAAGCCATTGGATCTTTACGTAAATCAACACCTTCTTCAGTATTAAAATCGTTTGCCATCCAATCGATGATTACTTGGTCAAAATCGTCTCCTCCTAAGTGAGTATCTCCATTTGTAGACAATACTTCAAAAACTCCGTCTCCTAATTCAAGAACTGAGATATCAAATGTACCTCCACCTAAATCGTAAACTGCAATTTTTTGGTCAATTCCTTTTTTATCTAATCCGTAAGCTAATGCCGCAGCAGTTGGCTCATTGATGATACGCATTACTTTTAAACCTGCAATTTCTCCTGCTTCTTTCGTAGCTTGACGTTGTGCGTCATTAAAGTATGCTGGAACAGTAATAACTGCTTCTGTAACTGTTTGACCTAAATAGTCTTCAGCTGTTTTTTTCATTTTTTGAAGAGTCATTGCTGACAATTCTTGTGGTGTATAAAGTCTTCCGTCAATATCAACACGTGGTGTGTCGTTATCTCCTTTAACCACTTTATAAGCTACAGTCGATGCTTCTTTAGCACTTTCTGAGTATTTATTACCCATAAAACGTTTTATTGACGCTATGGTTTTAGTAGGATTTGTTACAGCCTGTCTTTTTGCAGGATCACCTACTTTAATTTCGCCACCTTCTACAAATGCAATTACAGATGGTGTAGTTCTCTTTCCTTCTGCATTAGCAATTACAACTGGTTCTCCACCTTCCATAACTGACACGCAAGAATTGGTTGTACCTAAATCGATACCAATAATTTTTCCCATTTTCTTAATTTTCTATTTAATGTTTTTATTTAGTTTTTCAACTTGTTTGTGATATGACAATGATTGTGCCAAGTGAAATTTGAGAATAAATTGTCAGTTTTGAGAAGATTTTATATGACAAGATGACATTATTAAGTACAAAATATGAAGTTGGAAGTACGAAGATTTGATTTAAAATTATCAAATTCTTATTTATGTACCAATAAAACTATTTATTTTTCAGTTATTCACTTATATTTGTCTTTCAAACTAAACTTTTCTTTATGGAAGAATGCATCTCGGTTTTTGATATGTTAAAGATTGGTGTTGGACCATCAAGTTCTCATACACTTGGACCTTGGCGTGCCGCTGAACGATTTTTGGCTGAATTAAATCAAGAAAATTTACTAAACACTACAACTCGAGTTAAAGTAGATTTATATGGTTCACTATCATTAACTGGTGTTGGTCACGCTACTGATTTGGCAGTAATGTTAGGCTTGAGCGGACAAGACCCAGAATATATTCCTGTTGAGAATATTGACAAAATCATAACTTCCATAAAAAACACTCATCAAATCAACTTAGGAAATCAGCTTTTAATTTCTTTTGATGTTGAAAAAGATATTGTTTTCAATAAAAACTTTTTGCCTTTTCATGCTAACGGAATGACTTTTACAGCATTTACTTCTAACAAAGAATATACTTCTACCTTCTACTCTATTGGTGGCGGATTTGTAGTGAAAGAAGAACGTGTCAATGCTAAGAAAAAATTAGAAATTAAATGTGCTTTTCCTTATCCAGTTCAAAATGCACAAGAGTTATTGGATTATTGCACTACACAAAATAGAAAAATATCAGAAGTTGTTTACGACAATGAAAAATCGATGCGTTCGGAAGAAGAAATTGATAAAGAGTTAATGCGCATTTGGAATACCATGTTAGAATGTATGTACATAGGTTGTCATTCAGAAGGCATACTTCCTGGTGGATTGAATGTTCGTCGAAGAGCTTTTGATATGCACCAAGGTTTGATTGGTTTATCCAATTATAATTCACCTCAAGAATGGTTAGAATGTATAAGAAAAACGGAAGTTAAATTTCGTCAAATTCTAAAATGGGTTTCGTGTTTTGCCTTGGCAGTAAATGAAGTAAACGCAGCTTTAGGAAGAGTTGTAACAGCTCCAACAAACGGAAGTGCTGGAGTTATTCCTGCTGTTTTGATGTATTATTTGGTTATAGAAAATCACGAAGCTGGCGAAAAAGAAATCAAGCAATTCTTGATGGTTGCTGGCGAAATTGGAAGTATTTTCAAAAAAGGTTCAACCATTTCAGCAGCAATGGGCGGATGTCAAGCAGAAATTGGCGTTTCTAGTGCAATGGCAGCTGCAGCTTTATGTGAAGTTATGGGTGGAACTCCAGACCAAGTGCAAATGGCAGCAGAAATCGCAATGGAACATCATTTAGGTTTAACTTGTGATCCTATTGGTGGTTTGGTTCAAATTCCATGTATAGAAAGAAATACAATGGGTGCAATTAAAGCAATAAATGCAGCTGAATTAGCTATGGAAACTGATGCGAAAAATGCAAAAGTTCCTTTAGATAAAGTTATTAATACCATGTGGCAAACAGCTAAAGACATGAATTCTAAATATAAGGAAACTTCAGAAGGTGGCTTGGCAGTTGCCGTGAATGTTGCCGATTGTTAGATATAAAAAAGGAGATGATTTACTTTCATCTCCTTTTTAATTTAAATATATCAAAGTAACTTATTTGATATATACTTCAATAGTACCACTGGCATCTTTTAATTTTAGTTCACTCAACGTAAGATTAACAATATCTTGAGTAGTGGTAACACCATCTACAACTCTTGTTAAATTATTGTGTGATCTAGAATAAATACCTTGATCTGTAAACAAAGCACAAGGATCAATTGTAGAATCATAATTACCTTCTTGAACAGTATTGTCTGATTTTAGGTCCATGAAATCTTTTTCACATCCTGATTGGTTTTGTGGAGCGTCAATTAAAGTTTCAACTCCAGAAACAGTAGTTCCGACTTTACTTATACTCCATTTTCCTGTTAAAGGAGCTAATGTTTCTCCATCATTGTCATCATCACTACATGAAATTGTGAAGAAACCAAAAACAGCAACCATCATCACCACAACTAAACTTCTACTTTTTACATTAACTTTTCTCATAACATTTTAGATTAATTTGTTAATGACAAAGTTAGTTGTGCAACGTTCAAACAATATTACACTTTAAATTTAAAAAATTGTATAATTAAATTAAACTAAAAATAATCGTTTGTAAAAAATATTCAAAAAATTAATTTTTCAATTTTTCAATTTCAGATTTCAATAACTCAATTTCAGAATTTAATTTATCGAACTCTTTTTGATTGGTTTTTCCTGCTTCAATAGTTTGATAAATTCTAATTTTTGAATCTTTTAAATCATATTTTGAAAGTTGTTTTTGAATTGAGTTTTGAAGCGAATCATCATATCTTTCAACAATTACATCAACTTCGATTAATTTAGTTTTATCATCTATTTTGGTCTGAACAACATGGTATTTTGAATCAATTTCGTTGGTTACAAATTGGTTTGCTTTAGACAAATAAATATTTGTTACTGCAAAATTATAAGCTAAATACATCGCAGGAATTATTGCTAGAAAAATCAAAACTCCAAACCAACTATTTACATGCTTTACATTTTCCTTAGAATGTGGACTAAATTTCAAATATTTGACAATAATATAACTTCCAACACAGATAAAAAGAGCATTAATGAAGTAAGTATAAAGTCCGCCAACAAAGTATTCCCATTGCAAGGTTGCCAATCCGAAACTTGCTGTACATAATGGCGGAATACATGAAGTTGCCACTGCTACTCCAATTAAAACTTGTGTTCCATTATGACGCGAAATAGCTATAAATCCTGCCATTCCGCCAAGAAATGCTAATAAAACATCAAATATAGTTGGATGTGAAAAGGATAATAATTCATCGGTTGCAATGGCATAAGGCGTTATTAAATAGTAAATTGTTGCAACGAATAAACTTATAAGTACAATTCGTAATGCATTTTGGATACTAACTTTTAACAAATCTAAATCAGAAACTCCTAATGAAAAACCGATTCCGAAAATTGGTCCCATAAGTGGTGAAATTATCATCGCACCAATAACAGCCGCTTTCGAATTAATGTTTAATCCAATGCAAGAAATGAATATCGCAAAAGCAAGAAGCCATAGGTTTTTTCCTTTAAAAACAACACCTTCTCTTACTTCTCTGTCGGTTTCTAATTCATCTTCCTGACTTCCTTTTAAGTCAAAAAGTGAACGGAAATAGCGCTTTATAATTTGAATTCTTGTACTCATTTAAAATCGTAGAATGAAACGCTAATTTAGAATTAAAACTCAAAACTTAAACTAGTTGTCAAAAAGAAATTTGAATTAACTAAATCAGAACCTTTGGCAAATACTTCTTTCTTGCTATCAAAGTAACGAGCTTCTGTTCTTAATTTCACTTTTGAATTGGGTAGATAATCGAAATTTAAAGAAAATCCAAGAGTTTTAAATTCGTCATTTGTGGCAATAATTACATTCTTTTCATCTTGGTAATATTCGGTTCTAAAAGCCGTTTGCCATTTTGGATTTATTGAATATTGCGCAATAAAAACAGGACTTAACCAAGATGCAGATGAGTTATTTTTTGAACTTAAATCTTGCAAACCATAATCAAAACCTGCAATGGTTCGCCATTTGTCATTCCATTTTTTATCAAAATATAAATTACTGAAATAACGCATAGTATAATCAATTCCATTAAACTCCTTTCCCACGAAAGTACTCCAATTTAAAGTTGAATTTGCTGATGATTTATAAACAATTTGAGTTCCTAAAGATGGCGCAACATCTTTTTGAGGTTTATTGATTCGTTGCCAACCATTGGTCAATAAAGCAGCAAAATTCCATTTATCTGAAGGTTTGTAGTTGTACTTTACACCTGTCATAAAATAAGGCGAATTTTCAGCTAATATAGAACGAGTTAAAGTCAAATTGGAAGCTGTTGTAGCTGATTCAAATCCTAAATAACTTGGTAAAATTCCAACTTCTATTGAATGTTTTTTTGATTGATCTAGATACAAACCAACATAAGCTTCGTTAATATATTTTATCTTTTCGTTAGCATAATTATCATCAACATAAGTTCCTGATTGTAATGACAATACTGCATAAGCATTTTCATATTCTACTTTTGCACGTAGTAATCCAATATTGATATTAAACTCATTATGACGATTGTAATTGTACATAAATGGCAATTTTGAATCGGTTAATGGTTGATTAAAATCATAAGAATAGTAAGTTTCTACAAATCCTGAAAAAGTGGTTTTTAGTTCGCTTTTTTCTTGAGAGAATAGTTGACTAAAAATAAGTAGCGCTAAAATTGTAAATGTACTTTTCATAATTATTTTCTTCTTGTATCAATTACGTAAATAATTTTCCAAATACCATTTTCTTTATAAAGTGAGAAAGAATTTGTTCCAAAATAACTTAAGCTTCCATTAATATAGAATTCGTAAGGTGTCCAAACATGAGCTAAAGATCCGTCAACTTGAATGTTATAATTCAAAATCTTCTCTTGAAACTGCATTTTATTTGGAATTGAAGAAATCATTTCAAAAAATTCTTTACCAAGAAAATTGGTTAACATATTGCCTTTTGAATTTTCATGAACAGAATTAAAAATAATTTTGTCATCACAAACTGATTTCATTTTAACAGTATCTTTAGCATGAAAACCTTCAAAAAAAGTTTCAATAACTTTCTGAAATTCTTGATTTTGAGCTTGAATAGAATTAGCAAAAATCATTATAAAAAGAAATATTGTTTTTTTCATTTTAGAACAAATTTATAATTACATCAATATTAGTATATTTTTAGTTGTATTTATTACAAAACTAATCGATTTTATTACTTTTACAACCTCTTAATCTAAGAAGTCTAAAAATCTAATCATCAAAGAAGTCTAAATATGTCAGTAGCCAAAAAAGATTACAAACGAATTACAACCAAATCATTAATTGAAATGAAAGCCAATGGCGAGAAAATTTCAATGCTAACCGCCTATGATTTCACTATGGCAAAAATCGTTGATACTGCTGGTGTTGACGTAATTTTGGTTGGAGATTCAGCAAGTAATGTTATGGCCGGACACGAAACTACTTTACCAATAACATTAGACCAAATGATTTATCATGCTTCTGGAGTTGTTCGTGCTATTGAAAGAGCATTGGTTGTAGTAGATTTACCTTTTGGAAGTTATCAATCTGATCCTAAAGAAGCATTGCGTTCGTCTATTAGAATCATGAAAGAATCTGGTGGACATGCAGTAAAATTGGAAGGTGGAAGTGAAATCAAACAATCTATAAAAAGAATATTAGCTGCTGGAATTCCGGTGATGGGACATTTAGGTTTAACACCACAATCAATCTACAAATTCGGAACTTATACCGTTCGAGCTAAAGAAGATGCTGAAGCAGAGAAATTGATTGAAGATGCCAAATTATTAGAAAAACTGGGATGTTTTGCTTTAGTTTTAGAAAAAATTCCTGCCGCTTTAGCTGAAAAAGTTGCTAAAAGTATTTCGATTCCTGTTATCGGAATTGGTGCTGGAGGTGGCGTTGATGGACAAGTACTTGTAATTCATGACATGCTTGGAATGAACAACGAATTCAGTCCAAGATTCTTACGCCGCTATTTAGATTTATACGATCAAATGACTAAAGCAATTGGAAATTATGTAGCTGATGTAAAAAGTCAAGATTTTCCTAATGCTAATGAACAATATTAAGTTTAGATAATTGGATTATTAGATTGTTAGACTATTTGATTTATGCATAGATTTAAGGATTTAGAAATTTGGAAATTGAGCAGACAATTGTGTTCTCAAATTTATTTAACAACATCTCATTTTCCTGATAACGAAAAATTTGGATTAACAAATCAACTTCGACGAGCATCTGTTTCTGTACCATCAAATATTGCAGAAGGTTGTTCTAGAAGTAGTGATAAAGATTTTTCAAGATTTCTTGAAATTGCAATTGGTTCATTATATGAAATTGAAACTCAATTATTAATCGCTTTTGATTTAGGATATATAAATCAAACAAAATTAGATGAGCTACTTTATAATTTAGATATAATCATAAAAATGACTTCTAAATTTCGTAGTACATTAAAAATCTAAGATTCTAAAAATCCAATAATCTAAATATCTATTTTGAAAATCGTTTCCAACAAATCCAACCTACAAATTCTTCACGAAGACAATCATATTATTGTGATTAATAAACGTGTTGGAGATATTGTGCAAGGTGATAAAACTGGTGATAAACCGCTTTCTGAAATCGTTAAAGAATATATTAAAGACAAATACAACAAACCTGGCGAAGTTTTTCTAGGTGTTGTTCATCGATTGGATAGACCTACAACTGGAATTGTAGTTTTTGCTAAAACTAGCAAAGCATTAGAACGTTTGAATAAAATGTTTAGTGAACGTGAAACCAATAAAACCTATTGGGCAGTTGTAAAAAACAAACCACCAAAAAACGAAGATAATCTGATTCATTTTCTAAAAAGAAATGAAAAAAACAATACTTCAAAAGCGCATTTAAAAGAAGTTCCTGAAAGCAAAAAAGCTTCTTTAGATTATAAAATCATCAAAGAATTAAATAACTATTTTGCTTTAGAAATCAATCTTCATACTGGAAGACATCATCAAATTCGCGCACAATTACAAGCCATTGGTTGTCCAATAAAAGGTGACTTAAAATATGGTTTTGACCGAAGTAATCCAGATGGTGGTATTCATCTTCATGCACGAAAATTAGCTTTTACTCATCCGGTTTCAAAAGAGCAAATTGAAATAATTGCTCCTACTCCATCGGATGCCATTTGGAATTCGATTTAAAAAGATTAACTTTACTCCACAATCGCATAGGGTTTTATGCGTTTTAATTGTTATTAACCCAAATTTACAATTATAATCTATGAAAAAATTAATCTTATTATCCTCATTTTTAATGTCGGTAACGGCATTCTCACAAGACCATTTTGCAGGTTTAACCAATTCTAGTAGAGTTGGAATTTTGACAACTTCAATAAATCCTGCCGAATTAGCTAATATGTCTAATAAATTTGAAATTAATGTTGTCGGATTTAGTTTTAATGTAGCAAACAACAAAATTGGATTTAGTGATTTAACATCTGATAAAGATATTGAAACATTACTATTTAATGGAAACGAACCTGTTAATCTTAGAGTTGACGCGGAAGCCTACGGATTAGGATTTGCTATAAAACACAAAAGTTGGGCATTAGCAATTACTTCTAAAATAAACGGAAAACTTGATGCTGTAGATGTTGATACAAAACTTGGAGACGCATTGGTTAATTCAGGTTTAAATAGTGTTTTAGGCTCTAGTTCAATTAATAATAATTACAACCAAAGACTTACCGGAACAACTTGGGGTGAAGTTGGTTTTACTTTGTCAAAAAATCTTTTAGATAAAGAAAAATATAAAGTTAATGTTGGTGCTACTTTCAAACTGTTATTTCCAGGTTCTTATTCTAATTTGGGTTTAGATAAATTTAATGGAACAATTAATAATGTTGGCTCTCAAGTATATTTAAACAATACAACTGCCAATTTAAACATTGCGTACTCAGGAGCATTAGCCAATAGTTTTTCAAATTTTGAGGATTATTCAAAATCGGTTTTTGGAGGATTAAACGGTTTTTCAGGTGATATCGGAATTAACTTCCAATGGAAAGATGAGCCAGAAACCAATCCAAAGAAAAATCAAAACAAATACAAATTTAATGCTGGTTTAGCACTTAGAAATATGGGTTCTATGACCTTTAGTGATGATAATAATTATAATACCAATTACACTTTAAACATACAACCTACCATTGCAAATCCACAAGGTTTAAACCTAAATCAGTTTGAAAACATCGATAATCTTCAACAGATTGAAACAATATTAATCAGTCAAGGTTATTTAACAAAGCAACCCGAAAAGAAAGACTTTAAAGTAAAACTTCCGTCTATTTTCTCAGCTTATGTAGATGTAAAAATAATCTCGAGACTCTTTGTTTCTGGTTATATTCAGCAAAAAGTAAATGATGATAATAGTAACGATCAAATTACTGCTCAAAATAGTTTCACAATTACTCCAAGACTAAATTTAGGCTTTTTTGAAGTTTAT
Organism: Flavobacterium koreense; assembly: GCF_054776075.1. Lineage (NCBI taxonomy): Bacteria > Pseudomonadati > Bacteroidota > Flavobacteriia > Flavobacteriales > Flavobacteriaceae > Flavobacterium > Flavobacterium koreense. The sequence continues at coordinate 124,187 of NZ_BAAHCF010000032.1, read as the reverse complement.
TCTCCTTGGACAAGCAACGAAATATCTGGATTTAATGGCGGAATTGGTTTTAGAGCTGGAGGATTTTATTTAGGCTCTGGTTCTATAATTACAGCAGCAATTAATGATAGTAAACAAGCTGATATTTATGGTGGCTTTAGATTAGCATTTTTATAATATCATGGAATATAAAACGAGCATCAGTTACCGAAAAGAAAAGCTGAAACAACTTTTACAGGTTGTAATAAATCATGAAAAGGAGATTATTTCAGCGCTATATAATGACTTTAAAAAACCAGAATTTGAAGCCGTTGTAACTGAGACCAGTTATGTAATTTCCGACTTAAAAGACACCATTAAAAACATCAATAGTTGGGCAAAACCTAAATGGGTTTTGCCTTCTCTATTAAATTTTCCTTCATCAGATTATATTTTACATGAACCTTATGGAAAAGTACTAATAATTTCACCTTGGAATTATCCTTATCAGCTGGCTCTTTGTCCTTTAATTGCTGCTGTTGCTGCAGGAAATCAAGTTGTCATCAAGCCATCAGAATTAACTCCGAATACATCAAAAATTATTGCGAAAATAATTTCAGAAGTTTTTGATAAAGAACATGTTACAGTTATTGAAGGTGGAATTGAAGTTTCTGAAAAACTTCTATCACAACGTTGGGATTATATTTTCTTTACAGGAAGTGTGGCTGTTGGAAAAATTGTTGCAAAAGCTGCAGCCGAATTTTTAACACCAGTTACTCTTGAACTTGGTGGAAAAAATCCATGCATTATTGATAAAAACTGCAATATCAAATTGACAGCTAAAAGAATTGTTTGGGGAAAATTTATTAATGCTGGACAAACCTGTATTGCTCCAGATTATCTATTAGTTAACGAAGAAATCAAACAAAAACTAATCGACGCTTTAAAAGAAGAAATTATTGCAGCCTATGGCGAAAACCCAGAAGAATCAAAGGATTTTGCTAGAATTGTAAATACTAAAAATTGGAAGCGATTAACCTCCTTTTTAGAAAATGAAACTATTTTATTTGGTGGAAAAATTAATGAAGTTGACAACTACATTGCTCCTACTTTATTAGATCAGTCAAAACTTGATAGTTTGGTAATGCGAGAAGAAATATTTGGACCCATATTACCAATAATTAGCTTTAAAGAGGAATCTGAAATTGAAATGATAATCTCTAAATATGAAAAACCTCTGTCTCTATATGTTTTTTCAAATAACACAAAATGGGCAAAAGGAATTATAAAAAAATATTCTTTTGGTGGTGGTTGTATTAATGACACTGTTGTACATTTTTCTAACAAACGCTTGCCTTTTGGAGGCGTTGGTTATAGTGGAATTGGTGCCTATCATGGAAGATTAAGTTTTGAAACTTTCTCTCATAGAAAATCAATTGTAAATAAATCTACTTGGCTTGATTTACCTATGCGATATGCTCCATACAAAGAAAAACTAAAAACTCTTAAAAAATTATTGAATTGGTTGTAAACAATTTAAAAGATTAATTTATTTTTTATATCTTGCTAAGAAATTTATAATTATAATTGAATGATTATAAACATTACTCTATTCAATTCTTTTCAAAATGGTTGTACGGAAAATTTATTTGGTTTTCTTCAACCTTTTATTGCTTTTAAAACAATTCCATTACTATTTTTTTTTAGAGAATGGTTTATATTAATTTCCTTAGCAATAGTTATCATATATATACTTTTTGTTTTTTTTATAAATAAAAAGAAAAAAGATAGCTTTATTAAAAACTTTTCTAGTTATGTTGCAAAAGAAGAACAATACAATATGTTTCTGCTCTTCCTTGGTATTTCAGTTATCTCAGTCGAAATAATTTTAGAAATATTTAAAATTAGAAATTCAAGCCAACTTATATTGAAAACAATAATTGGATTGTTTTTAATTTCTATTTACCTTTTAAATACTAAAACTAAGTTACTTAAAAATTCATTTTCTACTATATTTATATTATTATATCTAAGTTACTTTTCCTATAACATTTACAATATTATTTATAAACCATTTGAACTTTTTAGCTACGTATCTTTAATTGTAAATTTTTTTCTTTCTTATTATGTTTTCAAAAATTTATTGCAATATTGGACTTTTGTTAGTATTGTATTTCTTTTTACAATAAGCCTTTTTCAACAAGATATTCTACCAACAGATTTAGTAATTATATTAATAACATCTTTTATATTCACAGTTGCTATTCATTCTGCCAATCATATTTCAACAAGTAATACTCAAAACAGATTTCTATTTGCCAATGAAATTGTAAACCGCGGAAATATTATAACTATTGCTACAAATAAAAAAGGAGAAGTTTCTTTTTGTAGTAATCAAGTACTTAGTTTTTTAGGATATACTCCAAATGAAGTATTAGGATTAAAGTTTTGGGAATTAACCGAAGATGCCGATTTTATTGGTGAAGCCTATCATGATGATTATATTGATAACAGACTTTACGTTAGAAAACTAAAATGTAAAAATGGAGAGTATAAATACATCCAATGGAAAGACAAAAAGTTTTCTGATGACTTAATTATTGGAATCGGACAAGATGTTACTGAACAAATTCATGTTCAAAATCAATATAAAAATTTAATTGAAAATGCCAACGACATTATTTATGAAACCAATCTCAAAGGAAATTATACTTTTATAAACAAACATTCTGAAGTTATTTCTGGTTATAGTTTAGAGGAATTATATAAAAAACATTTTTCAGAATTAATACGTGATGACTACAAAGAAAAAGTGTTAGGTTTTTATTCTAGTATTAATAAAGGTGCTAACAAATTTCCAACATTAATATTTCCAATTGTTTCTAAAAATGGTGACTCAATTTGGCTCTCTCAAAATGTTTCAATAAATAGAAATGAGCACAATAAAATTACAGGTTATACTGTAATTGCAAGAGATGTTACACCAATTAAAGAAATTGAAATTGAAAAATTAAGAAAAGAAAGAAAACTTAGAACTTATAATGAAACTTTAAAGGAAATAACCTTAAAGAAATTTTTAAATCATAATGATTTTGAAGAATCGGTTGTAAAAATTTTACAATTAGTTGCAAAAACAGTTGATGTAAACAGAGTTAGTTATTGGAGCTACAAAACCGATTACATATTATGTGAAAATTTATTTCATTACAACCAAAACAAATTCGAAAGCGGAACAGTTATTTATAAAAAAGACTTTCCATCCTATTTTAAAGCAATAGAAAATGAAATTCAAATAGTAGCTTCAGATGTTACCACAAGTGAAGATACAAAAGAATTTTGTGCGGATTATTTCCCTAAAAACAATATTAAATCACTTTTAGACACGCCTATTAATCTGAACGGTAAACTAATTGGAGTTTTATGTCTAGAATCGGATACAAAAACTAAATATTGGGATAATGAAGATATAAATTTTGTAAGATCTATTGCTGATGTTATGACACTTTCAATAGAAACCCAAAAAAGATTAGAAGCTGAACAAAAACTTTCATACAAAAATGAAATGTTGAGTGTAATTACTCAAATTACAAACAAAGTGTTGATTAGTAAAAATAATTCCGAAATGTTTGAAGGTATTATAGATTCTATTGGAAAAGTTACTAAAACCGAAAGAATGTCCTTTTTCTTAAATAATGAAAATGAAAATACTATTGAACAAAAATGTCGTTGGACTAGAGAATCAAATGGAATAACTGAATTAAATCCAATATTAGTAAAAGTCAATCAAAATAATATTCCAGAAGTTATTGAGATTTTAAAAAACAACAAACCCTATTTTAGTATTGTTAAAGATATAAAAGACACTGTTACTCGTAAATTTTTAGATAAAGTAAACTCAAAATCAATATTATTTTTACCTATTCATGTAAAATCAAGTTTTTATGGGTTTATTGTTTTTGATGATCCTAATTATGAAAGAATATGGCAAATTGAAGAAATTAATACTTTACTCACACTAGCAAACAATATTTCTTCTGCAATTGAACGAAACTTAAATGAAGCCATAATACTTGAAAGTGAAGAAAAATTTAGACTACTTGCAACTAATATTCCTGGTACAGTACACCTTACGAAATATGGTGAAAAATGGTCTAAATTGTATTTAAACGATGAAATAGAAAACCTAACTGGATATCCAAAATCTGATTTTATTGAAAATAAAAGATATTTCATTGACTTAGTTCATCCCGATGATTTACCATATATCCATATAAAAGCAAAAGAACTTGAAAACAACAAACTTAAGTTTCACGTAATCTACAGAATAATAACTAAAGATGGAATCTGTAAATGGATAGAAGAATTTGGCGAGCCAATACTTAAAAATGGAGAAATAGAAAACATTGTTGGAATTATAATCGATATTACCCAGCGAATTGAAGTTGAAGATGCTATCAAAGCAAAAGAGTTTGCTGAAGCAGCAAATAAGGCAAAATCAGAATTTTTAGCTAATATGAGTCATGAAATAAGAACTCCTTTAAACGGAATTATTGGTTTTACCGACTTACTAAAAAACACTAAACTTGAAGCAATTCAAAAAAACTATATGAATACAATTAATGAATCTGCACATTCATTGATGGGAATTATAAATGATATCTTAGATTTTTCAAAAATAGAATCTGGTAAATTAGAGTTAGATATTAAAAAATATGATCTAATTGAAATTATTAGTCAAGTAATAGAATTAGTAAAATATGATACCAATATAAAAAACTTAGGTTTAGAAGTTACCATAAATGAATCAGTACCAAAATATGTCTATGTTGATGTTGTTAGATTAAAACAAATATTAATCAATTTGTTAGGAAACGCTGTTAAATTTACCGAAAAAGGAAAAATTACCTTATCAATTAAAACTTTAGAATCCATTTCAGGAAATAAAACAAAAATTAGATTTTCAGTATTAGACACTGGAATTGGGATTAAAAAAGATTTTCAAAAAGAAATTTTCAATGCCTTTTCACAAGGAGACAATTCAACTACTAGAAGATTTGGAGGAACAGGTCTTGGATTAACAATTTCTAATCAATTGCTTTCATTAATGGATAGTAAGTTAAATTTAGAAAGTGAAATTGGAAAAGGAAGTGAATTCTTTTTTGATGTGATTTTGAAAACAACAAACGAAAAAAGCTCACAATTAATTGATAATTTTGATTTAATAATAAATGAAAAAGAAAAAAACGATTTTGGTCATGAAAACTTCAAAGTATTGATTATTGAAGATAATAAAATAAACATGCTTTTAGCAAAAACATTAATCAAGCAAATTATTCCAAACGGAACAATATTTGAAGCCGAAAACGGAAAAATTGGTGTTGAAAAATTTAATATATTGCATCCCGATATAATTCTAATGGATGTACAAATGCCTATCATGAATGGCTATGAAGCAACACAAGAAATAAGAAAAACAACAAAAGGAAGACATATTCCTATCATTGCATTAACTGCTGGCACAGTTGTTGGTGAAAGGGAAAAATGTTTGGAAGTAGGAATGAACGATTATGCTTCCAAACCTATTCTAAAAGAAGTTCTTGAAGGAATAGTTTCAAAATGGTTAAAAAATTAAAAAACTAAACAAAATTATTAAATTATGAAATGGATTGGAAATCGTAAAAGTGATAACGTAGAAGACAGAAGAGGAATGTCTGGAGGCGGAAAAGCTGTAGTTGGTGGAGGTGGATTAGTAATCGTATTTTTTCTTGTGAAAATGTTTTTCCCAGAAGCGGCACCTTTACTTGATACATTTCAACAAAATCAAGCAAATCAACAAACCGAACAAACTGGTGAACAACGTGAGTTAACTCCTGAAGAAATTGAAATTGGAGATTTTGCAAAAACAGTTTTTGCCTACACTGAAGATACTTTCGGACAAATATTTCAAGAAAATAATTTACAATACGAACAACCAAAAATGGTACTTTTCTCTGATGCTGTAGAAACAGCTTGTGGAAGCGCTACCGCTGCATCAGGGCCTTTCTATTGCCCAGGTGACAAAAAAGTATACATGGATTTACGCTTTTTTGAAGAATTAAAAACTCGTTTTGGTGCCAAAGGTGGTGACTTTGCAATAGCGTATGTAATTGCACACGAAGTTGGACATCACATTCAAACCATTACAGGAACTTCTGGTAAAATGAGACAAATGCAACAAGGCATGAGTCAAACTGAAGCAAATAAACTTTCTGTTTGTTTAGAATTACAAGCCGATTTTTATGCTGGTGTATGGGCACATAATAATAAACAATATCTAGAAGAAGGTGATATAGACGAAGCATTAAGTGCAGCTCATGCTGTTGGTGACGATGCAATTCAAAGTAAAATGCAAGGTCATGTGCAACCAGATACTTTCACTCATGGAACATCTGAACAAAGAAAGTATTGGTTTAAACTTGGATACTCAACTGGTGATGTTAGTCAAGGTGATACCTTTGCTAAATATGGTTATGATTTGAGATAAAAACATCAAAAAAATACATTAATTAAGAGCAATAATTCAATTGCTCTTTTTTTTTAAATTAAATCAAAGTATAGAATTCTCTTATTGTTATCATTTTGATTAAAACAAACCAAATAATTTTATAAAAAATAAAAAAAATAGGTAAAAATTATCACTTTAACAATTCGTCTTTTAATGCCAAAAAATTAAATTTTGTTCAATGCTATTTATAATTTCAAATAGTAATTTTGCCTAAAATTTACTATCATGAAAGTCGGAATTGACAGCATTACTTTTGACCTGCCAAAAATACATTTACCTATAAAAGTTCTTGCAGAAAACAGAAACATTGAACCCGAAAAACTTGTAAAAGGTTTAGGCTTACACAAAATGAGTTTTCCAGATGTACACCAAGATGTCGTAACTTTTGCTGCCAATGCTGTTTACAAACTTATCCAACAAGAAAATCTAAACCCAAAAGATATTGCTCGAATTTATGTTGGAACAGAAAGCGCTGTCGATTCTTCGAAACCTATTGCAAGTTATATTACTGCACTACTTGAACAACAATTAGGAGAAGGAAGTTTCAATTATTGTGATACTTTAGACATGACTTTCGCTTGTATTGGAGCTGTAGATACTCTTCAAATAACTCTCGATTTCATCAGATTAAATCCAACCAAAAAAGCCATAGTTGTAGCCACCGACAATGCCAAATACGATTTGAATTCAACTGGTGAATATACTCAAGGTGCTGGAGCAATTGCTATGTTAGTTACTGCTAATCCAAGAGTTTTAACATTCTCTCAAGAAGTTGGCGTTTCTGCACAAGGTGTTTTTGACTTCTTCAAACCAAGGCGTTACTTTTCTAAAGATGAAATTCTAAAAACAAATGAAAATCCTGAATGGTTTGGAATTCTTGAAAATGAAATTGCTTTCTACAAAGAACAACCTGTTTTTGACGGACAATATTCTAATCAATGTTACATCAACAGAACTTCTGATGCTTATTTCAAATACAAAGAAATCAGCAACCAAAATGGAAAATTGTACGAAAGTTGGGAAAACATTTTGATGCACCTACCCTATTGTTTTCAAGCTCGAAGAACATTTGTAGAAATTTTTGCCAAAGAAAATAATCTAACAGAAGATATTAAAACCATTTCAAAATCTCCTGAATATTTAGAATTTGTAAACCAAACTATTTTTCCCTCAGAAATCGCTTCTGGTCAAGTGGGAAATATGTACACTGGCTCTATTTTCCTTGGAATGTTATCTGCATTATGCTATCATTTGCAACAAAACACTAATCTTACAAATAAAAAATTCGGATTCATAGCCTACGGTAGTGGTTCTAAATCAAAAGTTTTCGAAGCCGAAGTTCAAGAACATTGGCAATCGGTTATTGAAAAAACACAGTTATTTGAAACCCTAAACAATTCCACAGAAATAGATTTTGGAACCTACATTTCACTACACAAAAAAGAAAGAAAACACTCTGTTTTACAACCTAAAAATGAATTTATATTAGATTATATCGAAAAAGAAAATCCTGTTTTAGTTGGTGCTAGGTATTATAAATTTCAATAGCCAACACCTTAAGGTGTTGGCTATTGATTAGTTTTATTATAGAGGCTTTAGCCAAAATTATTTTTCTTTAACTATTTTATATTTATCAATAATCTCATCATATTCTGATTTAAAAGTTCTTTTCTTATGATGACTTTCTTGATTTTTAATATAGTTTCTTACACGAGGTAAAATAGATTCTGAGACAGACAAAGCAAAATATTCATCTTGCCATTCGAATTTTTTTCCTGATAAATTAGGGAAAAGATGGTTGTTTTTATTAATCCAATAAGAAGATTCTCCTTTAATTAATTGCATTATTTTATCGACACTTTGATTTATTTTCAATGATATTAAACAATGGCAATGATCTTCATATCCATTAATAAAATCAATATGAATATCTTTTTTTATAGCATTTTCCTTAATATGTTTCCAAACTAGTTGTCTTGACTCAATTGTATTTAAATAAGGAAATCTGTTTTTTGTACTCCATACTAAATGGATATATATTTTTAGATAAGGCATAGATTTACTTTTTTTGGCTTTTATATTTTTTATTTTTTTATTTTTTTCCTCTAGCTGAAGCTAGAGGCAATTCAGGATGATTTTTTCAAAATCATCCAAGCCATCCATCTCTATCTAAACTTCTGTATTGAATAGCTTCTGCAATATGATTGGAAACCACAATTTCTGAATTTTCTAAATCAGCTATGGTTCTAGCAACTTTCAAAATTCTATCAAAGGCCCTTGCAGAAAGATTCAATCGCTCCATTGCAGTTTTTAGTAATTGTAACGATGCTTCATCTAAGGCACAATATTCTCTAATTTGTTTCGAATTCATTTGTGCATTATAATGAATGTTATCAAATGCCTCAAATCGTTTGCTTTGAATTTCTCTTGCTGCTGTAACTCTCTTTCTAATTTCTATGCTGCTTTCTGATTTTCTTGTTTCGGTCAATTTATCAAACGGAACTGGAGTTACTTCTATATGAATGTCAATTCTATCTAAAAGTGGTCCTGAGATTTTACTCATGTACCGTTGCATTTCGTGTGGCGAAGAACTTTGTGGCGCATCTGGATCATTAAAATAACCACTCGGACTTGGGTTCATACTCGCTACCAACATAAACGACGATGGATAAGTAATTGTGAATTTAGCTCTCGAAATAGTCACTTCCCTATCTTCCAAAGGTTGACGCATTACTTCTAAAACTTCTCTTTTAAATTCTGGTAATTCATCTAAAAACAAAACACCATTATGAGATAAAGAAATTTCTCCAGGTTGAGGATAACTTCCTCCTCCAACAAGAGAGACACTTGAAGCGGTATGATGTGGCGCTCGAAAAGGTCGTTGACTCATCAATCCTGCATCTTTAATTTTTCCGGCAACAGAATGTATCTTAGTAGTCTCCAATGCTTCTTTCAAAGTCATTGGTGGTAAAATACTTGGCAATCGCTTGGCTAGCATCGTTTTTCCTGAACCTGGTGGACCAATTAAAATAATGTTATGTCCGCCAGCTGCGGCAATTTCCATACATCTTTTAATAGACTCTTGACCTTTAACATCTGAAAAATCAAACTCTGGAAAATCTAATTCCTTGTAGAATTCTTCTCTTGTGTTTATGATTGTTGGTTCTAACGTTCCTTTTCCTTCAAAGAAATTGATTATTTCAGTTACGTTTTCAATGCCATAAACTTCTAATCCATCAACAACTGCAGCCTCTTTGGCATTTTGTTTTGGCAGAAAAAAACCTTTAAAACCTTCTTCTCTAGCCTGAATTGCAATGGATAAAGCACCTTTTATGGGTTGCAAGCCTCCATCTAAAGACAATTCACCCATAATGACATATTTATCTACATCATCGGCTTTAATTTGACCAGAAGCTACAAGAATTCCAACTGCTAATGTCAAATCATAAGCAGATCCTTCTTTACGCAAATCGGCTGGCGCTAAATTTATTGTGATTTTTTTTACTGGTAATTGATAACCATTATTTTTGAGTGCAGCAGCAATTCGATAACTACTTTCTTTAATGGCGTTGTCGGGCAAACCTACTAGATGGTATCCAACTCCTTTATCAATATTTACTTCAACAGTGATTGTTGTGGCTTGAACGCCAAAAACGGCGCTTCCATAGACTTTTACTAACATGGCGTATATAATTAAGTTACAAATATCTAAAAAAAAATTATTCAACAAAAACTTTTGACTTTTTTTATCCATCATCAGTTCTTCATTTCATTCTAAAAAAGTTAAAACTCAAAAAAAAACAAACAAAAGTTTAGTATTACTAAAACGTTTTTTACTTTTAACGAATATACTATTAACTACTATGAAGAAAATTCTATTTCTAATTGTAATTAGTTTAATTACTAGCACAATTTCCGCACAAGATTATTTTCCTATCAATGAAAATGTAAAAAATAAAAGCACTAATTATACTGCTTTTACCAATGCAAAGATTTACGTTACACCAACTCAAGTTATTGACAAAGGAACATTGTTAATTTTAGATGGAAAAATTATTGCCGTAGGAACTACTGTTTCAATTCCTAAAAATTGTCAAATTATTAACATCGACGGAAAATCTATTTATCCCTCATTTATTGATATTTATACCAATTTTGGAGTAGAAAAACCCAAGTCGATTAGCAGTTTCGAAGGTGGTCAATTATATGATACTAAACGAAAAGGATATTATTGGAACGAGCACATTCGTCCAGAAATAAATGCTTTTGAGTTATTTAAGTATGATGAAAAAAAAGCAGAGGATTTCCTAAAAATTGGCTTTGGTGTTGTAGGAACTCATAATCAAGACGGTATTGCTCGTGGTACTGGAAGTTTAATAGCACTTAATAATGCTCCAAACAATTCTAAAATTATAAGTAATTCCATTTCAAATCATTTTGGATTTACTAGAAGTTCTGGTTCGGCACAATCATATCCAAATTCTCTTATGGGAATGATGGCTCTACTTAGACAAATGTATTATGATTTAGACTGGTATAAAAAAGGAAATTCAGAAACTACCGATTTGTCTCTTGAAGCTTTAGCTAAAAATGAAAAATTAATACAAATATTCGCATCAGAAGATAAATTAAACAGCTTAAGAGCATCAAAAATTGGAAACGAATTTAATATCAATTACCTACTTAAAGGTTTTGGAAACGAATTTGAACGCATTGACGAAATCAAGAAAACCAATGCCAAATTCATCATCCCAATAAATTTTCCTGAAGCTTACGATGTTTCCAATATATTTCAAGCCAATCAAATGGAATTAAATGATTTACGCTATTGGAATCAAGCTCCTACCAATCCGAAAGTATTATCAGAAAACGGAATTACTTTTGCGCTAACAACTGATAAACTAAAAAAATTAGACGATTTTAGAACCAATCTATTACGTGCAATTAAGTTAGGATTTGATAAGACTAAAGCCTTAGAATCATTAACAACTATTCCTGCACAAATGCTTGGAAAAAGCAACGAAATTGGAAGTCTAAAAGTAGGAAGTTATGCCAATTTTCTTATCACATCTGGAGAAATATTTAGTGAAGAAACCCTACTTTTTGAAAACTGGGTACAAGGAACAAAATTTGTAGTAAACGATGGAACTATAAAAGATATACGTGGCGATTACGATTTAACCCTAGACAATGATACCTACAAAATGAAAATTGAAGGAAAAATTGCTAGTCCAAAAGTAAACATTAAAACAAAAGAAGATAAAACAGTAAGCTCTAAATTTTCTTTTTCAAACAATTGGATTACACTTATTCTCAAATCAAAAGATACTATCAATCCATCAATAAATAGATTAACTGGATATGTTGAAAATACTTCAAGTCTATCTGGTAAAGCTATTTTAAATGATGGCAAAGAAGTATCGTGGAGCGCCATAAAAACAGCTCCTTTTGTAAATAAAGAGGAAGTAAATGAAGTTGAAAAACCTTTCAAAGTCTTTCCGGTAACCTACCCTAATTTACCTTTTGGAAATTCGCAAAAATTAGCATCACAAAATTTACTATTTAAAAATGCAACGGTCTGGACCAACGAAAAAGAAGGCATACTTGAAGAAACCGATGTATTAGTGAAAAATGGAAAAATTGTATCCATTGCAAAAAATATTTCGGATGCAAGTGCAACAATAATTGATGCTAAAGGCAAACACATTACTTCAGGAATAATTGACGAACATTCCCATATTGCAATTTCAAGAGGTGTAAATGAATCTGGACACAATTCAACTGCAGAGGTTACTATAGAAGATGTAGTAAATTCTGAAGATGTTAATATTTACAGAGAACTTGCTGGTGGCGTTACAACATCACAATTGCTACATGGTTCTGCTAATCCAATAGGTGGTCGTTCGGCCATTGTTAAATGGAAATGGGGATTAGCACCAGACGAAATGCTGTATAAAAACCAACCAAAATTCATCAAATTTGCCTTAGGTGAAAATGTAAAACAAGCCAATTGGGGAATCGAAAATCCAACACGTTATCCTCAAACTAGAATGGGTGTTGAACAAGTTTTTACCGATTATTTTCAACGTGCCAAAGAATATGATGACGCTTGGAAAAGCTACCGTGCCAATTCAAAAAATACAAAAGCTCCAAGAAAAGATTTAGAATTACAAACCCTTGCAGAAATAATCAACAAAGAACGATTCATTACTTGCCACTCTTATGTGCAATCTGAAATATTGATGATGATGAACGTGGCTGAAAAATTCAATTTCAAAATGAATACCTTCACTCATATTTTAGAAGGATATAAAGTAGCCGATAAAATGAAAGAACATGGTGTTGGCGCCTCTACCTTCTCCGATTGGTGGGCATATAAATTTGAGGTAAATGATGCCATTCCCTACAATGGTCCGATAATGCATAATGCTGGTGTGTTAGTTGCCTACAATTCTGATGATGCTGAAATGTCTAGACGTTTAAATCAAGAAGCTGCCAAAGCAGTAAAATACGGCAATGTTTCTGAAGAAGAAGCATGGAAATTTGTAACACTAAATCCTGCAAAATTATTGCATATAGATGATAAAGTAGGAAGTATAAAAGTTGGTAAAGATGCCGATTTAGTAGTGTGGAACGAAAATCCGTTATCTATTTACGCAAAAGCAGAGAAAACAATAATTGAAGGTGTAGTTTATTTCGATATTGAAAAAGACACCATACAAAGAGAAGCAATTACAAAAGAAAAAAATGAATTGATTAGTCAATTACTTGACGAAAAAAATAAAGGTATGCTTACGCAAGAGCCTATAAAAAAAGAAAAGAAAGAATATCATTGTGACACTTTAGAAGAAAACTAAAATGAAAAATTTATATATAATTATTGTGATTTTAAGTTTAACAACAAACTTAATCGCTCAAAAAAAGATAGCTGAGAAACAAAGCAAATCCGTTTTAATTATGAACGGAACAGCTCATTTAGGCAACGGAAAAGTTATAGAAAATAGCGTTATCGGATTTAAAGATGGAAAATTGCAATTGGTCGCCGATGCAACTCTTGTTAGAATTGATATGACTGCTTATGATTTAAAAATTGATGCGGCTGGTAAACACATTTATCCGGGATTTATTGCTCCAAATTCAACATTAGGATTGGTTGAAATTGATGCCGTAAAAGCCTCTGATGATGAAGATGAAATTGGAAACTTTAATCCAAATGTCAAAAGTTTAATAGCTTATAATGCTGAATCAAAAGTAACCGAAACTGTAGTTCCTAATGGTATTCTTATAGCTCAAATCACTCCAAGAGGTGGAAGAATTTCTGGTTCATCTTCTATCGTTCAATTGGATGCTTGGACATGGAAAGATGCTGTTCTTAAAGAAAATGATGGCATTCATTTGAATTTTCCTAATACTTTTAGAACTGGTCGTGGAGCAGAAAATGGTGTTATTGAAGTTAACAAAGACTACATCAAACAAATTGAAGAAATTGTAAATTTCATCAATACCGCGAAGAGCTATTCTAGCAGTACTCCGAAAGAAAGAAACCTTGTACTTGAAGCAATGAAAGGATTACTTGACGGAACACAAACACTATTTATACATGCCAATGATGAAAAACAGATTATTGATGCTGTTAATCTATTCAAAGAAAACGGAATCAATAAACTAGTTATTGTTGGAGGATATGAAGCCTATAAAACAACAGAGTTGTTACTAAAACACAACATTCCTGTTCTTCTAAGACGTGTACATGATATGCCTGTAAACGATGATCAAGACTATGATCTTCCTTTTAAAATGGCTAAAATACTTACCGAAAAAGGAATTCTTGTTGGACTTGAAAATAGCGGAAACATGGAGCGTATGAATACTCGTAACCTACCTTTTCTTGCTGGTACGTGCGCTGCATATGGTCTTGATAAAGAAATTGCCTTACAACTAATAACTTCTAATACAGCCAAAATTTTAGGAATAGACTCTTTTTGTGGAACCTTAGAAGAAGGTAAAGACGCAACTCTATTCATCTCAGAAGGTGATGCATTAGATATGAGAACCAATAAATTAAAGGAAACTTTTATCCAAGGTAGACTCATTAACTTAGAAAACCATCAAAGCAACCTAAATAAAATATACAAATCAAAATATAATCAAAACTAAAAAGTAAAATATTTCATTCTTTTTGTAAAATAAAGTTGTCTATGTGTAAAATATACTTTACATTTGTTTTAACTTTAAATCATTAACACATGAAAACACACTTTTTATTTCCAAACTCATTTAAAAAAATTGGATGGTTGTTGTTTGTGCCAAGTTTCATTCTTGGTACCTACCTTCTTTTGAGTGGCTTTGATTTTGACAACTCATTTGTTGTAAAAACATTTGCAATATTCAAAGATCAAATAATATTTAAATCAACATATTTTAGTTTTATAGAAAATGGTATACTTGATGAATTAATTACAGTTTTAGTAATAGTTGGCGGCATACTAGTAGGGTTTTCAAAAACCAAAAATGAAGATGAATATATCTCAAAAATAAGATATGAAAGTCTTGTTTGGGCAACCTATTTTAATTTTGGTTTATTACTTTTTACAACCCTTTTTATTTTTGGATTTCCTTATTTCTACATCCTAATAGCTAACATTGCAGCTATGTTATTGTTCTTTATTATAAGATTCCACTACAAAATTTATCAATTAAATAAAGCTACTAACGATGACGAATAATTTGAAAGTCTTGCGAGCTATTAAGAATATATCGCAAGAAGATTTAGCCAAGCAAATTGAAGTCAGTCGTCAAACGATAAATGCTATGGAAAAAGGAAAGTATGTTCCTTCAACAGTTTTAGCTCTTAAACTAGCACGCTTTTTTGAAAAACCTGTAGAAGACATTTTTACCTTAGAAACAACAGATTAAAAAAAATCCCATCTAAATTAAGATGGGATTTTTTATTATTTTTTAAAATTTACAATTCCTTGTTTCAACCAATTCTCATACAATGCAACATCAGGATCATAACTTGTGGTTGGCGTTACCTTATTCAAATTACTACCTTTATTGTCAACCAATACGTATAATGGTTGTGTATTGGTGTTGTACTTAGTAATCATAAAATCAGTCCATTTGTCACCAATAGTTTCTATTTCTGCTCCTGTAGATTTAGAAACAAACTGCTCTTCTTTTGGCAACGGACGTTTGTCATCGGCAAATAACGAAATTACAACAACATCGTTCTTTAATATTTTCAAAACTTTTTCTTCAGACCAAACATTGTTTTCCATTTTTCTACAATTCACACAAGCGTGTCCTGTGAAATCTAATAATGCTGGTTTCTTTACTTTATTAGCATAAGCCATTCCTTCTTCATAATCTGTAAAAACTACTATACCATGCGGACCAAGTTCAGCGCCTTCTGGTAATTTTTCTCCAGTACCATTAGAAGAACCTCCTACTCCATTCGGACTTTCACTATAAGTTTCTGGTGGTGGAAATGCACTAATTAATTTTAAAGGTGCACCCCAAAGCCCTGGAATCATATAAATGGTAAAAGCTAATACTGTTAAAGCCAATCCTAATCGTCCTACAGAAATATGAGTTATTGGTGAATCGTGAGGCAATGTGATTTTTCCAAATAAATAGAAAGCCCAAGCTCCAAAAATAGCAATCCAAATTGCTAGGAATGTTTCTCTTTCAAAATAATGCAATTGCAATACTAAATCAGCATTTGATAAAAATTTGAACGCCAAAGCTAATTCTAAAAATCCTAAAGATACTTTCACCGTATTCAACCATCCTCCAGATTTTGGTAGCGAGTGCATCCAACCCGGAAACATAGCAAAAAGCATAAAAGGTAAAGCCAAAGCTGATGAAAATCCTAACATACCAATAATTGGCGCAATACCTCCTTTAGAAGCAGATTCCACCAAAAGAGTTCCAACAATTGGTCCTGTGCAAGAGAACGAAACTATTGCCAAAGCTAATGCCATAAAAAAGATACCAACTATTCCGCCTTTATCTGCTTGTCTATCAACTTTATTTGCCCAAGAGTTTGGCAACATAATCTCGAAAGCTCCAAGAAATGATACTGCAAATACAATTAATAAAACAAAGAATATTATATTAAACCAAACATTTGTTGATAACGCATTTAATGCATCTGCTCCGAATATTTTTGTAATTAATAATCCTAAAACAACATAAATTGCAATAATTGAAATACCATAAATAATAGCATTTCGCTTTCCTTGTGCAGGAGTTTTACTTTGTTTAGTAAAGAAACTAACCGTCATCGGAATCATTGGAAACACACATGGTGTCAATAATGCTGCAAAACCTCCTAAGAATGCTAGAAAAAATATAGCCCAAAGTCCTTTTTTCTCTTCTTTTTTAGGAGCAACTTTTGCTGCTGTTTCTGTAGCAGCTTTAACTTCCGTTTTAGTAGTATCAACAGTTGTTGTTGGTGCTACTTTGGTGGTATCTACAGCTGGAGTAACTACAGCTGCTGTTTCTATTACTGGAATAGCAAAACTAAAATCTTTATTATCATTAATACAACCATCTTTACAAACTTGATAATCAACGTTTAGAAGTATTTTACCAACTTTAGGATTGGTAATTTTTACTTTTTGAATCAGTGTAAACTTCTTTTCAAAATAGTATTCATCTACTCCAAAATCGGCATTGAATTGTTTTTTGTAGGGACTTTCTTTTGCCTTACCTACCAATTCATAATTTCCTTTTTGGTTTTTAAATTCTAAAACAATTGGTAAAGGTCCATCTTCTGGAGTAAATTGAGAATAAACATGCCAACCTTCTTCAATAGTAGCATTCATAACCAAATTAAACTCAGTATCAGATACTTTTTCTACTTTAGATGTCCAAGTTACTGGCTTTTTTATTTGCGCATTTATATTGGTTAAAACCAAAAAAGCAATCAATGTGTAAAAGAAATTCTTCATTTATTGAATGGTTATTTTTAAATTTTTAGTGGTGTTTGAAGTTGCTTTAAATCGTTCATCTTGTCGCATTCCAATTATCCAAATAATTTGATTATCAGAACATAACAACCATTGATTTGATTTTTCAATCAACGATAATTTCTCGTCCTTAAAATACTTGCTAACTTTCTTTTTACCAAGCATTCCTGCAGGATAGAAAAAATCGCCTTCTTGCCATCTTCTCAAGACCAACGGAAACAACAATTTTTCTTCATCGACAAAGATACTATTAGAATTTGATTCAGAAATGTCACCTACGTTACAAAACTCAAATTTTAAGGGAATATTAACTTGGCTTACATTTTTATCTATCAAATAAACATCGGTTGCAGTGGCTTCCTCTTTCAAAGATAAAATCAAACAATCTCTATCCTTCAATAAACAATAGTCTTCGGAATAAATCTGTTTGCCTGATTGTGCCTCAACCAAATTATAGATATCATCCCAAGCAGTAAATCCATAATTTTTAAGCCATTGAAATAAATAAGCTTTGTAATTGGGCAATTTCAACAACTCTTTTAATTGAAATTTTAAAAGATTCTTTTCCTCTTTAACTACAATTTTATAAACTAATTTAGAAGCATCTTCCACCAAAGATTGTGCTTGTTTCAAATGTTCTAAAGTGTTTTCAAAAGAAGCTAACAAATTGGGATGCAATTCTTTCAAAACCGGAACCACATCATGACGCAACTTATTACGCAAATATTTATCGGAAGCATTGCTTGAATCTTCTCGCCAATTAACCTCATTTGCTTTAGCATAAAGTTCGACATCTAATCGTGAGAAAGACAATAACGGACGAATGATTCGATCATTTTGATTGGGAATTCCAGTCAATCCATCCAAACCTGTTCCTCTGCTTAAATTGATTAAAAAGGTTTCTAAACTGTCATCCAAATGATGTGCTGTCAATAAATAATCAAAGTGTTCTTTATCTAAAAGTTCATAAAACCAACCATAACGAAGCTTTCTAGCTGCCAACTGAATGGAAAGTTTATAATCTTCAGCAAACTTTGCAGTATCAAATTTTTGAACAAAAACTTCTATCTGCCTTTCATTACAAAAAGAAGTAACAAAAGCTTCATCACCATCACTTTCTTCTCCACGAAGCTGAAAATTGCAATGAGCAACAGCAAAATTATACTTTAATTGATGCAGTAAATGTACCAAAACCATGCTATCAATTCCGCCACTTGTAGCCAAAAGGAGCTTCTTTTCCTTTAGAAAAGGAAAGTTATTTTGCAAATGATTTTGAAATTGGTGTAGCATTTATAGTATCAAAACGCTAAAGTAGTAATAATAAAAGTTTGACGAAAAGAACTCATCAAACTTTTATTTATATTTATAGAGAAGCTACTCGTTCAAGGGTTTTAGTAAGTTCTTCAGTAGTTTTTGAAATCGGAATTGATTCTACGATTTTTTTAGTTCTTGCATCAACAAAAAATAGAATTCCTGAAGAACGCAACTTTACAAATTCCAAGCCATTGGCTTTCAAAATTTCTGCAGAAGCGGCTTTGGTTTCTTTATTAGTTATATCGTTTGTTAAAACTGTCATACTATTGCTATCCACTTTTGATAGGAGTTCGCTAACTACTCTATCTTCGTTTTTAATACAAGTAGAACACCATTTTGCTTTAACCAAAACCACATAATATTTAGGAGAGGTTTGAGCAAAAAATGAAGTAGTAAACAGTAATACTGCCAACACTATTAGTTTCTTGAAATTCTTCATAATACCTTTTTTAAATTGTAAGATTGCGCTAAGTTAAACATAAAAAATTAATTATTTTGTAAGGTATCTAACATTGCTTTGGCTTTTAACAAACATTCATCATATTCCTGCTCTGGTACTGACTTTGAAGTTATGGCACTTCCTACAGAAAATGAAACGTAGTGCAATTTTTCATTGTACAAAATGCTTCTTATAACTACGTTAAAATCAAAGTCACCATTGGGAGTAAAATAACCTATTGCACCACTGTACAAACCTCGCTTGGTTTCTTCTAAATCTTCAATGATGTTCATCGCCGAAATCTTTGGAGCTCCAGTCATACTTCCCATTGGAAAAGTAGTTTGCAACAAAGCTGTTGACGATGTAGTGCCTTCAACTTCTGAAACAATAGTTGAAATCATCTGATGCACTTGTTTGAAAGTGTAAATGCCACACAACTCTTCTACTTGAACTGAACCTCTGGTAGCTGTTTTAGACAAATCATTACGAACCAAATCAACAATCATGATGTTTTCTGAGCGTTCTTTCTCGTTATTTGAAAGCTCTTTCTTTAGAAGCGCATCTTGTTCTAAATCAAAACTTCGTCTTGCTGTTCCTTTGATGGGTTGTGAAATCACTTTATTACCTTCTCTTTTCAAATAACGCTCTGGAGAAGCACACATTAAATAATCGGTGTTGTTTTTAAAATAGACGGCAAATGGTGGCTCCGAAATGGCATTCAACTTTTGATAAATAGCTAGAGGATTTATTATCGCATTTTCAGCATAAAATTCCATACAAAAATTAGCTTCATAAATATCGCCACGATGGATATGATGCAACATTTTGCTCACTTTAGAAAGATAATCTTCTTTAGAAATGCGTTGTTGAATTACTACTTCCGAATGTTGTGTACTAAAAACGGAACACTGGTTGATTTCTTCAATATCCGAAGTCATTTCATCATCACACAAATACAAATAGTGCAGTTCTAGTTGATTTCCTTTCAATAAAAACAACTTTTTGGGTTGAAAGAAAAACAAATCAGGAAAGTGCAAACCATCATAATTGTTGGAATGTAAATCTTCAATATCGTTTTTTAAATCGTAAGATAAATAACCAAACAACCAATCGTTTGACTGACTTTGATATTGATGTAAGTCTTCAAATGACTTATCAAAATCGGTTTTTATTGAGGTAAAAGCATCAACGGCAACTACACAATCATAATTGGAATAGTGTTGATGGTACTCATTGGAATCTAAAAAAACCACTTCTCTAAATTGATTGGACCACAACAAAAGCTGTTGCTTGAATAATTTAGGGTTTTCAATAGTTCTAGATTGGATTGTTCTCAAAGGGAATTTTTATTTTTTCAAAATTACAACAAAAAATATTTTGAGCTAAAATTATAATTTCATTTTTTTTGGCACGATTTTTAGACTGCTGAAAATAGGCACAATTACTTCACTTAAAATTAAATTATTATTGATAATAAAACTACTTATATCTTACTAGTTAAATACAATTATCTAAATAATAACTTTAATTTTAATTTCTATGAACAAAACCACCAAATTCGTATGGGCAGTGTTACTTATGGGCACTGTCGTTGCTTGCAAACAAGCAGAAAATGAAAACGCAACCGAAGCGGCTTACGACCAACCAAGTGCTTCTGCTGATTCAACAAGTGTAATTTCTTCTTCAGCTGCTGTTGAGCCCAAGAACAATAATCGAAAATTTGTTAGAACCGCCGACATCAAATTCAAAGTCAAAAACGTTGCCAAATCAACTACAATTATTGAAGATGCCACTACCAAATTTGGTGGATTTGTAACCTACACCAACCTTCAAAGCCATATAAATGAGGAAGACAAAACCAAAGTAAGTCCCGATAGTACGCTTGTTACCACAAAATATACTGTTGACAACAATATAACCATTAGAGTTCCTAACACCCAATTGGATACCGTTGTAAAAAGTATAGCTAAGCAAATTGATTTTCTAAACTTTCGCGTTATTAAAGCCGACGATGTTACACTTCAAATGTTGTCTAATAAAATGGCTCAAAAAAGAAGTACTGTTACCGAAAAGAGAATTGCAACTGCTATTGATGAGAAAGGCAAAAAACTAAATCAGGTTATTGATGCCGAAGAAAATCTTGACACCAAAAAAGAACAAAATGATGCTAAAACAATAGAAAACTTATCCTTGCAAGACCAAGTGAACTTTAGCACACTAACACTGCAAATCTATCAAGATCAAACCGTCAAACAAGAAATGGTTGCCAATGAAAAAAGCACCAACGCCTATCGTCCGAATATTGGACTTCAGATTTGGGATGGTTTAAAAACTGGTTGGTTTATTTTAGAAAGCATTATTTCTTTTGTAGTTGTGCTTTGGCCTTTTGCCCTTATGGCCTTCTTAGGATATCTGGGTTATAAAAAATATTTGAAAAAGTAAATTTGGAATTATAGTCATACAGAACCACTCTTAGTAGTGGTTTTTCTATTTGAATTAAAATTTATTATCTTTGAGAAACTAACCAATAAATTTTAAAACTATGAGAATTGCAATTATTATTGTGAGATTACTACTTGGTGGCATGATGTTGTTTGCTTCCATTTCCTATTTCTTTAATCTCGGACCGGCACAGCCTCAACCTACTGGTGATATGGCTACACTAATGGCAGGTTTTATGGCTTCTAAGTACATTTTCCCTGTTGCAAAAACAATTGAACTGTTGGCAGGATTGACTATAATTTCAGGAAAATTTCTACGTATTGGGATTATTGTCCTACTTCCTATTAGCATCAATATTTTTCTTATTCATGCGGTAGTTACCAAATCAGACTTACCAATGGCAACAGCTATTTTATTGGCAAACGTTTTCTTGATTTACGCAAACTGGAACAGCTACAAACATTTATTTGAGTGGAAATAAGAATAAAATGTCTCTGAATTTGAAGACTTTATTTAAAGTATAGTAGCAATTTTACCAAAACCTAGCAAATGAGATATTTTATAACCTTTCTTACTATAACTACTCTTCTTACGTCAAATTTTTCATTTGGTCAGAAGAGTAAAAACTATAGTTATTTAATTGATTGTTTTAAAAATTCTTCCACTGAAAAAGGTGAAAGAACAATAAATGGAATTGGTAATGTGGAAGAAATTGCTCTAAGTTCTAATGAGCTCAATGAAACTGGGATTTTATACTTTGAAATTCCAAAAAATAAAAAAGGCAAGTCACTTGTAAAATTAGCTGAATTGGTGACTAATGATTATATAACAACTTGGAAAAACAATTCAAAAGTCCTACTTAATCAAAAATACGAGAATACTAATGCTTGTATAATTGATTTGAGACTTCATATTAAAATTGAAAATATTTACATGCAGGTAATTGTTATAAATGATGGTGAAAAGATTTATCAGATAATGTGTTTTAGAGATACTGCAGATGAAAATTATTTCAATTCATTAATAGATAAAATAAAAGAGCAAAACTGCTTATAAAATCCGTTTTAATAAATTAACAACCAATGAGCTCGATACTATTTCGGGCTCATTTTTTATTATTCCAAACTAAATAAAACTAAAAAACTATCTTTGCAAAAAAAAGTGATGTACAAAGTCTTAGCTAAAATAAACAAACTTTTACTGCCAAGTTTTACCAAACAGCAATTGGATTTGGCTAAAGCTAAAAAATGGCAAATGGCGCTTATCGCTTACCGTTACTATGTAACTTGTCGTGCTATTGACTAATAAGTCATCGCAGCAAAAATTTCATTGTCTCCCAATTTATCTCTTCCGTGAAGGAAAGTTAACTCCATTAGAAAATTGCATTGCACTATTTCTCCACCTAAGCGTTCTACCAGTTCGCAAACCGCTTTTGCAGTTCCTCCTGTGGCTAGCACATCATCATGAATAAGCACTCTATCGCCTTTTTCAATTGCATCTATGTGTATTTCTAAAGTATCGGTGCCATATTCTAAATCGTAAGTAGCTGAGATAGTTTCGTAAGGTAATTTCTTTGGTTTTCGTACAGGAATGAAGCCTGCATTTAAAGCTTCGGCTAATAAGATTCCGAAGAAGAAACCTCTGCTTTCTACTCCAATTACTTTATTAATTTGCTTGTCTTTTAGGGTTGAAAGAAGTAATTCAAGCGTTTCTTGTCTTGCAACAGGGTTACTAAGCAAAGGTGTAATGTCTTTGAAACCAATTCCAGGTTTTGGAAAATCCTGAATATCACGGATGTACTTTTTAAGTGGCATATTTTTTAATATTATAGTAAATTTGGTTTGCAAGTTACACAAATATACTTATATTTGCACCCACAAAAAAGGCCTCGTGGCGCAACTGAATAGCGCATCTGATTACGGCTCAGAAGGTTACTGGTTTGAATCCAGTCGAGGTCACTTAAGAATGAAAAGCTCTGACGATAGTCAGGGCTTTTTTTGTATCCCATTTTTAATTTTGAGCTTACTCAAAGAATTAAAAATGGGATACAAAAAAAGTTTTTCAATCGCAGATTAAAAAAAAGCTTTTCATTTCCACTACGGAGCTCATTCTGGAACTTGCGAAGCAAAATCCAGAAAAAATACAGATTGAAAAACCTTACCATTCAACTAAATATACCATTTCCACACCCGAATTGTAAGACAAATTTAGAGCAGGCGAAGTTCCTCTTGCAGGAGAAACAGGTAATGGAATAGAAAAAGAAGCAGAACCATTCACTGCATTCACTGGAAATTTTTCATCAATGCCTTTTATAGCACCACCGCCTTTGGGCAAAGCAAAAGAAGGCACTTCAATCGCATTGGATTTTGTTTTGCCACCATCGGTTTTGAAGGTTTGGGAGCCATTTTCGGAATTATCTTTCTTTTGCATTATGATTTGGTTTCTAAGTATTACATAATTGTGCTATTTGTTGTCTTTTTAAGGGTTTGCTTTACTATCTTTATTAATATAATTTTATTTGTACTTGAAATACGACACAGTCAAAGTTTAATTGTTACATCCAGGATTCCCACATCTATAACAAGGCATACCACGGCAATCTTGTTCAGTAATATTTATGCCAAATCCAAATCCACCAAAATTGGAATAGCCAGCTTTAAGATTTACAAAAAGCTTTTTCGTATTTATAACATTAACCACTAAAGTAGGATTATAAACAAAACTCATAGCATTGCTTTTTATTTCTGCACTTGGAGTAGTTTGTCCTAAAAAAAACTGTACATTTTGTTGATTGCTAAATAAAGCTCCTGCCTTTAAATCTAACCACATTAAAGGCAATTTTTTATTTTGTGACTTTGGAAAAAGCATAAACTGTGGGCTTGCCATTATACTAAATCCACTTAGATTTGATTTGGTAAATTTATAGCTTGAATATTCTATGTTATGCTCTTTAGCATAAATATTTACTGCGTTTTCGTCATTGGTTCCCATAATATAATCTACTGCAAGTTTGTATCTTGTTGTTCCTGTTTTTGGAACCAAGGTAAAGTCGAGTCCTGCCGATTGTCCATTTTTAAAAAATAGAAATGGGCTAGTGCTTTCTTTTTGAGAACTAGTTCCAATATGGTATGCCGCATTACCTCCAAATGTTACTTTGGTCTTTTCTTGCGAATAAAGTTGTATTTGTACAAATAGTATTGCAGCAATTAAAATTTTAAATTTGTTTTTCATAATTTATAGTTTTAGTTTTTCCCTACTCTTGGTTTGGCTTTTCAGGTTGCTCCAGTTAACTTTGTAATATCAATTGTAAACGATTATTGTTACTCTTAGTTTATATATTGTTCAAAAATATGTTTAATTTCTGTAGTGTATTACCGTTAAAACACCCTTTTTGTATCCGTTGTTTAACGGTATTTTTTATGAGTAATTTTGGTAAGGTTGCAAACAACGCTTGGCCGCTTCACGCATTTGCGAACTTCGTAACTCCAGCTCTGCAACAATTAAATTGACGTCCTATGGAAAGGCTGCGCAAACGTCTCCTGACTTTGCGCTATATTAATCATCCGCGCTATCGAACATAGAACACATCCTAGCGTTCGGGTTTAATCTAGTAAAACTCTATCCAACCAACAGTTGTGATTGTGATAAAATAGCATTCTTCTGTTGTTGTGGCTTTGTATTTTGTTGACATTGGCGTAAAGTTGAATAACAAATATATAAAAAAACTACAACTTTTATTGTTGTGCCTTTTTTGTTTATTTTCTTTGTGGGTACGGAATGCAGTTCCGCGCTATCGAAACTTGCGAAGCAAAATCCAGAAAAAATGCAGATTGAAAAACCTTCCCATTCAACTACAGCACCCATTCTGGAATAACGAAGTTAATTCAGAATAAAAAAGCTTTTCAATCGCAGATTGAAACAAATATCCCTATTCTAACTAAAGAACCCATTCTGGAATAACGAAGTTAATTCAGAATAAAAAAGCTTTTCAATCGCAGATTGAAAAAACTAACTCCTTTCTAAATGCAAAATAAATGTAATCTAATACATACAAAAAACAACAAAATTACCATTTTATCGTTAAAATGTTACCAATTATCGTGTTTTATTAAAATACATTTAGTAGATTTGTTAATAATATTTATTATGAAAAGGTACCTTTACATACTTCATCTTATCATTCTTCTGAACCAATTTGATGGTTTTGGATTCAACCTTTCTGTTACAACTGCTAACGAAACTTGTGCTGGAAATGGTAGTTTGCTATTTAATGCAACCAATACTATTGCTGGAGGAAGTATTCAGTACATCATCTATAAATTACCCAATACCACTACTCCTTTTGCAACAACAACTGCTGCAACACTTAACGGATTGGTTGCAGGAGACTATAGAGTAATTGCAAGAGAAACAGATGGTGCCACTACTACCGAGCAACAACAAGATGCAACCATAGTAAACTCGGTTGTGCCTTTAACTTTTTCGGTTCAAAGTTTAAATCAGGCTTGTTCTAATACAAGTACTATCTCGGTTAATACCCTTACTGGATTTCCTGTTTCTTATGAAATCTTTAATGGTCCTTTGCTTTTTCCGCTACAAAGTTCTAATACTTTTTCAGGTTTGCCTGTTGGCGTTTATAAAATTAGAGTTTTTGATAATTGTGGAATAGGCGTTGTAACGACTTTTACGGTGGTTCAAAATACTACCGGCCTTACCATTGGACAACCTCAAACGGCTCAAACTTCACCAGTTAATTGCAACTTAGTTTCGGTTACCAATACCTTGACCGCTGCTACTGGGACTGTTATTGGCTATCCATTAAACATTACTTACACCATTTTTCCACCTGCTGGAGCTACACCTATTGTTTTGAACAGTACGTTGAATTCAGGGAATGCCACATCACAAAATTTGGTGCAAACCATGACCAATTACATCAATCAGAATTTTAGTTATTCGCTTGCTATTCTGGATGCTTGTGGAACAAC
This sequence comes from Flavobacterium koreense, assembly GCF_054776075.1. Lineage (NCBI taxonomy): Bacteria > Pseudomonadati > Bacteroidota > Flavobacteriia > Flavobacteriales > Flavobacteriaceae > Flavobacterium > Flavobacterium koreense. The sequence continues at coordinate 97,526 of NZ_BAAHCF010000032.1, read as the reverse complement.
TTATTCTTCAAATTTTATTGTAAACAACGGAATAAATTTAACCAATACCATTACCACACTCGATTGTAACGAAAACTTTTTTACGTTTACGCTATCGAATTTTGTTCCTCCATATAACATAAATTTTAATTCATTTCCTGCTGGATTTAATCCTGCGCTTTTCAACAACGCCTATCCTGGTCCTTACAATCAAAATAGTGTTTCTTTTGGAAATGATTCGTTGCCTACACCTATTGGGAATTATGATGCCACCATTACAGATGCCTGTGGTACTATTCAAAATGTCTCTTTTTCGATAATAGACCGACCTCCTCTTCCAACAGCAACAGGAACTCACAATGGCTGTTTGACAACAACAGGAAACATAAACATCGCTATACCTGGCTATATCATCACCAGTGGCTTAGTTACGGTAGCACCTTCGGACTATCCGTTTCCTTTACCTCATAACATCACTTCTTTGATTGATGCTAATGGTGCTATTACCCTAAATCCGGTTCCTCTAGGGAATTATACTTTTGAGTTGACCAATACTTGTAATGATATTATACCTCCTATTTCAACTGTTGTTCCTGCTTATGTAGATCAAGGTTTAGCTAGTGCCATAAGAAATGGTTGTGGTTTGACTACAAGTGCTGTTAAAATTGAAAGTTTGAATTCAAAATTAACTTCAATTAGTATTACAGCTGCTCCTGCTTCTTTTGGGTTTAGTTTACCTTTTAATGTGTCTTCCAACATTGCTTCTGATGGTGTTCTTTATATGAATAATCTACCGGCTGGAAGTTACACTTTTACTGGAACTGACGAATGTAATTTCACTAATACCATTACCGTAAGTGTACAAGGTTATAGCATTACGGCTTCCAATTTTTCATTGATTCCTAATTGCGGTTCTTTCAATATTGCCTTAAACTTTGTAAGTAACGGAACAGCAGGTCAAACCTATTGGTTGCAAAAATTAATTAATCCGGTTACTAATACTTGGGGTAATCCTAGCACCAATGCCCTTTATACTGATGGAACTGTACCCAACGAAACTAATTCCATTTCCTTAGCCAATAATACCACCAATTTTAATTTCAGTTTTAATGGTACTTTCCGTATTGTTCGTGCCTTTTTATCTTACAATAATGGTAGCGATTGGAATAAAGCTGTTGTAAGTAGCGCTGATAAAAATTGTATTGAAATATTAGCTCCTACATTAAGTTATAATGAGTCTTTAGAATTTATAGATGCCTATAGATTGCCTTGTTCTACTAGTGGAGCGTTAGATGTTTTTGTTGAAGCCAACGGAACAACTCCTTTGCGCTATACTTTGGTACAAAAAGACGGATTGCCTTTCTTTTTTGACAATGGTACTTCCAATACTTTTTTCAATTTAGCGCCTGCCATTTATCTTTTTCAAATAGAAGATATTTGCGGCAATATTGTCAACCGATTGTTTGATGTTAGTACACTTGGTTCCATCATTTTGATAACAACTCCAAGTGATGTATTGGAATGTAAAACGGTTATTACCAACAACGAAACTTTTGATTTAACGCAACAAACTGCTGTTATTTTGGGTACGCAACCAGCTAGTGATTATACCATAACTTATCACACTACATTGGCTGATGCACAAAATGGAACTAACGCTATTACTAACTTGGTTAATTTCAATCCGGTAAGTAATCCGCAACTTATTCATACTAGAATCGTACTTAATTCGCTTCCTAATTGTTATGAATTAAGAAGTTTTAATTTAATTGTTGGACAAACTCCTAGTTTGAATCTTAATTCCAGCTATTTAAATTGCTCAACAAATCCTACGGTCGTTGATGCATCGCTCAATAATTTACCAACAACCACTTACCTTTGGTCGAATGGTGCTACTACTCCATCGGTAAGTATTACGGCTATTGGTGTAACCAACCTAACGGTTACAGCAACAAATACTTACAACGGACAAACCTGTACCAACACTAAAGACATCACTGTAATTAATTCGGGACCACCAGTTATAGAAGGTTTTGAAACCTCCGATTGGACTTCGAATGAAAATAGTATTACTGTGATAACTTCTGGCAATGGTTCTTATGAGTACTCTTTAGATGGCACTACGTTTCAAGACGAAAACTACTTTAACAATTTAGCACCAGGATTGTATACCATTTATGTAAAAGACAAAGCTGGTTGCGGCATTACCCTTAAAACCATTTGGTTGCTTTACTACACCAAATATTTCACACCCAATGGTGATGGCTATAACGATTACTGGAGAATTAAAGACGCTGAAAACGAACCTGAATTTAGAGTAGAGATTTTTGATAGATATGGTAAAACCGTTACGGCTTTCACTTCAAAGAGTGCTGGTTGGGATGGCACTTACAACGGAAATCTACTGGTTTCTGACGATTATTGGTTTGTTGCCTACCGTGCCGATGGTAGAACGCATAAAGGGCATTTTAGTATGAAGCGATAATCTTTTGCTCTTTTGGAGCGCAGAGTTGCACGAAGTATGGCACGGAGTTACACAGAGTTTCTTTTTTAGATTTCTCCTCCTCTGGAGGAGTGGCCGAAGGTCGAGGTGGCTTTTATTTGGAGCACAGAGTTACACGAAGTATGGCACGGAGTTATACAATGTTTTTTTAAACCACATAGAAACATAGATTATCTTTGAACATAAAGTCGCTTCGCTTAGAATAGATTTCATAGAATAATCTGTGAATCAGTGGCTAATAACTGAGTTTTTGTAACACAGAGTTACACGGAGTTTTTCACAGAGTTATTGTTTTAAAACTAAAAATCTTCATTATAAACAAAGAAAATTTGCGAATTTGCGGTGAAGTTGGAACGCGGATGAAACGGATGCTACTGATGGTCACGGATTTCTTTTTATACTGAATAGTTAGATAAGTGCTTATTATTCCTAAAGTTGATGGCATTATGACCATCTTTGCACTTTACTATAAAAACCGTTCTTATGAAAATTACGCTGAAGATTGAAAGAGGATTTGAAAGTGTTACCGCTTTAGCCACAAAAATATTAGGAAGTAGCATTACTTTTTCATTGGCGCTGTGCTTGGTGCTTTATTGGTGGGCAACCAATTTGTTCACTTCCAACGATTCGCATCAAAATATTGGCGATTTTATTTTTGGGACTACTTTTTTGAGTTTGTTTCTAATTCAAAAATCATTCAATCGTTATTCGGCATTGATTAATTTAAAATTGAACGAACTGGTTTCCTCTCATCAAGATGCCAACAATTCTGTAATGAATACTCACACCAAAACAGAAAGCGAAATCACCGAATTGGTTAAAGAATATATCGAGGAAGAACTTGAAGAGTTGGAAGAACAGATATTGAAAAATCTAGAGAAGGACAAATAAGCTCATTTTATTTCAACTATTTCATAATCAAGTAAAAATACCTATTTGTAGGGAGTTTATTTTTGTTAAATTGCATTAATTTTGAACTAATTAATAAGCAATTTATGGAAGTATTCAATCAAAACAATGGAGTAAGTGTTCGCGCTTACAAAGGTGATGCTATGACACTTTTAGCATTTGACCTTAAAACATCGCTAAGAAATAATTTAGCAGGTTTTACTATTAGATATGGAATAAAAGGTAGTACCGAAAAGTATTATATCTATAACCGAATTACATTTCCAGATGCTATTAGAACAGCATCAAATACTCCTTTTGATGAAAAGAATTCTACACTCCATTCTCCTATTCAAAAATTCAATTGGGTCCATGTTCCCAATACCAATGTAAACACTCAAAATGCTGTTTTTGGTGATTACAACTACGAAATCACGCCTCGTTATTTGGTAAATGGCGTATTGTTACCAATTGATACTTCCCTTACAGTGAGCATTGAAATAAATGTCACTCCGTTTGATTTAAAGAAAACTCAAATAGGTTTTACTCGTGGCTTTGTTTCGTCTGTAGCTTATGCCAAACGCTTTAATGTGGAAAACAATAAAGTACGTCCCAATAAAACCGATTTGCAATTTGACATCACTCAAAAAGCAGATGTTGCCCAACGCTGGAATGACACCAAGCGAAAATATGAAAGCGTCGACTATACCTTTGAAGAACAACATAAATGGTTGGGTTGGCAAGCCAGAGAACGCATATTAGATTTTCTTGACGAAGTTAAAAATGACGCCAGTAAAACTCTGAAAGTCTTGGCTTACGATTTGAACGAACCAGAGATAGTAAAAAGGTTTTTGCTATTAGCAAGTCAAGGTCGATTAAAAATTATTCTTGATAATGCAGGCGAACATGGCGAACACGATTCTTATGAAAACAAATTTGAAGCACTATTTCATGCTCAAGCAACTGGCAATTCACAACTGGTAAGAGGAAAATATAACGGACTTGCTCATTGCAAAGTTTTTATCATGCTCAATTCCAATAACGAAGCTGTAAAGGTACTTACTGGTTCTACAAATTTTTCTACTAATGGCTTGTACATCAATTCCAATCATGTTTTGATTTTTGATAATAAAAACATTGCTGAACGCTACAACAATCTGTTTGAAAACTCTTTTTCTGTAACCAAAATAAAAACTTTACAAGGAAAAGAACCAACCGTTTTAGATTATGAATTCAATGAAACTGGAATGCCCAAAATGACCATCACTTTTGCACCACACGAAAAAGTTGATGCCCAACGCATTTTTGATAGAATTAGTTCTAGAATCACCAAAACTGGAAACACAGACGTTTTATTTGCTATTATGAAAGACACCAGTGAAAGCAGCATCTTAACCGCTGTTAGAACACAACTAAAAAACAACAACATTTATACCTACGGAATAACAGACACTATAAGTAAAACAGCCGAAGACTATGAAGTTTTCTTATACAAACCTAACAATTCAAGAGGAATCAAAGTGGCTGCCAAAGGAATTTCTAATGTGCTACCTAAACCTTTTGGAGCTGTTGCCGGAATCAGTGGTTATGCTATTCATCACAAGTTTATAGTAGTCAATTTTAAAGGTGATGATCCTGTAGTTTATTGCGGTAGCAGTAACCTGGCTTTTAATCCTGAGCAAAAAAATGGTGATAACCTTCTTGAAATTCACGACAAAGATATAGTCACTGCTTTTGCTATTGAAGCCCTAAGACTGGTAGACCATTTTCATTGGAGAAACAATGAGATAAAAGCGGACGAAACTATGCATCTTGACGATTTAGCGGTTGCCAGCAATCGATGGTACAAAGCTTGGTTTAACAGCAAAGATTTGAAAAACAAACAACGAAAACTCTATATTAAATAACCAATAAACACTAAATATGAAAAAAGTAATTTTAATAGGTTGCATAATATCATGCCTATACACCTTTGGTCAAAAAAAGGAAGTAATGGAAAAAGATTTGATTTCTGAAAAACAATTTGATAAACTTATTTTGACAAATTTTTCAAAATTGGCAACAGGTCAATCTTCAAGTAATATTGTCAGTTATGCCGGATTTGATGTTGAAAAATCGGAGGTGACTTTTAGTCCAACTTGGAACTTCAAAAGTGGAAATATACTTGGAGTTAAAATGACTGGTGGAATTACCGACGGAATTTATTCTGTATTTAATAATTCAAAATTGAACACTAATTTAAGTGCTGAAATTCAATATCATTTTATCTATAACAAAGTCAAAAAAAGTATTATTTACTCAAAAGCTGAGTTTGATAAAATGAAAGAAAAAGAAGCTCAAATTGAAAAAGAATATCAAAAAGATATTGCTAAAATTGAGGCTTCATTTGATAAAAACGCACTCATTATAGCAAATGAAACAAAGCTTCTTAGTAATGAAAAATTGCAAAAAGAAAATAGCGAATTGGAAATAAAATTAAAAGAATTCAATACACCTAATCAATCAGAAATTATCAATGCAAAAATTCAGAATAATAATTTCACAATAGCTCAAAACATAATTGATATTGAATCTAATAAACAAACTATCAAAGATTATGATGGATTAAAAGAGCAATTAAAAGCAGGAAATAAGAAAGCTTTAAGTCTTCAAGAAAATGATATATCAAAATTAAAACTTGAAGGATTTCGTTTCTCATGGCTAACTTTCTCTTACAAAATTAGAAATGATGAGTTCCGATTATTAAATCCTATGGAAGTATATAACAAACAAGTTAGTAAAGAAAGCTATTTAAGTCATGAGTTTAAGTCGCAATTTTCTTATATCAATGTTAAAAGTGCTACTAAAGCGACCTATTTAACTTCTAGTTTAAATTTGGGATTGAATAGTAATATTAATTTTTTGGATAAAATTGAAGTTACTGAAACTAACACTTTTGGAACAACAACTAATCAAACTAGAGAGGTTTCTAAAAAATATTTTGCTTACCAAGGAAATTATAGAACCGATGTGAAACAAATCACTCTTGATACTCATTTTTATCATTTCCCTTTTGAGAAAAGTGAGATTGGATTTCATTTGTTTCCTAATAGCAAATATACTGACCGTGCCAAACCAGTTTACAATTTTGGTGGTGGTATCATTTTCCCTTTCACAAACAAGATTAAAGAAAAATCGGTTATAAATGCAGAGATATATTACAACATAGTAAATGTTTTTAATTCTAAAGATTCGACTTATGATTTGTTTGAAAGAAACAACATAGGACTAAGATTCACTTTACCAATCAGTTTTAAACCTTATAATTAATAAACTATGCCAGCAAAAAACACCCTAAAAAACGATTCGTTCAAATTTACGATTCGTTACAAAGCCGTTTGCAAAGAGAAAGACTTAAAAAGCGAATGGAGAGCCACGGAAAAAGAAGCAATACAAGATGCTTTAGCACATCAAAAGAATAATGTTTCTCATGTTTTGGAAATATTAGTACAGCAAACCAACAGTTTTGTTGCTAAAATTGACAAAAATAAACTCAATGAGTTTATGGATTAAGATAATTAAATTAATGCCATAAATAATGATTGTTTATGGCATTTATTATTTTAATATAGAATCAAATAATTAAATCTTTTGATTTGAAAACAAACCCTCCAAAACCACCACGAAAACTTATCGTAAAAAATCATAAATCCCTTATTTTTAGGGATTTTTTTTATTTCGACCATTTGTAAAACGCTATTTAACAAATAGTTATACAAAACGTAAAAATTGGTAGTTTTCCTACACATTGTTAAAAACTAAAGCCGATTGTCAATATGTTTGACTTTCTTTTTCGTTTAAAATTCACAATCTTTGTAACAGACGTTTTTGAAAAAACATCAAAGCACGAACATTTGGAAATGAAGTTATAATTTACATAACTTCGTCTAAATTAAAATAGGTATTAATTAAATCTTACACGCCTTGAAAATAGAAAAAGAAATTTTGCAAGATCTTTCTGAAATGAAAGAAACCATCAAGAAACTACAACAACCACTAAAAGAAGAAATTAATTGGTTGGATAGTGCTGACTTAAAAATTAGATTTAAAGTAAGCAACACTACATTGTGGCGCCTTAGAAAAGAGAATAAAATTCCATACAGTAAAATGGGAAACAAATTTGTGTATCCAGAAAGTTTCTTTACAAAATCACTTGTAAACAAAATGAAAAACGCACATTTGTTGTAGACCCTACTGCAGGTTATGGTGGATTTGTAATAGGCATTTACTCCATGCTATTACCCATTAAAACAATTACTTCGCTTTCGTGTGAACACACCTTCTATCTTTTCTAAAGTGTACAACTAGTTGTACAAACGACTACACCAAGTCATATAAAGTTATATCTTCAATACATTGTTTCAAACCTCAACTTAGCAATTTACAATTAAATGCTATTACTACTTTGATTTTATCATCGGTGGACCTCCTTGTCAATGTTTATATTTACTTCTGTGCTCCTAAGTTCTCAATACATTTTTAAAATTTTGAATATTCAATATTGACTAACGAATGTTGAAGTTCACCAAAACTGAAAACTGAAAACTGAACACCGAACACTGAACACTGACCACTGCCATCTGACTCCTACCTCGTTCCTACTTCGTTCGCAAAAACCTCCCTCCCAACCAAACGCATAGCAATCGCTTACGAACCAAATACGAACCAAATACGAACCAAACCCCTACTTTTTACCCAGCAACCGTTCATTTTATTCCAAAACTATTCAAAATAGTTCAAAACTATTCATTTCCTTTCAATGATTTCAAACCCTTTCAAACTATTTCAAATAACCCGAAATTATGCTATAATATGCAATTATTTTCAATAGTCTTATTTGCTTCTAATTTATTCCAATTATCTGACTATCAATATTTTATGATTGTTTTATTGATTTTTCGTTTTATCTTTGACACCGTTGGAAGAGTGCGCGCCTCTACAACAAAAATTTATTTACTAATCCCTTAAATTTTTACAAAATGGGAACATACAACAAGGGCATCTTAGGTGCATTTTCTGGGAAAGTCGGACCAGTTGTCGGCGCATCGTGGCGCGGCAAAGACGTAATGCGTAGTTTACCTCGAAAAACAACTCGAGTAGCTACAGCAACACAATTGTTACAACGTGAAAAATTCACAATGGTAACCGAATTCCTAACTCCTCTAAAAAGCGTCGTCGGTCGCTATTTTGGAAACAACACAGGAGACAAAACCCGACGCAACCAGGCCATGTCGTACCTAATGCGAGAAGCCATCAACTATGCAGATCCCGATTTGGTTTGGGATTTTAGCAAAGTACTCTTCAGTCGTGGCGACTTATTAGGAATGACCGGTGCCACTGCAGCCGCTGGAACAGGACAAAGTGTAGACATCACTTGGACAGACAACAGCGGACAAGGTGATGCCGAAACCACCGACAAACTGGTAGTAGTACTCTACGAAGCAACTACCAAAACTACCGTTCATGCGCTCAATGCAGGTATGCGTAGTCAAGGTACAAGCAATGTAATAGTACCTGCTTTTTTAACAGGTCTTACCGTGCAAGTGTGGGCATCTTTTGCCGCCACCGACGATAAGCTGTATGCTACTAGCCAATATCTTGGTACGGTAGTAATCGCATAAGGAAACGGAGTTAGTTATACCGAAGTACAATTGTGAACTGAGATCTCAAGTGTGTCAAAGCACTTGGGATTTTTTTTTATTTAACAATAATACGTTCAATCTGTGATAATCTCAAATGACTTTTTTGATCTCAATATCACTAAACATCTGCACAAATAATTGCCCAAACAAATTATTTTTGATACGTTTGACAAAACTAAACCAACCCACCCAATGACCGACGTACAACTAGCGCAATGCAAAACTTGTTTGAATCGAAAAAAAGGCACTTTCGAAGCTGATGATATCTGTAATATTAGAGGGTTTAAACCCAAAGACGATGAATCTTGCCCTTACTTTGAACAAGACAAACAAGTTATTCCTACTACCGAAAACAAACAAGACCATTTAAAACCCAACGAAAACAGAGCCAAATATGTAATGATTGCTATCTTGATAGTGTTGTTGATAGATATGGCTTCGGCGGTTTCTGCCTATTTTCAATACCAGCTTTTGATGGACTTAAAAAACGGTATTTTTACGCCAGACGAAGTACTAGAAAACAACGATTTGCGCGAACAAATGATTGGATACTTCTATATCGTTGCTTATATAGCGAGTGTAGTCTTTTTTATTCTGTGGTTTCGTAGGGCTTATTTTAATCTTGCTGTGCGCACTGGTAACACCCAACACAGTGAGGGCTGGGCAGCAGGAAGTTGGTTTGTACCCATCATAAGCTTGTATCGACCTTACCATATTATGAAGGAACTCGATGAGGAAACCAGCGAATTACTTACCACTGCTACCAAAAAAGAGGTGGCTACCAATACTTTTATTATTGGCACTTGGTGGACGCTTTGGATTATTACCAATTACGTTGGACAATACCTTTTTAAAAGAATGTTGAAAGGTGAAACTCTTGAAGACTATATCGATTTAACGCGCCTTGATATTGTTACATCTTGTTTGGGAATACCTTTAGCACTTATCACGGTGTACATGATTAAAAACTACGCCAACAAAGAAACTGCGCTAGTTGCCGAAGAAAACAAAAAACCCGAACCTCAAACCAAACACCCAATTTAATTATGTTTTTTAAATTATTTTTACCCTAATACAGAAAACCGTAAAACACATCGTTTTGCGGTTTTTATTTTTGTGATAAATCACGTAAAACTACCTACATAATTCTTGTTAAAATGATTTATTTTTGGTAGGTTTGAATAATCATTTAAAACTTATTTTAGTGTTAAGAAAATATTTTCCAAATAGCGAAGAAGGTTCTAGAATATATGGAGGTTTTCTATATGATGAAACTATATTCTGCAAGACCTTTCCAGTAAGAGACTCTTTAGTACAAATGCTTGAAGAAGTTAATCAATTTCTAATTGATAATGATTATAATCCTATTGAATTAGATGAAATTAATAATGATGGTTATACTTATGATAATTATCCTGTTTCACTCTCTCCTCATGGTTATCAAGAAGAATTTGTTTTGTTAATAAATAGAGAACCTTTTTCTAAGCCTCAAACTCATTTTTTAATTAATGAGTTAAAAAAGTTTAGAGATGAAAGAGATTGGGAACAATTTCACAATCCTAAAGACCTATCAATTGCATTAAGTATTGAATCTAATGAACTATTAGAACAATTTCTTTGGAAAAATCACGAGGATGCAAATAAAGACAAACTAAAAGAAGAATTAGCTGATGTTTTTGCCTATGCCTTTTTACTTGCTGATAAACTTGGCTTAGATGTTGAAAAAATTGTGCTAGAAAAAATTAAGAGAAATGCAGAAAAATATCCTGTAGACAAGGCTAAAGGTACTGCTAAAAAATATGATGAATTATGAAATTAAATCCTCTATTTTCAATTGAAAGATTTGATTTCGATTATAATTTATTCCATGAATTTCATAATATTCATTATGCAAAAGATTTGTGGCCAATAGTTTATATTATAAGTGATGGTATTAACAAAGAAGCGTATGTTGGAGAAACCACTGATGCCTATGCAAGAATGACAAGTCACTTGAAAAACAATAAAAAAAATAAACTTACTGCTCTGCATTTAATTATGAGTGAAAAGTTTAACAAATCTGCTACACTAGACATTGAATCAAATTTAATAAAATACATATCTGGTGATGGACAATTTAAATTGATTAACGGAAATGTAGGATTAGCAAATCACAATTATTATCAAAAAAAAGAGGTTTATTGGGATATTTTCAAGTCTATATGGGATAATTTAAGAGCTGAAGGTATTGCAAAACATCCAATTGATTTTATTGATAATTCAGATTTATTTAAATATTCACCCTACAAAACTTTAACTTCAGAGCAAAAAAGTGGTCTATTGGTTATCATGAAAAACCTTTTAGACAATACCTTTAAAAACATTGTTGTCGAAGGAGGTGCAGGAACTGGTAAAACTATTTTAGCAATATTTTTATTCAAATTATTAAACACCAATAATGAAGATTTCAACTTTGAAGAATTTGGAAATGATGAATTAGAATTCATGCAAATTGTTTATGAATTAAAAGAAAAATATCCAAATCCAAAAATGGCATTAGTAGTTCCGATGTCGTCATTTAGAAATACCTTAAAAAAAGTATTCAAAAACATTAAAGGATTAAATGCCAATATGGTTATTGGACCAGCTGAAGTATCTAATTCTACTTTTGATATTCTTGTTGTTGATGAATCACACAGACTAAGACGACGCATTAATCTAGGTGCATATTATGGTGCTTTTGACATAGCTTGTAATAAATTAGGGTTGGACAAAATGAATTGCAGCGAATTAGATTGGATTGTTAAACAATCTGAATCTTCCATTTTATTTTATGATGAAAATCAATCCATAAAACCTTCCGATACTAAAAAAGAAGATTTTGATAAATTAAAAGCTAGCCCATTGACTAAAATTGAATATTTAAAATCTCAATTTAGAGTTCGTGGAGGAAATGATTATGTACAATACATTAATAATCTTTTAAATTGTAAATTAGATACAACTTCAAAAATATTCAATTCCAAAGAATATGAGTTTATGCTGTTTGATTCTATCGAGGAAATTGTAAGTGAAATTAAATTAAGAGATAAAGAAAATGGATTATCACGTTTAGTGGCTGGTTATTCTTGGCAATGGATTTCAAACAAGAACAAAGAGCTTTTTGATATTGTAATTGATGGTGTTGAACTACAATGGAACAGTGTAGCAAATGATTGGGTAAATTCACCAAACTCGGTTAATGAAGTTGGATGTATACATACTACTCAAGGTTATGATTTGAATTATGCAGGGATTATTTTTGGCAATGAGATTACTTATGATAAAACCAAAAATGAAATAGTGATTATCAAAGAGAACTATTTTGACAAAAATGGAAAGCAATCTATCAATGACCCAGAAGAATTAAAAGATTTCATTATAAACATATATAAAACCATTATGCTTAGAGGCATTAAAGGAACCTATATTTATGCTTGTGATAAAAATTTAAGAGAGTACCTTTCTAAGTTCATACCTAAAAATAAAGTAGAAAAAGTAATAAACTTTTTGCCTCAAAACGAAGTCATACCCTATATTAATAGCATTCCTTTGTTTGATATTAAAGTGGCAGCTGGCGAATTTAGCGAGTTACAAACTGCACAAGATTGTGATTGGATTGCATTACCAGAAAGATACAAACCATCAACTGATTTATTTGCCTGTAAAGTGGTTGGTGAATCAATGAATAAAATTATACCTAATGGTTCCATCTGTCTTTTTAGAAAATATTCTGGAGGCTCGCGAGATGGAAGAATTGTTTTGGTAGAACATAGTAATATACAAGATGCTGATTTTGGAGCTGGTTATACTTTAAAAGAATATAGAAGCAAGAAAAAAACTGAAGAAGAATTATGGAGTCATGAATCTATTATTTTAAAGCCTCTTTCAACTAATGCAGAATATGAGGATATTATTCTTGAAGAAGATGATTTGAGTAGTTTGAAAGTGATTGGGGTTTTTGAGTGTGTTTTGTAAAACATAAATAAATGGCTAAAAGAGTAATTTCAAATCTGGATTTAAAAATCAAGCTTACCAAAGAATATTTGGAGAATGGTGGTATTGAGAAAATCCCTAGTGTTAGATTACTAGAAGATTTAGTTTTAGTTAAAAAAGGTCCGGATGGCAAAGTTGACCCTGAAACGGTTAGTACAACAGTAAACGCTTTTATGCTTGCACTTCTCGGTTCACATTCAATACCTCCACCATACAGCTCTGAATTTGCTTCTGAATATAGGTCTACACTTCAAAAATGGAACAGTTTTGCTCAGGAAAACATCGATACTGAAGAACAATTCGATAAAATTTATGATGAATATAAAGGCAAGACAAACACTCTTTTTAGAGGACAACGAGAAGCCAAATGGAGATTGTACAATAAACTACAAAGACATTGGATAAGTGATGATTTTTTTAACGAAGGAACTAATTTTGAAGACTTTGTAAGTAAACTAGTTGACATTGGAAAAAACGATTATGCAGATAATATTATAGAGCTTTTACAATCAAATCACGTCGATACTTTAAATCCGATTTCTGTTTTAAGTTTTTTACAACATCATAATTGTCCTACTCCATTACTGGATTGGACATACAGTTTTCAGAATGCAGTTTATTTCGCTTTAGATGGACTTCAAGCAAACGAGGGAACGATAGAAATTGAAGATTATTGTAGTGTTTATTTCATTGAAGAAGAATACTTTCAAGAAGGAAACTTGCGCAATATGATTGAAGATGTAATCGAGAGTATGCAAGAAGAAGAGTTAAAAAGAATGATAAATTTGGTTGCTAATGGTGATGAGAAAAAAAGAGCTGCAATGGAAATACACTTTGCTGGCAGAAAACCGTTAGATATCAATCGAGTAAATGGTTCAGGTCTAATCACTAAAATCACAATGATTGATAACTTAATTAATTTTCCAATGGCATATTTTAGTGACAGAAATATAGATGCCGGAATTCAATTTTCATTAAATAATAGTCATAATATAAAAAATCAACAAGGTGTTTTCCTTTGGAATGCACATCCAACAAAGCCAATAGAATTAATTGGTGACGAAATGTATAAGGAAACTAAATCAGAAGAAGAAGCTAGAGAATATAGTTTTTGTAGTTGCTTTAATATCCATAAAAGTCTTGAAGATCATATTCGCAAACGTTTGGAAGCTGATGGAATTACTAAAGAATTTATTTATCCAACTACTGATATAAATACTTGGGAAGTATTTGAAAAAACAAAAAAAAAATAAAACAATATGCCAATACACAATCTTCCTATTTTTCAATCCAATACTAAACTGTTAAAAGGCAATGTTCAAATTATTGCTTGTGCAGGTTCGGGTAAAACCGAATTCGTTTCAGAGCGTATTGCATACCAAATTCAACAAGGTATTGCTAAACCTTCTGAGATTGTAGCATTAACATTTAACGAAGCAGCAGCTGAAGAATTAAAGTTTAGGGTTAGAGATAAGATTACGGAACTAATGGGAAAACAGCCAGATATTGGCGATATGTATATTGGAACCATCCACGCTTTTGCATTCAAAATTTTACAAGATTTTGTTCCAAAATACCGAGGATATGATATGTTAGATGAAAATAGTCGCAAAGCATTTGCAGTTTCTCTAAAATGGAAACAGGATATTAATTTAGCGGGTTTATATGGTTCTTTAAAAAATAGAGGATTTAAATACAACGGTTATTTCGCAATAAATAGTCCTTCTTATTGGGAAAATTGGACACTAGGAACTTTTCTTTCAGATGTTGATTTCTGTAGAGAAGAAAGCATAACTTCAGATAAAATGGCTTCTGAAACTTTTAAAAATTCATATCAAGTCTATTTAGACAAACTGGATGAAAGAAAGTTTTTGGACTTTTCGGGCATATTAACTTTAGCCGTACATCATTTACAAAATGACCCATACATTATTCAGCAAATTCAAAAGCAATACAAATTTTTCACAATCGATGAATACCAAGATGTAAATCCAATTCAAGAAAAACTTATACGTTTAATTTCAGGACAAAAAAATGTTTGTGTGGTGGGCGATGATGATCAATCCATCTATCAATGGCGTGGTGCTGATGTGAAAAATATTATTGATTTTAATAAAAATTACAAAGGAGTTACAATCCATACACTTACAACTAATAGAAGATCACACGATAATATCATCAACTGTGCTTCCAGTTTTATTGCAACTAATACAGTCAGAATTCCTAAACAAATTTTACCTAACAATGCAGTCACAGAACGAGGAGATTTATATAAACTTTGCTTTGATGCTCAACAAGAAGAAGTCGATTGGATTGTAGAAAAAGTACAAAGCTTATACGGTAAAGAATACCTGGACAAAGGAGAACCAAGAAAACTGAAGTATTCAGATATGGTTCTACTTTTCCGTCGTCGTGCTGATGCTACCGAGTATAAAAACGCACTAGAAAATGCAGGAATAAATGTCATTTATTCAGGTATGGGTGGTTTAATGGAAGCCGATGAAGTAAATGCCATTTTAAGAATTCTAAGATATATTGGTGAGACAGTAAAAGAAGATGATAACGAACCAAATGACAGTCTAACCGATATTCACGAAGCTGTTCAATTAACTTTCTCAATAAAATTTGGCGATTTCAAAAAAGCAATTAATGATTTGATTGATTGGTGTGAAAAACAAAAAAGATTGAGTTTTCAAGAACTATATTACAAGCTGTTATCAAAATTAGGATTAGATGAAATTTCATTTCACGATGATAGTGCTGATGATGTTGTATTATACAATCTAGGTCGTTTTAGCCAAGCAATATCTGATTTTGAAGGTTCAAGAACTTATTTATCAAAAAACGACATTATTCGATTTGTTGATTTCATTAATACGTTTGTTTCTAATGCATACGATGAAGGCTCTACTAATGCTAATGAAGGTTTAATTGATGCTGTAAAAATAATGACGCTTCACGGAACTAAAGGATTAGGTTTCCCAGTTGTTTTTATTCCAAGTTTAAAAGCAACACGCGCAAATAATAATGTCAGAGTTACTTTTTTAGATAGTACCAAAATTGATTTCAGTAGGTATGGTGGTAGTATTGACGACGAAAGAAGATTGTATTATGTAGCAGTAACAAGAGCGAAAAAATATCTTTTTGTTACTTCTTATAGAATTAAAACGGGTAATACTAGAGCATCAGGATTGCATCCATTTTTTACAGAATTACAAGACAATCACTTTATTATAACACCAATTAATGACCCAACAACCAGAAATACTTGTGATATAGAAAGAGTTGATAGTGACCTTAGATTTCCAACAAATTACAGTCAACTATCGTATTATATGTCTTGCAGTTATGATTATCGTATTCGTTTTATTTATGGTTTCAATCCAGAATTAGTCCAAGCATTAGGATATGGAAAACAAGTGCATAATCTAATCAATCTTATGCACACTAATTATGAACGAAATGGTAAAATTCCAACTGAAAAAGAAGTTCAAAAATTAGTAAACGAACATTTTTATTTAAGATATGCAGCTACTAAACAAGAAGATATGCTTCGAAAAGCATGTTTTAATAGTTTAAAAAATTACATAGAACTTTGGAAAAAAGACTTTTCATTGGCTGTTAAAACGGAGCAAAATTTTGAAATGGATTTTGAAAATAAAGCATTAATTAACGGATCTATTGATTTACTTTCAAGAGCCGATGGTCAAGAAGATGTTTTAGAGATAATCGATTTTAAAACAGGAAAACCTCAAAGTCATTATGAAGAAAAGTACACGCATCAAGTTGTATTATATACCATTGCTGCCCAAGAGGCATTACAAAAAAACATCAACAAAGCTTATTTACATTATTTAGATGCTGAAAAAGCCGAAAGAAAAGAAGTAATAATTACACCAAAAAAGATAGCTGAGACAAAAGCACAATTAAGTTCCGCTATAGATGGAATAGTATCAAACAAATTTCCAAGAAAACCAGAAAAACAAGTTTGTAGTAAATGCGATTGGAAATCAATTTGTCCAAAATCAAAATAGTAATATGAAAATTCAAGAATTAATAAAAAATAGGAAGGAATTTGTTGACGCACAAATAAAAAATGGGTTCGATTTGACTACCGTTTTAGTTGGGTTATATTCTGATGCTTCTCACTTTGTTTATGAAATATTACAAAATGCTGAAGACGCAAAAGCGACTGATATTACTTTTGATTTACAAACTGATAAATTAATAATTACTCATAACGGTATACACTTTTCAGATACTGATATTGATGCAATTACAGGTATTAGTAATTTAAAAAATGATAAAAAGAAAGATTTAGAAAAAATTGGAAAATTTGGTATTGGTTTTAAATCCGTTTATGCTGTTACCGAAAGCCCAAGAATTCAATCCGGAATTTATGATTTCCAAATAATTAATTTTGTCCTTCCAGATAAATTCAGTGACAATAATAATTACACCGATACAACAATAACATTAAATTTTGAACATAAAAAATTAAGTAGTTACGAGATTTTCAAATTAATAGAAATAAAGTTTGAAACCTTTGAATATTACAATTTATTATTCCTTTCTAACCTAAAAAATATCACTCTAAAATGGGATAATAATAAAATCAATTTCAATAAAAACGAGAAACCAATTAAAGGAAGTGAAATAGCATTCAATTCAATAGTATCTGTAAATAAAGAAAAACATCAATATTTAGTATTTAAAACTAATGTAGTTAGTCAGGAGTTTTCTAAATTAAAAAACAAACCAAATATTGCAGTTGCTTTTAAACAGGAAACTGTAGATGGGGTTTTGCAAATTGTCAAATCAGAGACAAGTAATCTATTTGCTTTTTTTGAAACAGGATATGAAACATTTTTAAATTACTTAATTCAAGCACCTTTTAGCACAACACCTGCAAGAGACAATATTGATTTTAAACTTCCTGTAAATCTAGAATTGCTAGAAGAGTTAGGACAATTAATAAAACGTGTTCTTATTCATTTCAGAGAAAATAAACTTATTTCATTAGATTTCTTAAACCAATTACCATTGGATTATAAGATTGATGAAAATAAAATAGTTTACTGGAATTTCTTTAACGCTGTAAAAGAGGAGTTTTTAACCAATGGTAAATATTTGCCAACGATGTTTAAAAATAATTATCAAGCAGCTCAAGATTTAGCAATTGTTAGAGGTCGTGAACTTACTTCTTTAATTTCAAGTGTTACAGATTTGCAAATTTTATTTGAAAAGAAGTATTGGATGGATACCAAAATAACAGTCGATAAAACTCCAGAACTTTATAATTACTTCACAAATCAACTAAATATTAAAGAATACACTCCAGATGATTTTGCTCGAAAAGTTACCGACGATTTCTTTATAACTAAAACAGATTCTTGGATGATTAAATTCTATGAATTTTTAAATGGAAAACAAGAATCTTTATGGAGAAGTGGTAATAAAAAAGATCAAGGAGCATTAAGACAAAAAGCATTTATAAGGTTGAATAATGGTGAACATTCAAAACCATTTGATTCTAATGACAAACCAATAGTCTTTCTACCTCTAAAGAAACAAAATTTAGCATATACTACTGTTAGCCCAAAAGTATTGCAATCAAAAGGAGCAATGGGCTTTATTAAAGAAAAATTAGGCATCAGAGAGCCTAATCTTTTTGATAATATAAAAAATCATATAATTCCATTATATAAAACAAGTAAAATAAACATTACTCAAAAAACACATTTAGAACATTTTCAATTAATTCTAGAGGTGTTTAGTAAATCAAGTGATAATTTCAAAGATGAAATAATAGATTTGTTGCGAGGCAATAAGATTAAATTCATTCATTCTGTAAATGCAATGTCCGGAGAAAAATCATACCAAAACTATGAGGATGTTTATTTACCTTCAGAATTATTACAACAATATTTTAGTTTTTCTGAAAACATATATTTCATAAATACAAACGTTTACAAAAATATTGATCAAGAAATTTTATATGCTTTTTTCAAAAAATGTAATGTTAAAAATCATCCTTGGTTACTAATTAACGATTTAAAACTATCAAATAAACTGAAAGAAAAACTACGTCTTGAACTTATAAATGATTCAAGAATAACAGAATGGCA
Source organism: Flavobacterium koreense (assembly GCF_054776075.1). Lineage (NCBI taxonomy): Bacteria > Pseudomonadati > Bacteroidota > Flavobacteriia > Flavobacteriales > Flavobacteriaceae > Flavobacterium > Flavobacterium koreense. The sequence continues at coordinate 78,333 of NZ_BAAHCF010000032.1, read as the reverse complement.
CGGCGAAAAAATAGTGGACCATAAGTTAGAAGGATTGGAAGATATAATTTTGCAAGAAAATTTATCAAAAGAAAACTCACAAATAATTTGGAACATTTTATTAAACTATTTGAGTAACGAAAGTGATAAAAAAACGTTATTTAAATCAGAATACAGTTGGACTTACAGATATTATTATACTGCTAAATTTAGAAGTTCAGTACTTAAAATTTTGCAAGAAACAAATTGGCTTTACACCAACAATAGCGATATCCCAAAGAAACCAAGAGAAATTTTATTAAAAGATTTAGATTCTGGTTATATAAACAATTCAGATGAAGGAATTTATTTAATTGAAAATTTGAAGTTTCAAACAGAGGCAGAACAGATACTTTTAGGTCAGTTACCTGAGGATAGAAAAATATTGTTTAGCCAATTTGAAGCCATTGAAAAGCTTTGTAGCGAAAAAGGTATTGATCTAGCAACTGCAATTGCAGAAATTACTAGAGAAACAAATAGAGAAGCAGAAAAGCTAGAATTAGAAAATGCTCCAGATATAGAAGATATGGAAACTATTGAAGATGCTTTTGTACCATTTGATGATTCTAATGTTGAAGGCAAAGAAGTTGATAATAATTCTCCTGATGCTAATACTAATAATTCTCAAGAACCAACAAAACCCAAAACACCATCAGGTAATCAACAAAGCCAACAAATGAAAAATGATATTGGTGAAAGAGGAGAATTTTTAGCAATGAAGCATTTAAAAAAAGTATGGTCTAGAAAAGCAACTCTTAAAAGTGAATCAGAAAGCGTTTTAGAATTTGAGGATGCAAATAACGAAAAATATACAATTTCACTTCTTAATTCCGAAAATAAAAAAGGAATTGGATGTGATATCATTATCAAAAAAGGAGAAGAAGAAATTGAATTTATTGAAGTTAAGAGTACCAAAATGGACGATAAAGACCTATTTCCAGTTAATGGTTATCAATGGTCATTAGCGTATAAGAAATTCAAATTAGGTCAAGGAAATAAATATAGTTTTTATATTGTGAAAAATGTTTTAAGCAATAAATCACTAATCACAATAATTAAAAATCCAATAAAAAAATGGAAAGACGGTGAATTAAGGGCTCATCCGGTTAATCTTGAATTATAAAAACATTGATTTAGACAATTCAATAAAAAAGTTAATGTTAATTTTTTTCAATAACATGTATACACTATTAGTATAATCTTCAATAAACATAAAAAAGTTAAAATCACTCGGTGGTTAATATTAGCCTAATCGTGCTAACACAACGACAAACTAACATTAATCAACGAAGTGTTAGTTTAATAAAATAAAAAAAAGGAGTACTTTAAAAGCTGCACAACTAGATGACAATAAAGAACAATTACTGAAAAACCAGCATATTTATAGTAATTATCCTCATGGAATGAATAGTATATATGGAAAATCTACATAAAAAAAAATAAAAAACTTATGGAAGAATTAGCAAAACAAACACAACCTATTTTACAAAAACTAGGTGATTTCTTTGATATATTTGATTTATCTTTTATTGTTTCTGGTATCGCTACAGGATTATCAATATTATTTATTTATCATAATCTTACTGACGAAGAAATATTAAAATCAATTTCGGAACTAAATGGATACTTAATTTTTTTAAGTATAATTATTGCGTATTTACTTGGCTTAATTTCGTGGGTTCTTGGAAAAGCAATAAGAAATTTATTTCCTGAAATCAGTTATTTAAGCATTGAAACACTTTTTAAAGCAAACAACGCAGAAAACGATGAACTATACAAAAAATATAAATCCTATTTTACAGAATCTAAAACAAATAGTGAAGATTCAAAAAAGAATAAATTAAAAGAACAAGAAGCAATGAGACAACTATATTGCATGCTTTGGGTAAAAGTTAGAGAAAATAATAAAGCATTAAATTCTTTTTCTCTTTTAAAACGCTATTGGGTCCAGACTGCAACTTTTGAGGGATTATTGTTTTCAATAGTTTCTTGGTCAACTGCTTTTGCAATTAGTTTAATTAATGATCCTATTTGTAATGAAAAATTATATATCCCAATTTTTATTGCAATAATATTGGTTTTTATTGTTGTTTATAAAGAGGCTATTAATTATAAAAAATATCAAATGACTGAATTAGTATTAACATATCTATGTTATAATTAATAATTTAAATATTATTTTGAAAAATTTATAAAATGAATGAGATTACATTAAAAGGTTTGGAAGATTATCTAAAAATAATCGAGCCTTTGAGATTAAAAAAATATGATTATTTATTGTTTAGAGGACAATCGGATAATAATTCTTTACTGCCTGGCATAGCTAGAAAGAACCAAGACGAAAATATTCTTAAAAAAGAAAAAGAAATGTTAGACCACTTAAAAAGAGTTGGCTACATGAAATTAAAGGATTCAAATGATGATTGGGAAACATTAATAATAGCTCAACACAACAAGATGCTGACTAGATTATTAGATTGGTCGAGTAATCCATTGGTGGCACTTTGGTTTGCGATTGAAAAAGAATACAAATACAACCAAGATTCATATGTTTATATATTAGCCAGTAATTCTGATATGGCAATTAGTAAGCATGATGAAAAAGACCCATTTTCTTTAAAAGAAATAAAAATATTAAAACCAACATTAAATAATAAAAGAATAATAGCTCAATTTGGTTGGTTCACAATACACAACTATTCGTTGAAGAACAAAAAATTTATAGCCCTTGATGAAGATCCTATTATTTCTAAAAAATTAACTAAAATTACTATTCCTTCAGATTTAAAGTTAGATTTATTAAATAAACTAACTCTTATGGGAGTAAATGCCAAATCAATCTTCCCAGATCTTGAGGGTTATTGTAGACATATAAATTGGAAATATATAGAAAGAGAGTAGTTATTTAAAACATCAATAATCAATTTGACAACATTGAAAAATGAAAAAAATATGAATAAATTCTTTGGAGTACTACTCCTATTTATTGGTCTGTTTCTTGTTGCTTTGGGTATGTTTGGTATGGGCAACACCAATGGAGAGCGCAATTGCCATTACAGTCAAATAGAAATGATACCAACTGCTAAACCCTACAAAGAAACCGAAATGGTTATGGGAGGAGCTATTGTAATTGTGGGATTTATTTTTCATGTCATTGGTACTGTTTTATTGGTTACTAAAACCAAAAAACAACTATTGTTGGAAGCAGAACTATATGTCTTAAAAAACAACAGCACAAAATGAAACATATTACTTTACTCCTATTACTTTTAATTTCATCGATAATCTATTCGCAAGAAAGTAGTTTTGTCATTAAAGACAAAAAAGCAACCATAACCTTAACATTAGAAAACAACGCAACCGAAATAGAATTAAATAAAGAAACAAGGTTTACGATTAGCACAGTAAATATTGATATTAGAAAAACGGCTGTTATAGGCAGAGGCATTAGAATACTTCATGATGAAAAAGCTTTTAGTGATAACTACATTCAATGCACCACAACTATTGATGAAAAAGCGGTTATAGATGGTAAGTATAAAATACTTTTAAGTTATAGAGCTCGAAACAAAAATAAAACGTACACTTTTTGGATTCCTGTCAAGGTATTGTAAGTGGTTGAGGTATTCACGTAACGTTGACTTCGAGTACCTCAGCCAACGGAGATATTCTAGATTTGAGGACTTCAGCCAACGGAGGTGTTTTGTTTAATTGAAAGTTTGAAAGACGTTCACGTAACGTTGACTTCGAGTGACCTCAGCCAACGGAGAATATCCTATGATAAAATACCTCAGCCAACGGAAACATGTAGCATAAGGATAATTGCTATATTAGTAAAAAAAATGTAGTTTTAGGAACTCAATTTAATACTCATGACCAAATTACAAGTTGCTCTTCTTGACGACAATAAAGAACAATTACTGAAAAACCAGCATATGTTGGAACAATCTGGTTTGGTGACTGTGGTATTGGCTTGTAGTTCGTCGGAGGTTTTTTCTAAAGAAATTAAAAATACTACAGCCGAGGTATTGTTTCTTGATTTGAATTTGGGTGATTCCTACATGACCGGTATGGAAGTAGCTCATCTGTTCAAGTTACCTACGCTGTTTGTGAGTAGTAATACGGCGCAATACATCAAAGAAATTGAAAATCTCAAGCGCAATTATAATTTATGTGTAGACCACATTACCAAACCTTTTACTGAAGAAGAGTTTTTAAAAACCACTGAACGCTTCTTAAAAGAGGTTAGCTATTTTGCAAAAGAAGACTATGTTTCTTTAGATTTTGGAGCGAGCAAACGCAATAAAATCAATGTGAATTCCATTGTCTATCTTGAAGCCGACAAAGCGCATGGTTCGCAATCGAACAACAAAACCATTTACTTCCAAAATAGAAAAGTAGAAAAGCTAATTGATTTTTCGTTTACCAGAATGGAAGAAAAAGGATTCCTAAAATCGCAATTCATTACCATCCATAAATCGATAAGAGTAAATAAAAACCACATTATACTCTTTGACAAAAAAGAGGAAGAAATTGAGGTAGAAGTTTTTCTTTCTACAGGAAAAACAGTCACCAAACGTTTACCGGTTTCTGAGAATTATTTTGCAGATGTGAAGCAGTTTAAGAAGTTGTAGAGTTGTCAGTTCTCAGTTGTCAGTTTTCGGTTGTCAGTTTTCGGTTGTCAGTTTTTTGTTATCAAGTAGAAAGCACTTCGTATTTTATACTTCGTACTTTAAAATTCCGCTTTCATTACTCCTATTTTACCCTTTCATTCCTCCTTGTAGGATAATGTTATCCAGTATTATTTTCTGTTGTGGTTTCTGCTGAGATTTGACTCATAATCTTAAAAACCAATTATGATACCAGACCTTAACAACCAAAAAAAGAAAAACAGAAGCAACACTTTTGGAAACAACCTGATTGAACAACATATCGTTGAAACCATCAAAAAGAACCTTCCTACCATTGATAAAAAGATGGAGGAACGATTAGCATTATCTTTAAAAGAACAATGGAAAAAAGAGCTGAACTCATTAGAAAAAAGCTATGAGGTAAAATTTCAAAATCAAGAAAATATACTACAAGTTTTAAACAGACGCATTGGAAGTAACGATGGTAATCTAAAAGCGGAACTAAAAAAAATAAAAGGACAACTTAGTTTATTAGAAAATAAAAAAACCATTTCAATTGTAGTAAATAATGATGGTATAATTAAAGATCTTGGTACACAACATTACCAATTCAGACAACTTCTGAAGTATGTTCAAACAAAAGAGAATATCTATCTTGTAGGTTCTGCTGGTTCTGGTAAAACTACCGCTTGTCAAAATATTGCAAAAGCACTAAATATTCCATTTTATTTCACAGGTGCCATTAATAGTGAATATAAATTAACTGGATTCATAAACGCTCAAGGAACTATTGTTTCTACAGAATTCAGAAAAGCTTATGAAAATGGTGGTTTATTTTTATTTGATGAAATTGATGCTAGTATGCCTGGAGCAATATTGGCTTTCAATGCTGCATTAGCAAATAATTTCATGGATTTTCCTGATAAAAAGGTACCACGTCATAAAGATTTTTATTGCATTGCTGCAGCCAATACTTTTGGTTCAGGTGCAGACAGACAATATGTGGGTAGAAATCAACTTGATGCTGCATCATTAGACCGATTTATATTCCTAAACTGGGAAATTGATGAGGATTTAGAAAGAGAAATCGCTAAAAATGAAGAATGGGTAACTTATGTTCAGCGTGTTCGTAAGTCGGTTAAGAAAAATGGCTTACGCCTACTAATTAGCCCAAGAGCATCTATAAAAGGTGCTAAATTATTGGATACTGGTATATCAAGAAACGAAGTAGAGAATGCTGTTCTATGGTGTGGATTGGATGAAAACTCCATTCGCTTAATCAAAAATAATTTGTAAAATGGATAAGTATTTATTATTTGAAAATTTATCTGATTATTGGGATTTTGCTTTTAGAGAAAGTAATTCTAAGAAAAAAAGCTCAAGAGATTTATCGGAGGAATGGAATGGGAATTTGACTTGGAATCAATCCAAACAATTGGCTCAAAATGGATGGGTAAAAGGATTGAAAAAAATTGAAAAAATTCAAGCATCAATCAGTCCATTATTAACAAATAAGATTGTTCAAACTACTCAAGAATATAGCATTAGTGGTGGAAGTATTGACATAGGAACTTATTTAGCAAATGATCCTGAATGTTTCATAAACAAATATTATGATGAAAAAGAACAAGAAGGAAAAATTATTACAATAGTATGTTCAATATCCTTTTCATCAGCTATTTCTGCAAATATCATTATTCAGAGAGGTGCCATCATTTGTGCTTTAATTGATGCTATAGAATATGCAGGTTATCGTGTGGAGCTTATTTGCAATATGGCTACTTCCTATTCCGCTTCTGACAGAACTTATGAAACTTCTCAAAAAAGATGGTTTGAAGTTGATGTAACACTCAAGAAAGCAAATCAACCGTTACAAATGGTGGAGCTTGCATTTTGCCTAGCTCATCCTGCTATGTTGAGAAGAATGATGTTCTCTGTTGCAGAATTAGAAGGTTGGGCTGATTATTCCTCATGTTATGGTTATCCTGCAAAAGCAACCAACAAAGGAGCTTTATACCTTGAGGAAGTATTTAGTAAAGAAGTATCTAATGAGGAAGCTATAGAATGGATACTTTTAGAATTGAAAAAATTAGGAATTCAAATAACAACTGAAAATTAACAATAACTCAAAAACTATCATGACAAAAAAAATCACACCAACAAACAATGCTGCGAACATTAAAAATCCAAATTTTGGAACAATTGGAACGAATAGACAATACGACCAAAACCAAGGAAATAGAGGAAAACAGCTGAATCCAAATCAGAAAAATAAAAAGTAATCCTTTTCTCCCTAATCAAAAGTTAGGGAGTTTTTTATTTATAAAAAGTGTAAATTTGTTTTTATACAAACTACTGTTATGGCCTTAGACGAACTAAAAAATTTACCTATTTATCAAAAAGCGGAATTGCTTTTTCAATTGGTGCAAAGTTTAGTTGCTTCACTTCCTGAGGAGGATGAATACATACAAGCAACAAAACATTTAATGATGGAAGACGCTATGATCATTCCGGCAAAAATTGCTGGAGCTGAAGGTGGCGATATGTATAGCATAAGAATGCAAAATGCAGCTATTATTAGAGAACACGCAATGCATCTGTATGTTCAAGTAGGAAGCCTACGATTTCATAAAGAATATAAAGATTTAGAATATGTGAAGTTGATTCGTAATGAAATTGATGCTTTTAGACTACTTTTTATAGAATGGGTAAAAAGTTTTGACACCACCAACTATTATTGGGATGAATGGGAATTGTTTAATCCAGAAGGCGCAACTCCTCCTGTAGATGATGGTCTAAATGAAGGATTTGATATCAATGATTTTTTGGATTTTGATGATGATGATGATGAATGATTGGTTTTAAGATGTTTGCGTAACGTTGACTTCGAGTAACCTCAGCCAACGGAGATATGTAGCTTAAAAAAAGGTTCTAGCGGTGGCTGAGGTTACTCGAAGCCACTGCTTGTGGAGATGTTTTTATTATTATATTTTATTTTATGAAAGGTTATATGTACATTTTACTTTGTTCGGATGGTAGTTATTACACTGGAAGTACGAATGATTTAGAAAGACGATTGGCGCAACATCAAAATGGTGAAGGTGCAAATCATACTAAGAAACGATTGCCTGTTTCGCTGTTATATTATGAAGAATACCAAAGAATCGATGAGGCTTTCTATCGTGAAAAACAAGTTCAAGGTTGGAGTAGAAAAAAGAAAGAAGCTTTAATTGAAGGTAATTTAGATTTATTGCCTGAATTAGCGAAGGCCTACAGAGATTTGCCTTCGAGTGGCCTCAGGCACCAATAAGACGTTTGCGTAACGTTGGCTTCGAGAGCATTTCGAGAGCCTCAATGTAAAACCTCTGCCAACGGAGGTGTTTTGCTTGAAAAAAAGTTTTTGAAAGACGTTCACGTAACGTTGACTTCGAGAGCCTCAGCCAACGGAGTTATTTTGCTTAAAAAAGAGATTTGCAAGATGTTCACGTAACGTTGGCTTCGAGTGGCCTCAGCCAACGGAGATATTTTGTTTAAGAAAGAGTTTTGAAAGATGTTCACGTAACGTTGGCTTCGAGTAACCTCAGCCAACGGAGAATATTCTATAATAAAGAGCATCAGCCAATGGTGGTGTTTACTTTATGAAAGAGTTTTGGCGGTGGCTGAGGTTCTCGAAGTCACTGCTTACGTTATGCGGTGGCTGAGGTACTCGAAGCCCTGCTTATGGTTTTGTGTTGTTTTTCAACAATTGAATTTCTTTTTTAAGATCTTCAATTTGTGCTTGTTGCTCTTTTATAGCTTCTACTAATACTGGAATTACAGCATCAAGGTTTACGGTTTTAACTTGTATTACTTCTACATCCTTTCCTCCTTCTTCTCTACTGGTATTGGTAGTAGAAAGATTTTTGGTAGCCACAGCTTCAGGTAATACTTTCTCTAAATCTTGAGCTATAAAACCTAATTGGTGACGTGGATTTAAGGAGTATTTTTTGTATTTTTCAGTATCGTAATGGTAAGATACACCTTCAATTTTTAGTATTTTGTCTAATGCTTTTTCTATGGGAGCAATATCTTTTTTAAGTCTTCCATCAGAAATTAAAAAATAATTACCAGTAGTTGCAACATCACCATCTGCACGTAATGCCCAACCATTGAAACTTATTTCTTGTCCGCTAACTCCTATGGATTGATTAAAACTTATTCCTCTCACACCTGCACCAGTTAAACTTGTTCCATTATACTCACCTTGAACACCGCCAAAAACCGTTGTACCACTAGTAATTTGTCCGAAAGTTCCACTACCATTAAATGAGGAATAACCATTAACTGCCCATGGAAAAGCAGCATTGCCGACACCATTCATTAAATCTCCTGCCAAAACAGTGTTGGTGGTTCCTATAAAAAATTCACCTAAATTGGATAATCTACCTCTTACAAGATTATTAGAAACCAAATCAATATGCTGATTAGTACTTGTACCTAAATATCCAGTAGCAGTATTAGCATTAGTGGTGGCTGCATTTGTTCCTACCAACCAAGCTGATCTTGCTGAAGTAATAGTAGAGGGAATAGAGGTTACAATAGATTGTGTTCCAGTATTGTTAAAATTGTTAGAAGTAATCGTCCAAGGATTTCCAGTAGCTAAACGAACCCAAACTCCATTCCAATAGTAATACCCTGGCGTAACATCTCCAGCCGTATTGATATTGTAAACTAATAACGATGTTGCCGGTGTGGTTACTGGTGCGGCAACAATAGTTGAAGTTAAACTTACACGAGGTATTAAGACACCTGTATTTAAAGAACTAACATCTAAGCTAGAACTTGAATTAGGAGAAGTGGTACCTATACCTACTTGAGCATTCATTTGAAATCCTAAAGTAGTACTAAATAAAATTGCATAAATAATCTTTCTCATTTTGTTGTTGTTTCCAGGTTAACCTTATTTTCATGAACTGTTTTAGCTATCTTAAACTATCCTTTTTAAAGAAATTTGCTTTGAAAAAATATCTAAAATCTTTAATTATTGTGAAAAATTACAACTTAATACAAGTATGCATAAAATAAACTCGATTAACGTAATAAAAAAACAGATTAAAGGTTTAAAAGCAATATAAGTCTTTAAAAACCAATTGATTTGAGTAAGATAAAAAAGGGTTTTGAAGGATGTTTGCTTAACGTTGGCTTCGAGAGCATTTCGTAACGTTGGCTTCGAGAGCCTCAGCCAACAGAGAATATCCTATAATTAAAAGCATCAGACAACGGAGGTGTTCACGTAACGTTGGCTTCGAGTGACCTCAGCCAACGTAGATATTTTGTTTTATGAGAATTTCTTAGCGGTGGCTGAGGCTCTCGAAGTCACTGCCTACGTTATGCGGTGGCTGAGGTTACTCGAAGCCCTGCTTCAACTCAAATTGTGTTTCTAGACCACTATCGGAGCTACCGCCTACTCTTATTTTGAAGGTGCCTGATTCTACAAGATAGTTTCCTTCGTTGTTGAAAAATCCTAATTCTTTGTCGGTTAGAGTGAATGATATGGTTTTGGTTTCACCTTTTTTCAAACTGGTTAGTTCGAATCCTTTTAGTTCTTGAACGGGTCTTGCTATACTTGCCACAACGTCGTGAAGGTAGAGTTGCACTACTTCTTTTCCGTCGAAGTTTCCAGTGTTGGTGACTTCTATGGTGACTTTTACCGTTTCGCCTTTATTGTATTCTGGTTGGCTAACTTTTAAATTTTTGTATTCAAATTTGGTATAACTCAAGCCATAGCCAAAAGGATATAAAGGTGTGTTTTCAACATCGGTGTAGTGTGACCAAAACACATTTTTCTCATCATTCGTTGGTCTTCCAGTACTGTAATAATTATAGTATATTGGGCATTGTCCGACGTTTCTTGGAAAACTCATTGGTAATTTGCCACTCGGATTGTAATCACCATACACTACTTGAGCTACTGCGTTTCCAGTTTGTGTTCCAAGTTGCCAAGCTTCTACAATAGCCGGAATGTGTTCCTTTGCCCATGATAGCACTAAAGGTCTACCATTATTTAAAACCAAAACAATATTCGGATTAACTTTATAAACTTCTTCTAACAACTCTTGTTGAACGCCAGGTAAATCTAAATTGGAGCGACTTCTAGCTTCACCAGATTGAAAGCCATGTTCGCCAAGAACCATCACTACAACATCAGAATTCTTAGCAAGGTTTTTAGCGGCTTCAAATCCGCTTTTATCTGTGGTATTGAAAACCAGTTCGTTTACAAAAGTGGTTTTTCCAATAGTCAAATCGGCTCCTTTTTCAAAAGCTAAGGTATTGCCTTTATAACTTTGCATCCCTTCCAAAACAGAAACAGCCGTTCCGTCCTCTGAAGCTACTCTCCAACCACCTAACGGACTTGTTTTATCATTTGCTAAGGAACCAATTAGCGCAATTTTAAGTCCGGACTTCTTTAGTGGTAATAGATTATTCTCATTTTTCAACAATACCATTGACTTTTTTGCCATATCTAAAACAGCCTCATTGATGGCTTTGCTTCCTACAACTGCTTCTTCTCTTGCTTCATCACAGTATTTATATGGGTTGTCAAAAAGTCCCAATTCAAATTTCACTCGTAGTATTCTTCGAACGGCATCATCAATCAATGCTTCTTTTACCTTTCCAGATTTAACCAAATTGACTAATTCTGCAACATAAAAATGAGATTCCATGTCCATATCAGAGCCTGCGATAACAGCTTTGGCTGTAGCATCGATAGCATCTTTTGCAAATCCGTGGTTTTTCATTTCTCTTATGGATCCCCAATCGGATACAATAAAACCATCAAAGTTCCATTTTCCTTTCAGAAGTTCACGTTGCAAAAAACTACTTCCTGTGGCTGGAACTCCATTTAGAATGCTAAACGAATTCATAAAGGTTCTAACTCCAGCTTCTTTAGCCGCTTGAAATGGAGGTAATACAAGATTATATAGATTAGAATTACTGATATCAACAGTGTTGTATTCGCGACCGGCTTCGACAAAACCATAGGCAGCAAAATGTTTGGCACAAGCCGCAATAGTATTTGCTTTAGCTAAATCGGCACTAGTTTCACCTTGAAAACCTTGCACTCTTGCCACTGCTATCTTACTACCCAAAAAAGGATCTTCACCTGCTCCTTCCATTACTCTACCCCATCGTGCTTCACGAGACACGTCCATCATGGGTCCGAAAGTCCAATTAATTCCAGATGCTGAGGCCTCATCGGCAGCTACTTGAGCTGATTTCTTTATGGCTTCTAAATCCCAACTTGCTGCTTCAGCCAAAGGAATTGGACTCAATGTTTTATAACCATGAATTACGTCCAATCCGAATAATATTGGGATTCCCAATCTAGTTTCTTCCACTGCAATTTTTTGAACTGCTTTTACCTCTTTAACACCTTTAACGCTAAGCATTGCGCCTACCCATCCTTTACGAAGATGTTCGTATTTAATTTCGGCTGTACCACCTTTAGGAGTAGGGCCTGTAACATCCCAAAATCCATTATATTGATTCATTTGACCTACTTTTTCTTCTAAAGTCATTTGATTCATTAGTAAATCGATGCGCTCTTCTATTGGCTTTTTAGAATCGAGATAGTCTTTCTTTTGTGCGTTTATGTCAGCTGTTACTAGTAAAACTATTCCTAAAAGAAGTAACTGTTTATTTATCATACTTGTAAATTTATTTTTAACGTATAGTATCGCTTACTGTTTGTATTTATAACACCTCTATGACCGCTTCTTTCTATACCAATCATAAATTGGTTTTTCAAAACCGTAATATAAAGCAATGGATACCAACCATAAAAGTATAAAATTTCGGTCTGGAAAAAACACAAAAGATTTAAGTTTCAAATTAACATAACTTATGTGAACCAGATAAAAGGCAAAAGAAGCGTTACCCAACAAGACCATGACTTTGGAAGATAAAAACTGTTGTAAATAAGTTCGCTGGCTCATCAAACCTTGAAATAGTAGTACTATAAAAAAAGGCAAAACAATAAAAAACAACACTTTACCTTGCCAATGGTTGGTGCCGTGATCTACTCTACTCTCTTGGAACCATCCGATAACGTATAAGGTTAATACAAAACCGAAACCACCAATAACTGTGGCGTATTTAGAAAAAGGAATTTGATTCCAAAATTTAGGATAGTAGGCTAAAAATATTCCGGCAAGAAATAAGAGCGATTGACCTGCAAAAGTGCTCATGGTTACAAATTCTATAGGAACTAAATACTTATCGGGATTACCGTTGTAAAGTGTCCACAAATGACCTAACAGCAATGTAGTTGTAAATAGTACTATCAAAAAAAGTAATAGGTATTTGAGGTTTTTTTCTAATAGTAATAGCATTAATGGTGCAAAAGCATAAAAAGTCATCTCAACCGTAAGCGACCAAGATTGCGAAATTGCATCTAAGGAGTGAGTTGAGGAAAAACCTTGTAATAAAAGGTAATGAGGTAAAGAAAAACGGTAGTTACCAAAACCAGCATCCAAATAATATAATGTAAGCAACAGCCAATACAAAGGCATAATGCGAACAATACGCTGAACAAAATACTTCCTGTAATGCGTTAATGATTGTAAAGGTTTGCTTCCATAGCTTTTGGCAATAAGAAATCCGCTTAACACAAAGAACAACTGAACGCCTAAATTTAGTTCGTTACAAAAGCGAAACAGCTCTGGATGTATATCGTCTTTCCAATATTTGCGGTTATGGTAAACAAATATCATTATGGCTGCAATGGCACGAACTCCTGTAAGGGCTTTGAAATGGTTGGGTTTGGGTTGGTCAGCTGTCATTGTGATTTGTAATGGGGTAAAGTTACAAATTTTTATAGGAGCACAAAGTTTCTCAAAAGTTGGACACGATGTTGCACAATGTAATTTTTGGAACACAGATTGGAATTATCTTTAAAATCTTTTGTGACTTTTGTGTTTAAAAATGGAACTTGGTGATTTTGTAACACAGAGTTGCACGGAGTTTAGCACAGAGTTACACAATGTAATTTTTGGAACACAGATTGGAATAATCTGAGAAATCTTTTGTGCCTTTTGTGTTTAAAAATGGCACGCGGATGAAACTGATGCTTCGCAAACGCAGATAGTCGCGGATTTTATTTTAGTTGAGAACTGAAAACCGAAAACTATAACAAATATCGCTCACCAATAACTTTTCGAATGGATACAAATCCGATTTTATTTAAGTCGATTTCGCTTCTCTTTATCCAGATTAACGACTTGATTTCATCGGCTGCATTGATGGAAATTACATCACTCTTGAGTTGACATTCGTAGAAGATGTCCATAGTTCTATAAGGCACATTTCTATATAGGTAATTATTTGGTGCTGTGGTAATATAGGTCAAATCATTTGAAGTAATGGTTAACCCTAATTCTTCACTTATTTCACGACAAGCCGCTTCTTCAGCAGTTTCATTTGGATCTATAAATCCGCCTGGTAAATCTAGTTTTCCTTTGTCTGGATCGACGTTTCTTTCTGTGAAAAGAATTTTATCTTCATAAGTAAAAATTATGGCTACGGCTGCAGCAATATTGTGATACAAAACAAAATCACAATCGGAACAATGCAACTTAAAATTGTTCACATAAGTTAGGTTTTGCGAACTGCAATTGGGACAGTATTTAAAGAAGGAAGCTTCGTTATCTGACATACTATTTGGTATAAACTCGATTTTCTTGTTCTAAAACTCTAATAAAAGTGGTTCTTTTAGTTAATTCTTTCAACTTAGAAGCCCCAACATAAGTACAAGTACTTCTAATGCCACCAAGTATATCATGCAAGGTATCAATTACATCACCTTTAAACGGAACTTGAACCGTTTTTCCTTCACTAGCTCGGTATTCCGCTACTCCTCCAACATGCTTCTTCATTGCAGTTTCCGAACTCATTCCGTAAAACTGCTTGAACTTTTCTCCGTTAATTTCAATTGTTTCACCACCGCTTTCGGTATGTCCGGCTAACATTCCTCCCAGCATTACAAAATCAGCTCCAGCTCCAAACGCTTTAGAAACATCACCTGGAATGGCACAGCCACCATCGCTAATAATGTGTCCGCCCAAACCATGAGCCGCATCGGCACATTCAATAATTGCAGAAAGTTGTGGATATCCTACTCCTGTTTTAACTCTTGTAGTACAAACCGAACCTGGTCCGATTCCTACTTTTACAATATCAGCACCTTCTAAAAGCAATTCTTCTACCATTTCGCCAGTAACAACGTTTCCTGCAATGATAACTTTATCAGGATATTGTTTGCGCGCTTGTCTCAAGAACGACACAAAATGCTCAGAATAGCCATTAGCTACGTCAATGCAAATGAATTTGAGTTGCGGATTGTGTTCAAATATCTCTGCAATCTTTTTAAAATCAGCTTTACCAGTTCCTGTGCTTACTGCAATGTAATCACAAATATCTGAAGGAGCTTTTTTAATAAAATCATTCCATTCTTGAACGGTATAATGTTTGTGAATGCATGAAAATAGTTTTTCTTTTGCCAAAGCCAAAGCCATTTCAAAAGTTCCAACAGTATCCATGTTGGCTGCCATTATTGGAACTCCTGTCCATGTAACGGTACTGTGTTTAAACTTAAAATCTCTTTCTAATGACACTTGCGATCTACTGTTTAGTGTAGAACGTTTTGGTCTTATCATTACATCTTTAAATCCTAATTTTAGTTCGGTTTCTATTCTCATTTCTTGTTCGTTTACATTACGTTCAAATGTATCATATCGTTGGGTTTATATGAAATAATATTATTGGAATTTATTAACAAAAAGGTGTGAGTTTTTAGTTTTGGAACGCGAATGAAACGGATGCTTCGCAAACGCGGATTGAGGCGGATTTTTTTGGTGAACAGAGTTACACATTTTTTTTAAACCACATAGAAACATAGATTTTCTTTGAACATAAAGTCGCTTCGCTTTAAATAGAGTACAAAGAATAATCTGTGAATCAGTGGCAGAATAATTGGTGTTTTTGTAATGAAATTGGAACGCGGATGAAACGGATGCTTCGCAAACGCGGATTGAGGCGGATTTTTTTGGTGGCTCACAGTTAAAGAATGCTATTTATTGCTTCTAAGTTCTCGATAAATTTTTTATATAATTACTTGGTCGCAATTATATAAAAAACACTCGAAGTGACGGTGGTTGTAAACTTGAATACTGAGAACTGAAAACCGAGAACTGAAAACTGAATACTGAACACTGAGCACTGAATACTGAACACTAAACACTATTTTTCCCTAACTTTACGCTCACAAAATAAAAAACATGCACACCGATTATATTTTAGACCAAGAATTTAGAGACCAAACGTTTGACGATACCAATACCAAGTTTAAAGATTTTGAGAATTGTACTTTTTACAATTGCGATTTCAGAGCTTGTACGTTTCAAACGGTAACTTTTATTGATTGTAATTTCTTTGATTGCAATTTTGCGGAAACTAAAATCAATTATATTTCTTTACGTGGTGTGTTTTTTACTAAATGTAATTTCACGAATGTGAATTTTGCCATGACCGACCAAGTACTGTTTGAATTTCACTTTAAAGATTGCTTGTTAGACTACGCTAAATTTTATGCTTTAAAGCTAAAGAAAATGCAGTTCATCAATTGCAGTTTGATTTCAGCCGACTTTATGAGCAGTGATTTAACCGAAGTATTGTTTGATAATTGCAACCTAAGAAGAGCTGTTTTCATTGATACCATCGCCAATAAAGCTGATTTTTCTACTAGTTATGATTACGCTTTCGACCCAGATAAAAACAAAATTAAAAAAGCTGTTTTCTCACAAGACGGATTGAAAGGACTTTTAGAGAAATATGATATTATTGTTAAGTGAGAAGTACGAAGTACGAAGTGAGAAGTGGGAAGTTTTAGGTTTTAATTATTTTTCCGTCTTCCATTGTTATGATTCTGTTGGTTCTTGAGGCAAAATCGTTGTCGTGGGTTACTATTAATAGCGTTTGCTTCTCTTCTAACGTAAGTTTTTTAAAAATATCAAAAACTAAATCGCTGTTTTTTTTGTCCAGATTTCCTGTTGGTTCATCGCCCATAATGATTAATGGATTGTTGATTAACGCTCTTGCAATAGCTACACGTTGCTTTTGTCCACCACTTAATTGATTTGGCATTTTTAGAGCCTGTTCTTGCATATCAAGAGTTTTCAAATGCTCCATCGCATTGTGTTCGATTTCAGAATTTGATAGTTTTCCTAGTTTCATTCCAGGCAACATGACATTTTTAAGCACATTGTATTCAGAAAGTAAATAATGAAACTGAAATACAAATCCAATTTTTTCATTGCGGATTGCTGCTAATTCTTTATCTGATTTTCCTGTTATAAGCTCTTCGTTTATAAACAATTGTCCTTCATAATCGGTATCCATTGTTGAAAGCAAATACAGTAATGTAGATTTTCCACAACCTGATTTTCCAACTATGGAAACAAACTCGCCATGATTTATGGTCATGTCAATACCTTTCAGTACTTGAAATTTAACTGGGTCGTAAAAATATTTGGTCAAACCTTTTGTTTCTAATACTTTACTCATTTTATTTTCCTCTAATGATTTCTACAGGATCAATTTTACTGGCTTTGAGTGCTGGAAAAAGTCCAGCGATAATGGTCGTAAGCAACGCAAAAACAATTCCGATTACGTAAAATAATGGATTGAAATTGATTGGATAAGTCTTTATTGTTGGCAACGAAGCCGTTTCAAACGGAATTACATCTATGATTGAGGAAAATACAAACCCAAAAATCAATCCAAAAACACCACCAACCAATCCGATGATTAGCGCTAACAAAACAAAAATCCATTTTACGTCATTACCTGAAAAACCAGTTGCTTTTAGAATGGCAATACTGTCCATTTTTTCAAAAATCATCATGTTTAGAATATTATAAATTCCAAATCCAGCTACTATAAGCAACACAACGCCAACAGCATAGGAAATAATACTTCGCACTGTGCTTCCTGTTTCAAATTGTGAATTTGCCGTTTGATAATCAATTGCATCAATTTCAAATTTGTTTTGAAATTCAACTGCAACACTCGGAGCTGTGGTTATATCAAACAATTTTACTTGAATGTCAGTAACGTAATTTGTAGACTCGCCAAGCAGTTTTTGAGCTGTTGCCAAAGAAGTATAACTCATTGTGTTATCATATTCTGCGATACCAAATTGTGAAATTCCAACAATCTTTAACGACGCAAGATTTCCTTTTGCCGAGGTTACTTTTATCATATCACCAACAGCAAGTAACATTTTATCAGCCAATCCTTTACCAATAATGATACTGTTGTTTTGAATCAAATCAGCCACTTTACCCTCGATAACATAATCGCTTATTTTGAATAGTTTTTCTTCTGGCAAAACATCAATTCCGTTAATAACTCCAGAAATTTCAATGGTTCCGGAATTAAAAAAAACAGGTACATTGATTTTGGGTGCCACATCAATAATACGGTTATCTTGCTTTAGATAATTGATAATTGCTTGGCTGTTGTAGATGGCTTTTCCTCTGTCTTTTGGCTTAATAGAACTTATAAAATTAGTACTGTTCTTGTATTTTTCAGACAATTCAATGGGTTGCTTTAAAGTAGGTTTTATTTCGTTGTAAAGTCTAACATGAGCGGTTCTATTTAACATTAACCCATCTAATAGATCATTCAAACCATTCATAAAGCTCACTAAAGCGATAAACATTGCAATTCCGAACGTAACTCCGACTGCAGCCACAATGGTTTGTTTGAGTCTGGCTTTAAGTAAATGGATGGCAATATTAAAAATTAGCTTGAAATTCATTATTGTGGTAAATAAATGGTTTCGTCAACCGTTAAACCTGATAAAATTTCAGCATTTTGATAATCGCTTAATCCTACTTTTACTTTACGTTTCTCGTCTTTGTTAACCAAAACATATTCGCCATCAATAAGATAACTTTTCGGAATAGTAATTACGTCTTTTCTAACCTTTATTACAATATTAGCTTCGGCTGTTAAGTTTGGATACAATTGTTGTGGTGTATTTATAAAATGAGCTTCTATCTTGAATGTTCTGGAACGCTCATCCATAATCGGATAAATTTTATCAACGGTTGCTTCAAATACTTTTCCTTTGTAACTATCCATACTTACCAGCATGGTTTGACCTAATTTGACGCGAACCATATCGTTTTCATCGACTTCTAATTCGAGTAAATAAGAATTCTTCTTTCCAATAATGGCTAGTGGTGTTTGTGTAGTAACCATAGACCCTTTTTTGACTAAAACATCAAATAACTCGCCATAGAAGGCACTTTTAATAGTATAATCAGCTTTAGTTTTTTGACTAATTTTTAAATTGATACTATTACGAGTTTGGTCATTTTGCAGTTGCGATTTAAGTTGTGCTAATTGCTTTACAGCTGCTTCATAATTGGATTTAGAATTTTTATAAGCCAATTCAATCCTTTCATAATCTACTTCAGAAATAATATTGTATTTCTTGATGTTCTTATTTCTGTTATAAATGGATAAATCCAATGCCAATTTATCTTTAGCAGCTTGAACCTTAGTTTCCATTTCGGAAATTTTATCTCGAATGTAATTATTGTCTTGTTTGCTGAGTTGATAAGCAAGTTGTGCATTTTCAGTATTTAGGTTTGCTTTATCACTTTCTATTTGAAATAAAGCTTGACCTTCGGTTATCGTTTGTCCTACCTCAACATTTATAGTTTGTAAAACACCATTAACCGTTGAGAAAACAATATATTGATTTTCTGCTTTTACAATTCCCGAAGCATAAACACTTTCGGTTACATCACCTTTTTTGGGTTGTGTTTCGGTTAGTTCTTTTTTAGAACAAGAAATCAATAGAAAACCTATGACTATGGAAGAAATTAGAAAATATCGCATCTGAAAAGGTATTAAACGAATGAAATCGCCTATCAAATATACGAAAATTTAATGAAATTCGGAAGTAATAATTAGATTAATTTACACACCCAATCTAAAGAAGTATTGTAAGCAATTTGCCCATTTTTTACTTCTAACGGACTATCAAAATTATTGGTATATAATCCTCCAGTTCCGAGTCCTTGATGCATTGGATTTTGGTGTAAAAATGTCCATTGTGTGATGGCATTTAAACCTATATTACTTTCTAATGCAGAAGTTATCCACCAACCAATTTGGTGCTTATTAGCTAAATCAATCCACTCGTTTGTACCACGAAATCCGCCTACAAAACTAGGTTTCAAAATGATGTATTGTGGCTTTATTTTTTGCAAAAGTTGTTCTTTCTCTTCGTATGAAAACACACCAATAAGCTCTTCGTCTAAAGCAATAGGAATTGGAGTGGTTTTACACAGCTCTGCCATAGTGTCAGTATGGTTTTTTGCGATAGGTTGTTCGATACTATGTAATTTATAACCAGCTAATTGATTTAATTTATTTAAAGCTAAATCTTCACTAAAAGCACCGTTAGCATCTACCCTAATTTCGATAGTGTTTTCATCAAAATTTTGACGTATAAAGTGTAATAAATCGAGTTCTTTTTGGAAATCTATGGCACCTATTTTTAGTTTGATGCAATGGAAACCTTGCGCTAATTTTTCTTCAATTTGCTCCTTCATAAACACCTCATCACCCATCCAAACCAAACCATTAATGTCCATGTTTTTTTTGCCTTCAGTAAACTCTGATGGAAACAATAAAAAAGGATTTTCTGAAGCTAATGATTGGAACGCCATTTCAACGCCAAATTGAATAGAAGGAAACTCTAAAAGTGCCTCCCAAAGTTGGTCTTTTCCCAGATGGATGTTTTGACAAGTCCATTGTAGTTTTTCTTCATAATCGGGTCTGTCGTCTGCTGAAAGTCCGCGAAGGATGCCGCACTCTCCTATTCCTTTTTTTCCGTTCTCTTCTAGAATGATGAACCACGTTTCTTTTTCGTTCATAACGCCTCTAGAGGTTCCAGATGGTCGTTTGAAGTTTAAGATGTATTTTTGGTAAGTGGCTATCATTTTCTAGATTGCTGGATTGTTGGATTGTTGGATTGTTGGACTGTTAGACTGTTAGACTGTTAGACTATTAGATTTTTGGATTGTTAGAGATAGACTATTCTAAAACTCGTAAAATCTTTTTGAAGTTTTCTGATGGTAGGCCGAATTTTTGAAACTCTTTAAAATCATCATTTACTTGCTCTTTCCAAGTTTTATTGCTTTCTATATTTTGATTTGAAAATGATTTATGAAGGGCTTTGGCCATTGACAATCTATTGGTAAACATATACACATGAGCCAATTTGAGTTGAAAAATAATATCAGATGGATTAAGTTTTAAACCTGTGTTGTAAGCTTGTTCGGCTTTGGCAAATTGTTTGGTTACCAAATAATAACCTCCTAACAAGGCATAATCAGCACTTGTGGCTTTGTTTTTATTGATGATGTCTGTATTAATAACCTCAATAGCTTCTTGAATCTTTCCTTTGTTGAATAAGGCAACCGATTTATTTCTTATTGCTCCGTAGTATTTATTGATTTCACCAGTTTGACGTAAGCTTTCCTCAATAGCTAATTCTGTAGCTCTATTTTTTTCAACAGCAAGCAATTGGTTGTATTCGCTTGCTTTATATTTCTTAGAAATGTTTTCAAGGAACAAAGCGTAGAATTCTTCTTTCTTGTTTAATGATTTAGCTAACTCTAGATTTTGAGCTACTTTGAGTAATTCTTTTTTAGTATCGTTGTTCCAACCACGACTGGCTTTGTTGTCAATCCAAGGCACTACTTCTAAGATTACTTTTTCTTTCATTACCCAATTATCGCTTTCGAAAACGAAGTAAAGATTTTGAGTTTTAGCGTTAAAACAATCAGAATCTTTGGCTTTAAGCAATCGTGCTTCTTTGTTGACAGGTGTTTCTTGATACAAACAAGCTTTGTTAGGTTTTTCAGACGTTAGAAACTCCTCTGCGTCTTTGGATTGTGAGAAAATAGCGTATTTGGTTTTGTCATCACCAGAAATGGAGGATGCTAAAAATATTACTCCAGCAGTTCCTTGACTGATTCCTGTTGGATCGGGAATGGCTTTAAGAACAGAAACCAAACTAGAAGACAGTTTTTGGTTGTCGTCTAGAAGTGTTATTCGGTAAACCATCTCTGTAGTTCCTTCAGGAAAATCGGCTGTCTTGATTACTTTTTTCTCTCCGGCTTTAAGAATAATGGTTTCGTTGGTGGTTCGAACATTGTCCCAATAACCGTCTTTAGATTGTGCAGAAGCTATTGCCACCGCAAGTATTGGTAGGATAAGATATAATTTCTTTAGCATTTTAATTTGATTCAATACAATTACTAATTAGCCCTGATGGAAGCAACTACCATGTAGTGCGTACAGCAGGAATAGGGTTGATAACAATTACCATACCATTCGCTCCTTTAAAAATATATAAAGAATCTGAAATGAATTCAGATTAAAGCTTAATACTTTGACCGATTTCTAATAACATTAGGTCTTTGCCTGCATCGAAGAATTTCTTTTTGGCTTCGTCGTGGTTGATTTCGATATATCCGAAGGTGTCGAAATGCACTCCGAGTACTTTATCGCAATCTACAAAATCGGCAGCAAGAATGGCGTCTTCAACATCCATAGTGAAGTTGTTTCCGATGGACAAAATTGCCAAATCGAGTTTAGTGCGCATGGGAATAAGTTTCATATCCATTGTAAGTGCTGTATCTCCAGAGATATAGATGTTTTTGTGTTCGCCTTCGATTACGAAACCGCATGGATTACCTCCATAGCTTCCGTCAGGAAAAGAACTTGAGTGGATGGCATTAACTAATTTTACTTTACCAAAATCAAATTGCCAACTTCCGCCATGATTCATAGGATGGTATTTTAGGCCTTTATTTCCGTAATGCACTGCTACTTCATAAGTAGAGACAATTGTTGCATCTGTGCGCTTTGCAATAGCTTCTGCATCGAGAATGTGGTCTTGATGTGCATGAGTAAGTAAAATATAATCTGCTTTGAGCGAATTTATATCAATATGACTTGCTTTTGGATTGGCAGTGATGAATGGATCTACCAAGATATTTTTTCCGCTTACTTCAATTCCGATGCAAGCGTGTCCGTAGAATGTGATTTTCATATACAATAATTATTTAATTAGTATAAAAAATTAAAAAGTCAGAGAGTAAATAGATAAGTGATAACGACAATAACACCGATAATAGAAATGTGCTAAGCGCCAATTTCTTTAATTCAGGATCTAATAATTTGTGTTCTTTATTTTTAGCTACTCTTTTAAGATGTGCGATTATAGGAAAATAAGCAATTAAGAAGAAATACAAATCGAAATTGAATCGTCCTGGGTTTGGATCTCTATAGCTGAAATCAAAAATTAAGGCAAAAGCTAGCATAAGCACCATTGCTGTAATGATTAAGAAATAATGATACTTTTTAGCCCAAGCTCCACCATTTTTAACAACAATAGTATTTTTACCCGACTTTCTATCGGATTCTTCGTCACGCATGTTATTAAGGTTTAATACACCTACACTTAGTAATCCGATTGCTGTTGCAGGAAGGAACAACAACCAATCGATTTGTTTGGCAAACATGAAGTATACTCCAAAAGTACTTACCAATCCGAAGAACGTAAATACAAAAACATCGCCTAAACCTCTGTAACCATAAGGATTTTTACCTACTGTATAACGAATTGCAGATGCAATAGCTAGAATTCCTAAAACAAAGAAAATAATAGAGTAAAGAAAATACTTTCCTTTGAACGATACATAAATCAATAACATTGCTGAAACTAAGGTCAAAAATGCTGTAATGAATATTGCATAACGCATTTCACCTGGCGTGATTAATCCACTTTGAATGGCACGCTTTGGTCCTATTCTATCCTCGTTGTCTGTTCCTTTTACTCCGTCGCCATAATCATTGGCAAAGTTGGATAGAATTTGCAATCCTAAGGTAGTAGAAAGTGCTAAAATCACAATTTTCCAATTGAAAATTCCTTGAGACATAGCGTAGAAACTACCTACCAATATTCCGGAAACAGAAAGTGGTAAGGTTCTTACTCGAGCGGCTTCAATCCAGTGTTTCATTTTATTTTAGATATTAGATTTTAGATTTTAGATTTTAAATTTTAGATATTAGATATTTGATATTTTTTTATATTTAATATCTAATATCAAAAATCTAATATTAAAATTACATCCAGTTGCTGTCTGAGGTTTCTATTTCGTACAGCCAAAGGTTTACGTATTCTTTTATTGTATTGTATTCGCCTAAATAAAATGATAAGTTACCTCCTGCTGTATGCAAAGTTAACGAACCAATATTTAAGTTTTTGTGCCAAAACAATTGTGAGGTTGTAATGGCTTGTATTTTTTTAATTTCGATTATTTCATTGTCTACATCCCAAGCACCACTTTGTTTGATGATATGATTATCACTTACAAATAAACGGTAATTTCTGAATCCGAATACGTGAATTAATAACAAAAACACCGTGTAAAAAACAGCAAAATGGCTGTATTGAAATACAATGGCATCTACTTTAGTACCAAAGATAAAAAATCCTGTTAAAGGTAAGATAATTGTTAGAAAAATAGAGAAAACTAATTTACGAAAATTAGGTCGCATCATCACTCCTCTTTCTGGTAATTGATTGAAAAGCAGTTTTAGAATTTCATCACGCTCTTGCGAATTACAACCCGGAATTTCAATTAAATTCTTTTTCTGTTTCTGTTCATCGCTTGTGGCTTGCTTGATTTTGATTTCGAGTACATCAAGTTTTTTCTGAAAGAAATTTCTTGAAATGTTAACGATTTGCACTTTTTCTGGCTTTAGAATAGTACTTTCTGTGTTGATTAATCCGTAAGAAAGTAATAAAGAACCTTTTTGCTTAGCAATAGAAAAATTGAAATACTTGACTATTGTTCTAACGATGTTGATAAGAAATATAATAGTAAACATCACTACAACAAATACAAGAATGGCATAGATAACTGGATAATTGCTTATTGCTGTTTCGATTTTATCTTCGTCAATTACATCTTCTTTTCCTATTTGATGTAGGTTTTCTATAATGGTAAAAAAGAACGTTAGAATCAATCCAATGCTTTTTACATAATTAGAAGTAATTCCAATCTTAAATAAATTTGCAAGATTGATTTTTAGAAAAGGATGTGTTTCTGATGTCGGAATTGTTTCTTGAACCTCAACAGTATTTTCATCGGAAACAACTGTTTTTAGATTTTCATTGTCTAATAATTTTGATTTCAATGCCAATGCTAATGGATGCGAAATAGCTTTGATGTTGCCTTCTTTTTTATCACTACCAGCAGTATCTACACTTAATGCATAAACGCCAATAAGTCGTTGAATAAGATTTTGATGAATATTTACTTGTTGGATTTTATTGAGCTGAATGGTAGTTCTAGTTTTGTTTATTACACCATCGTTCACTATAAACTCATCGTTAACATCGTCTATATAGAATGTGAAATTTAAATATCTTAAATACGCAATGACACCAACAACTACTATTGCACCAATGATTGCTAAAAACACATACAATTTGCTAAGATTATCTACTTTAAAAAGAGAAACTAGAATAATAGGCCAAAAAGCCCTTGCAAATTTTTGCAAAGAATCAACAAACATGACCAAGATTCCAATGGAAGATTGTCTTTGTGGCTGATTGAAATTGGTTTCCATTACAGTTGCTTTTGAATTTTACCCATCAATAACTGTTTGATGTTTTCTGCTTCTTCCTTTTCAATACCTGGAATTTCTAAATCGCTTGAGCTTCCTCCAGCTGTGAAGATTTCTACTTTGGCCAAACCAAAGATTCTAGAAACAAATCCTTCATGTAGCGCAACGTGTTGTACTCTATTATAAGGAATTACCATAGTATTGGTTGAAATAATACCACTTCTGTAAATTACATCGTGATTTCTGAAGGCATAGGCTTTTTTCTTGAATCCAAGTATTGAGAAAAATAGTTTTAAGATGGAAACAACTACTACAGCAATTGCAAGTTGTATAGAAAATTTAGGTGAAATATTTTCTTTGTCAAAGATTAGCAACAAAAAGTATCCAATAACTAAAACTGCTATAAACAATGAAGAATTTATCAGTACAACTTTTAAATATTTTGGATGCAAAGGTGTCAATTGCACTTCTTCATATCGAGGAAGTTGCTTGGTATCTATAACTTCGTTGGTAAATTCTTCCATAAATTAAAATTTTAGACCCATTCCCAAAGCTAGGATATGTGCATTAATGTTAGATTCTATTGGTAAGTATTTATAATCTGTTTGAAAGTAAACTTTATCATTAAAATAAAGTCTAAATCCAGGATTGATTGAAAGACCATTAAAACTATTTGTTACTTCAGTATTACTGCCTTGTATTAATGGATCGACTGGAGAGCTAATATTAAATCGAGTCATTTTTATCACATATTTTGCGGTAAAAAAAGAATATCCCAAGTTAAAAAAAGGTTTGAATGTTTTACTAGCATTAAACTCTACTCCAAAATTTGGATTAACCATTACTCTGTTTTTTAAATCAATTTGATTATCAATAAATCGACCTTGAAAATAATCTAATGCTAATCCACCTTGAACACTAATCAATTCGTTATTGAACAAAACATAATGAGCGTTCAAGCCAAGAATTCCATTATAGTTATCACTAACAAAATTGTCATTTCTAATATTTCCTGTGTAATGTAATGAAATCAAAAACTTATTATCATTCTGCTTTACCTTCTCTTGAGAGTTAGAATTAATAGATAATAACAATAGTAAACTTAAAATTATTATGTTTTTCATGGTAATATTAAAACTATAGATTTTAATGAAAATTAAGGCTAAAACTATTATTTAAAAATGTTACAAAAGATTCTTTCTCAATCACAATCAATATGTAATCTATGTTTGTTGCATTTTTGGCATTGAAATAAATATCCTACTAAACTTCCTTCAACCGATAGATTTTCGATTATAAATTCTTTATCATAACCACTACCCTCAATATCATCTTCAATTTCTTCAAGAATTGGTTTTATTACTTTTCCATCTGCATATCCAATAAGTTTACATGGCTCATTACAATGAGTTAACCAAACTTCTTGTTGCCAACTAACATAACTTGGTGTTCGTTCACTCACCTCTAACAATAGCTCTTTATCAATTAATTCGGCGTTTTCAATTCCTTCATAATCATTAAACTCTCCTTCAAACATTTCTGCAGCTTTACCATTTTCAATGCACCAAGGACAGATATAATCAGGTTCTTCTTCACTATAAAATGAACCAGTATATCTTAAACTTCTATTTTCATTGCAACAATCACAAATTCCCTCTTCATTTTCAAAAACATTAATTCTATATGCGTTTGGACTGTATTTAAATATTGGTAACTCCATTATTAAAAACTTATTACTTTAAATAGTTCATTATTAAAATGCTATTTTAATGAAATTAATTTAAACAATTAATTTTTGTTTGAAAAAACAATATCCTGAACTTTTTATGAGATTCCTACGGAATGACAAACTGTGTGTGCAAACTGAGCACTGAACACCGAGCACTGAACACTGAACACTGACAACTAAATTAAGGCAGCCATTTTTTATCAAAGTTCGGTTTGCGTTTTTCTAGGAACGCATCTCTTCCTTCTTTGGCTTCTTCTGTCATATAAGCTAATCTTGTTGCTTCGCCTGCAAATACTTGTTGTCCTACCATTCCGTCGTCGGTTAAATTCATTGCGAATTTTAGCATTTTGATAGACGTTGGTGATTTGGCTAATATTTCTTGTGCCCATTCGTAGGCAGTTGCTTCTAATTCATCGTGCGGAATTACGGCATTTACCATTCCCATTTCAAAAGCTTCTTGTGCGGAATAATTTCTTCCTAAAAAGAAAATTTCTCTAGCTTTCTTTTGTCCGACCATCTTAGCTAAGTAAGCCGAACCATATCCACCATCAAAACTCGTCACATCGGCATCGGTTTGTTTGAAAATAGCGTGTTCTTTACTTGCAAGTGTCAAATCGCAAACTACGTGAAGACTGTGTCCGCCACCAACTGCCCAACCAGGAACAACGCAAATTACAGCTTTAGGCATAAAGCGAATTAAGCGTTGCACGTCTAAAATATTTAATCTGTGGTATCCATCATCTCCAACATATCCTTGATGTCCTCTTGCTTTTTGGTCGCCACCACTACAAAATGACCAGATTCCATCTTTAGAACTTGGACCTTCTGCAGAAAGTAAAACAACTCCAATAGAAGTATCTTCTTGTGCATCGTGAAAGGCTTGTAGCAACTCTGCTGTAGTTTTTGGACGAAATGCATTGCGCACATCCGGTCGATTGAATGCAATTCTCGCTACTCCATTGCATTTTTTATAGGTTATATCTTCAAATTCTTTAGCGACTACCCAATTAATTTCTGACATATTCTTTTTTTTAAGCGTAAAAATACTATTTTTATGACTTATTTAAAAAGAAAGTTCTTTATGAAAAATTTATTTGTTGCTTTATTTGTTTTAACTACTTCATTAACAGCTACATCACAAGTGAAAGCAACCGCTTTTCCTGATGCAGGATTTATGGCTGCCTTTCCAACAAAGCCAGAAGTTGAGAAAAACCAAATTGATACTAAAGTTGGAAAAATACAAAGTACCTCTTACAGTTGTGAAGGTGAAGATTTTGTTATAGTGTTATCAGAAAATGTTTATCCTGCAGAATTAATTACAAAACTTGGAGATACTGGTATTGATGGAATTCTTGATGGTGTTAAAAACGGAGCTATAAAAAATGTTGAAGCTCAAATGGAAGGAAAATACGCACCTACATTGGATGAAAAATATTTATACAACGAAAAATACAAAGCCATAAGATTTGCAGGAACTACTGCAGAAGTTGATATGGAAACTTTTTGTATTGTT
The DNA here is from genome assembly GCF_054776075.1 of Flavobacterium koreense. Lineage (NCBI taxonomy): Bacteria > Pseudomonadati > Bacteroidota > Flavobacteriia > Flavobacteriales > Flavobacteriaceae > Flavobacterium > Flavobacterium koreense. The sequence continues at coordinate 49,679 of NZ_BAAHCF010000032.1, read as the reverse complement.
AAAGAAAATCATTTCTTTATTGTGATATTAATGGGAAATACCAAATCAGAAGCTGCTACACAATTTGTAAAATCGTTTAAATTAATTGAAAAATAATAATGAAAAAACTACTTTTCTCCATCGGATTACTTTCTATTGCTTATGGAAGTTATGCGCAGACTTATGAATTTCAAACCGTTAAAGACATTGAAGCCAATCCTGTAATTTCTCAAGATGTTACTGGAACTTGTTGGAGTTTTTCTACCACTTCTTTTTTAGAAGCTGAGATTATTCGCCTTACAGGAAAGAAAATCGATTTATCTGAAATGTATAATGTGAGAAATACCTATCCTAAAAAAGCTTGGAATTATGTTATGCGTCAAGGCAAAGCACAATTTGGAGAAGGTGGTTTGGCTCACGATGTCATCAACAGCGCAGAAGATTTTGGTTTGGTACCACAAAGTACTTACACTGGAAAGTTGAATGCTGACGACAAATACAACCATGCAGAAATGACGGCTGTTCTAGAAGCTATGTTGAAAACCTATGTTTCCAATCCGGGACAAAAGTTATCACCACAATGGAAAGAAGCTATCAACGCAGTTTTGGATGTTTACATGGGTAAAAACGTAACCGAATTCACTTATGAAGGTAAAAAATACACTCCAATGAGTTTCATGGAACTAACTAAAGTAAATCCGAAAGACTATGTAACGATTTCATCCTTTACTCATGAGCCCTACAACAAACCTTTCTTATTAGATATTCCTGATAATTTTTCGAACGGTTTGTTTTACAATTTAACTTTGGATGAGTATGTTCAAAATATTGACAATGCTATTGACAATGGTTATACTGTTGCTTTAGATTGTGATGTTTCTGAAACTACTTTTTCTGGTAAAAATGGTGTGGCTGTAGTAGCTGAAAAAGACGAAGATTCTAAAGTAATTACAACAGAAATCAAACCTGAGAAAAACATTACAGCTGAATACCGTCAATCTCAATTTGAAAATCTTACTACACAAGACGACCATTTAATGCATATCGTTGGAAAAGTAAAAGATCAAACAGGTAAAATTTATTACAAAGTAAAAAACTCTTGGGGTTCAAAATCAGGTAAAGATGGTTTTGTTTATATGAGTGTTTCTTATTTGAAATTGAAAAGTATCTCCGTACTTTTGCACAAAGATGGTTTGACAAAAGCTACCAAATCTAAATTAGGATTATAAAAAAATGAAACGATTTCTATCCTCAAAAAACACTTTTACCATTGCTATCCTATGGGGTTTAGTATTGTTTTTAATTACTATGTTAGTTTTAAACTTAACCAAAGGAAATATTCCTATTGCTCCCATTATCATTATATCCTTGGTAACTGCTTTTATTCTTTGGGTTTTGTTGGATACGAGATATGTTATTAAAAACAACTTTCTTTTATATCGTTCTGGACCAATTCGTGGTAGAGTTGATATCACCAAAATCAAATCTATAAAGCGTTTTTCAGGATTAAATGTTCCAGTAATGTTAAAACCAGCATTAGACACTAAAGGTTTTATTGTGACTTACAATCAGTTTGATGATTTGTTTATTTCACCTAAAATGAGTGATATTTTTATTGAAGAAATTAAGAAGATAAATCCAAAAATTGAAGTGATTTAATATAAAAAAGGTAAGCGTAATGCTTACCTTTTTTATTTATCCTATTTTGACAGAAGTCATAGTTAACGAGCCACCAACAGGCTTATCATTAAAGAAACTAACCTCGTCTTTACTGTCTTGCAATGCAATGCTGTACAACAACGGATAATAATGATCTGGTGTTGGAATAGCAAGTTTGGCTGCTGCATTAAGTTTCTCGTATTCAATTAGCGATTTAAAATCATTATTAGCGATTTTATCTTTAAAAATTGAATTCATTTCAATTGCCCAATCAAAACCGTATTCTGGCTCTTGTAGTTTGTCCCAAGCTACCATTCGAAGGTTGTGTACCATATTTCCACTTCCTATAATCAGAACTCCTTTTTTTCTTAAAGAAGCCAATTGCTTGGCCAAATCATAGTGATATTGTGGAGGTTTGTTATAATCAATGCTCAATTGCAATACGGGAATATCGGCATTGGGATACATGTGGCGCACTACTGTCCAAGTTCCGTGGTCTAAACCCCAATCGTGGTCTAAACCAACATTGGTTGAAGTAATTAATTCGGAGGTTGCTTTTGCCAATTCTGGACTTCCTTTTGCAGGATATTCAACATCAAACAAAGCTTTCGGAAAACCACCAAAATCATGAATGGTTTTAGGATTTTCCATAGCGGTAATGTGCGTTCCATTCGTTAACCAATGTGCAGAAATGACTAAAACAGCTTTAGGTTTCAGAATTTCTTTTCCGAATTTTGCCCAAGTTCTTGAAAACTCGTTGTCTTCAATTCCATTCATTGGTGAACCGTGACCAATAAACAATGCTGGAAGTTTTTCTTCTTGTTCAGTTAAATCTTTAGTCCAATTGTAAAAAGGCTGTAATGATGCCATAGCTGCTCCTCCTATTAGTGTTTTTATGAATGTTTTTCTTTCCAATATTCTAACATTTGTATATACAAATATATGGAATTATTTCCTATACTAAATAATAATTAACAACGTTTTAAATCTTAAATAAAACTCATGAAAATTAAAATACTAATACTACTTACTTTTTTTATATTCTCTACTGTAAATCAAAAGGCAAAAAGTGATTATTCTATAGCTAAAAACAAAATTGAAACACAACGAAAAGCAATAAAAGCTAACTATTTGAAGTCTTCTGCACAAGAGAAGAAAGCAATTTTACAATCTACTAAACAAGTAATAACTAAAAATTTAATGTCCACAATAATTCCGTTTTGGTACGGAACAAAATGGTCTTTTGATGGTTACACCGCAATTCCAAAGCAAGGTGAAATTGCTTGTGGTTATTTTGTTTCGACCACATTAAGTCATGCTGGATTTAAATTAAACCGCTATAAATTAGCTCAAAAAGATCCAAAAAAAGAAGCTGAATTACTTCAAATAAAAGGAGCAATTGAAGTTTTAGAAAAAAGTCCGAGTGAACTTAAAAAACATTTTATCGCTACTAAAAAAGACGGACTATATTTTGTGGGTTTAGATTTTCACGTTGGGTATTTACTGAAAGAAAACAACGAAGTGTTTTTTATTCATTCCAATTACATCAATCATGAAGGCGTAAAAAAAGAAAGCATAACAGAATCGAAAGCTTTTGTAAGTAAAAAATACTACATCGTTGCTATTACCGAAAATGAAAAACTAGTTGAAAAATGGATTTTGAATGAAACGGTATTAACCAACTAAATAAATCCCATCGTCTTTAATTTCAATCAACTTTTCTTTATACAAAAGTCCGATTGCTTTCTTGAAGGTTTTCTTACTCATTTTCAAAACCGTCTTAATATCTTCTGGATTAGAATTGTCATTCAATCGCAAGAAACCTCTACTGGCTCTCAATTCGTTCATGATAATTTCTGAATTGGGTTCGATGTTTTCAAAACCTTGTTTATGTAACGAAACATCAATTTTTCCGTCAGGACGAACCAATTTTATATAGCCTTTCATTTTGTCACCTGTACGAATGGCATCGTCATAAACTTCATCTTTATACACCAAACCTTTGTGCTTTTGGTTGATGATTACGTTAATTCCGATTTCGGTAATGTGTGAAATGATTAAATCTACTTCTTCTCCTTTTTCAACCGTAATATTTTCGTTATCTAAAAACTGGTTGGTTTTGCTAGAAGCCACTAACCTATTGGTTTTTTCGTCCATGTAAAGATACACTAAATAGCGTTTCCCTTTTTCCATAGGACGTGCTTGCTCTTTAAACGGAACCAGAATGTCTTTCTCCATTCCCCAATCCATAAAGGCACCAATTTGATTGATGTAATTTACTCGTAAAAGTGCAAATTCATTTAAGAAAATATAAGGTACTAAAGTAGTAGCTACTGGACGTTCTTCATGATCTAGATAGACAAAAACTGTCATTTCTTCACCAATCTCAAATACTTTTGGAACGTATTTATTAGGTAATAAAACATCCTCTTTTCCATTGGTAAGAAATAAACCTACTTGAGTATCTCTATCTATCGTTAGTGTATTGAACTGTCCAATTTTCATATATGTAAAATATAATTTTTTAGCGGTCATATATGGAATCGCTTTTTTATTTATTGGTGTTTGCTTGCGCAACTTGTTGTTAATGGCGATTTCATAATATGCGTATAATTTGTGCAAAGGTACAAAATAGCAATTATGAATTATGAATTATAAATTATGATTTGATAGTTTGTAGTGAAATTGATTATATTTGAGTACTATATATTCAAAATGTCAAAAAACGACCAAAATAAAATTCAAGCCGAAGAATCGGATTATTTGTATTTCCAAACTTCACAACTTCCGAATTCTGGCAATGGTTTGTTTACGGCTATTGATATTTATAAAGACGAAATTATTTCGATTTTTAAAGGAGAAATCTTATCCGATATTGAAGCTGATTCGAGAGCAAAAAATAACGCCAATCAATACTTTATGAATCTACACAACGGAAGTATTTTAGATTGCAAAAACACTGATTGCTTTGCAAAATATGCTAATGATGCTAGTGGTTTTTCAATCCCGAAGTTTCAGGACAATTTTAAAAACAATGCCAAAATTACCTTAGACGATAATAATAATGTGTGTCTGATTGCAATTAGAAAAATAAAATCTGGCGAAGAAATTTTCTGTGATTATGGTAAACGATATTGGAAGAAACATTCCTAAACCAACTCTCTAAAATACTGCAACAAGACCTTATCGTTTTCTAAAGTTGGTGTAAAAACTTCTAATAAAGTTGGTTTTTCATCATTTGAAAACATTGTTTTTAAACTTTCTTCTAAAGTGGTTTCGGTACTGGCTGTAAGATAGTTCAATCCGTACATTTTGCATAAATGTTCCGCTGTTAAGCAATGAGAAGTTTCGAAAAATGTATTGAAAACTGGCGTTTCATCGTGCCCGGGAAGAATTCTAAAAATGCCTCCTCCTCCATTATTAATCAAAATAATTTTGAAATTTTTCGGAATGTAATTGTTCCAAAGTGCGTTGCTGTCGTATAAAAATCCGATATCGCCTGCAATAAATACGTTTGGCTTTTTACTTGCAACAGCTGCTCCAATTGCGGTTGATGTACTTCCATCGATGCCGCTTGTTCCTCTATTGCTGAAAACTTCAATACTTTTTTCAATATCAAATAATTGTGCGTATCGAATGGGCGAACTGTTACTAATTTGCAACTGCGAATTCTTAGGCAAAGCCGGAATCACTTTTTCAAATACTTTAAAATCGGTAAATGGAATTTTAGCTAAATATTCTAAACTTCGTTTTTGACGCAATGCTTTGATATTTTGAGCATATTGATTGTAATTGCTGTCAACAGTTGCTGTCAACATAAAAAACGATTGAAAAAACAAATTGGGTTGCACTTCAAAATGTTTGGTCAAACAATCAAAAGTATCGTAAGCTCTTAAATCGTCAATATGCCAATGGTGATTTGGTTTGTATTTTCTTAGAAAAGCTTTGATACGTTTGGAAACAATCATTCCGCCAAAAGTCACTAAAATATCAGGTTGAAAATCTAGAAAATCTTCATGTGTGAATGGCGTGATTATCGAATCGATTGTATTAATAAACTTTGGATGATGCAAATTGGAAGTTGTTTCAATCATCACCACAACCGAAGGATCGTTGGCTAATTTATCGAGAAACTTTTGTTCAACTGCATTGGGTTCGTTTACTCCAACAAGAACTAATTTCTTTTTGGAAGTGTTCCAAATGTTGGCATATTCTGAAATGGGTTCGTCGTAAATAAAGTCTTTTGTAGTTGCCGAAATCACTTTAGGTTCCACTGTTAATTCAGAAACCGTTTCGTATAAAGGTTCTTCAAATGGTGCGTTGATATGCACTGGACCTTTTTTGTCGAAAGCCGTATTGATAGCTTCATTGATTAAAAAATCATTTTCATCGGAGGCGTTTTCGGTAAGATTGGCATTGAATAGCGAATGATTTGCAAACACATTTTCTTGACGAATGGTTTGTCCGTCGCCAATATCAATCTTGCTTTGTGGTCTATCTGCAGAAATTACAACAAATGGTATTTGACTGTAAAATGCTTCTGCAAAAGCTGGATAATAATTCAATAAAGCCGAACCAGAAGTACAAACCACAGCCACTGGTTTCTTGAGTTGTTGTGCTATTCCAACAGCAAAAAAAGCTGCCGAACGTTCGTCTGCAATGCTATAACAAGTAAAATCTGGATGACTAGCAAATCCGATGGTTAAAGGTGCGTTTCTTGAACCTGGAGAAATTATTATGGTTGTGATTCCTTTGGCACGAAGTATTTCGATGATAGATTGTGCTAAAGGTATTTTTGGGTACGTCATTTTTAAATTTTTATGCCACAAAGGCGCAAAGACACAAAGGCTTTTAATTTATACAAAAGTACAAAGTTATTTTTTGAGTTTAAATTAAACTATTTATAAATAAAATAAAATAACCGCAAATTCGCAAATTTGTAATTTTAAAATAAAAATAATTTGCGAATTTGCGGTAATATAAAAAGTAACAAGAGTTTTTAATTAAATAAACTCTGATAGCTTTAATTTCGTAATAATTTTAAAAAATACTATTTTTGAATCATGGAAATCAAAATCAGACCTTACCAAATTGAAGATACGCAAGCTATTTTAGAAATTATAAATTATAATATTCTAAATTCCACAGCATTGTATGATTACGAGCCAAGAACTTTAGAAAATCAGATTGCGATTTTTGATGACAAACTAAAAAAAGGATTTCCAATTATTGTGGCTACCGAAAATGATATTGTAGTTGGATTTGGATATTACAGCGAATTCCGATTTCGTGAAGCTTATAAATTTACAGTAGAACATTCGGTTTATGCACATCCCAATCACATTGGAAAAGGCATTGGTAAATTGATTTTAGAAAACTTAATTGATTTAGCAAAAGCTCAAAAACTCCATACAATGATTGGTGTAATTGATTCAGAAAACCAAAGCAGCATTGATTTTCATAAGAAATTCGGATTTGAAATTGCAGGAACCATAAAAGATTCCGGATTCAAATTTGACCGCTGGTTGCACAGTGTTTTTGTTCAGAAGATGCTGTAAGTTTAGAATTCACAACTGACAACAGACAACCAACTACTTCAAAATCTCCTCAAAATTCGGCTTGAAATAATTCGGTCCTTTCATTACTTTTCCGTCTTCTCTGTAAATTGGCTTTCCGTCCTCACCTAGTTTACTCATATTACTTCTTTGGATTTCTTCAAATACTTCTTCTATTTTGTGTTGTAATCCGTGTTCTATAATGGTTCCACATAAAATGTAAAGCATATCACCAAGAGCATCAGCAATTTCTACAATATCATCGTTTTGAGCTGCTTCTAGGTACTCCTCATTTTCTTCTTTCATTAAATTAAAGCGAAGTAGGTTTTTACTTTCACCCAAACTAGCTTTCATATTTTCACTGTATCCGATTTTGAAAGCAGTGTGAAACTCTTTTACTGCATTAAGTTTGTCTTGCATTTTATTTGTAATTAATTTATGAAGCCAAAATACAAATTATGATTTCAATTGCCTAAATTTGTTGAAAAATTAGAGAATATGTTTACAACTGGTCAATGGGTATTTGCTGGTCTATTTTTAGTTGCTTTTATCATAGCAATGATTTATGCTTACGGAAAAGATAAAGCATTACACAACAAATTTTATAAAGGAAATTACAAAATACTATTGGGTTTCTTTGGTTTTATCTTGCTTCTTTTTTTAATCAAAATTTTCTTAAAGCATTAAAAATTAGCGCCTAAAAGAAATATTAATTACGAATTCAATTGTAAAATAACTTCTACATTTAGAATTGTTTAATAATAAAATTAATTTCTTACATTTACGTCGCGAATTCTTAACCTCTAATGAGAATACTTAAATACATCTTTTTATTATTATTCCTAATACTCGTAGGACTAACTGTTTTTGTTTCAACTCAGCAAGCAAATTATGATGTAACTCGAAGTAAAGTAATCAAGAATCCTAAAGCAACTGTTTTTAATTACATCAACGATTATAGAAATTGGGAAACCTTTGGTTCTTGGATTCTAGAAGATGAATCTATAAAATTTACTTACCCTGAACTTACTTCTGGAAAAGGAGCTTCGTGCTCTTGGACAGGCGATGATGGCAATGGAAACCTGAAAACTTTTTTTGTAAAAGACAACGAAAGCATTCATCAAAAAATGGTTTCAAATGGAGAGAATTCAGAAATTTTTTGGAAATTTAAAGATACGATTGGTGGTACTAAAGTAACTTGGAGAAGTAAAGGTACTTTAGATTTTAAATCAAAAGTATTGGCCTTTTTTCAAGGCGGAATTAATAGTGTTGTTGGAGATACTAACGAAAAAAGTTTAGAAAATTTAAACAAGACTCTTGATTACGAAATCAATACCTTCAATATAAAAGTTAACGGAATTGTCAATCGACAAGGAGGCTTTTATTTAAAACAGTTTAAAGTTTGTAAAGAAAAAGATGTTACTCGTAACATAAAAATTATGTTGCCGAGAATGAGACGTTTCTTTGAAAAAAATAGTTTAGTAATGAATGGCAAACCTTTCATTATTTATCACAAATATGATAGAACAAACGATTTAGTTGGCTTTTCTGTTTGTATGCCCATAAGAGATTCAATTCATATTTCTGAAGGAAGCGATATGGAATCTGGTGAACTTAAACCTTACACAGCATTGAAAACAACACTTGTTGGTGACTATTCCCACACACAGCAAACTTGGAACAAAGCTTATCAACATATCGCTAAAAACAACCTAGTTAGAAATACATCGCAACAAATTATTGAGGTTTATTCTAAAAATATGGATGATATTAAAAGTCCATCCAAATGGGTAACAGAAGTTTATGTTCCTGTATATCCAAAAGCTGTTCCTCGACCTGTTTATAGAAAACCAGCCGATTCAACTGTTGTTGCTCCAGTTGTTGCTCCTACCGAAACTACTACTCCATAAATTTTTAAAAAAAAATTTTAAAAGTTTCTGATTAAACCTTTTCAATTATCTTTATTCTAATTGGTATATTAGCTGAACAAAAGATAAATTTTCTGAATTGCAAGAAGAGAAAGATTTCATACAAGAATTATTAAATCCTAAAACGCAGAATGTCGCGTTTCAAAAACTCTTGCGCGATTATCAGAAACCGTTGTATAATCATATTAGAAATATTGTTCTCAATCACGATGATACCGATGATGTTTTACAAAACACCTTTATCAAAGTATTTCAGCATCTTAAAAACTTTAAAGGAGATAGTAAACTCTTTTCGTGGATGTATAGAATTGCAACTAATGAAGCCATAACTTTTATTAATAATAAAGCCAAACGCAACGGAACTACAAGTGAAGCTATGCAAACCAAAATTGTAGAAAATTTGCAATCCGATTCTTATTTTGATGGTAACGATATTCAAATAAAACTTCAGAAAGCAATTTTACTCTTGCCCGAAAAACAACAACTAGTTTTCAAAATGAAGTATTTTGAAGAAATTAAATATGAAAACATGTCGGAAATTTTAGGTACTTCGGTTGGCGCTTTAAAAGCTTCTTACCATCATGCAGTAAAGAAAATTGAAGAATATATGAACACTAATTAAACCTTTTTAAATAATATTTGTCTTATAGATATGAATAATTTTAAATTAAATACAAACGAAAAAATAACCTCCGGATTCAAGATTCCAGAGGATTACTTTGAAACTTTTTCAGAAAAAGTGCTCAATCAGTTACCTTCTGAAGAACCAAAAGTAATCTCATTTTATGCAAAATACAGTAGAATATTTTACGCTGCAGCAGCAATAATTGTTTTAGCATTAAGTATTCCAATAGCGAATCAATTACAAAATAATAGCGACGAAATGGCTTCCAATGAAATTGAAACCTATTTAACGCAACATTCAACTATATCTGATGATGATATTGTTAATTTATTGGATACAGAAGATATAGAAAACATTAAAATAGACAATAAAATTGAAAATGAAGCTTTGGAAGAAGTTCTTCTTAACAATTCACAAATTGAAGATTACATTACAAACTAAAACAAAACTAAAATGAAAAAATATAAATTAATTACCTTGTTAATTCTACTAATTTCTACAGCAACTTTTGCTCAACCAGGTAGTCGACTAAAAGAAAAAAAGGAACAAGTAAAATCTTTAAAAGTAGCTTTTATAACTAATGAATTGGATTTAACTCCAGAGGAATCGGCTAAGTTTTGGCCTCTTTACAATGCTTTTGAGGACAAACAACATGAAATCAGAAAGCAAAAACTAAAAGTTTACATGGACAGAGCAGATAATTCAGATGATAAATTATCTGAAAAAGATGCTACCACTCTATTGAATCAAATGGAAAGCACTGAAGAAGAATTGCACCAATTAAAAAAGAAATTCATCACTAATTTGAAAGGTGTACTACCTGCAACAAAGATTTTAAAATTGAAAAAAGCAGAAGAAGAGTTTAGCAAAAAATTACTTCAACAATATCGTGATAAGAAAGTTAGAAGATAGTGTTCAGTGTTCAGTGTTCAGTGTTCAGTGTTCAAAATTAAAATATTGAATAAAAAAAGGCGATTTTTAAATGAAAATCGCCTTTTTTTATACTTCAAACTTATTACTGAACACTGAAAACTATTTTTACAATTTTATCTTTTCCAGCAGCGATTGCAGTGTTTTCATTTATGAATCTTATGGTGTAAAATGTAGCATCTTTACTAAATTGAGTCCAAGAATTTCCACTATCGTGAGAATAAAACAAACCATTTGCACCAACAGCTACCAATTCTTTACCATTACCATTGGGAACAAACTGTACACACGAAGCATAACCAAAACCTGTGTTTTCTCCGACTAATTTCCATGTTTTTCCACCATCAGTTGTTAGTGCTTTATTTTGAAAATTTTGATTAGGCTTTTCATAATTTCCACCTGCTACAAATCCGATTTTGTCGTTGTAGAAATCGGCAGTAAAAATTCCGGTCATCGCTTCACCTTGAACTATTGGAGTTTCGTAGACTTTCCAAGTTATTCCTTTATCAGAAGAATAAAAAACTCTTGTCTTTTTTCCACCAGAAACCAACCAAGTATTGTTCCCTTTTATTATGATATTGGTATTGCTAGCTGCAAAAGCTGCTTCTCCATCCTCCATTTTAGGTAAGTTCTCACACGTAATTTTATTCCAAGTAGTTCCTCCATCACGAGTAATAATTACACATAAACAATTTTCAATTGGATCACCGATAGCAATTCCCTCTTTATCATTCCAAAATTGCATACTATCATAAAATACTTTTTCGTGTTTTTCTTCATAGACTAAAGTTTTCTTATTCAAATCTTTAGAAAATTTATACAACAAAGCTGGATTTCCAACATTTAAAACAAAAATAGCATCCGAAGTTTGAGCAATACTTCTAAATTCTAATTTAAGCGAATCTTTATTGATTTTGCGTTCCATTTTATTGGCGTCTATCAAACTAACATATCCTACTCTATTTTTGTCGGCTGCATACCAAACTTTATTAGAAGAAACTGTAATAGGTCGAATACTGATTTTATCCTTCAAAATAGTATCAATTTTCACACTTTTAAAAAATGTTTCATCAGAAACTTGAGTTGGTTTACACGAAATAAAAGAAACCAGAACTAGTAGTAAAATTGCGATTTTATTCATATTTATAGTTTTATTACAGTGCTAAAATACAACTTAATTTTCTGTTAATGATTTGTGAATAATTATTCTTGGCACAAAAATTGGTTTAAGCTAACAAATGCTATTATGAACCATTAATACTTTATATTATGAAAACAAAAATATTACTTTCGTCATTTATGACTTTGCTTTTTGCAACTTCATTTGCTCAAGACAGAACTACTGTAAATGCAACAAGTTCTGAAATCAGTGATAATCTAGACCTTAGAGCTATTGCTTCTATATTTGGAGATTCAAGAGATTTAGAAGATTTTGAAAACCGATTGAACGATCCTAAAACACAAATCTCTAATTTGGATTTAAACAATGATAATCAAGTTGATTATTTGCGTGTAATTGAATCTGTTGAAGGAAGAACCCATTTAATTGTAGTGCAATCTGTTTTAGGTCGTGATCAATTTCAAGATGTTTGTACCGTAGAAGTTGAAAAGGATTCAGATAATCGTGTTCAAGTTCAAGTAGTTGGTGATGTTTACATGTATGGAAGTAACTACATTTATGAGCCTGTTTATGTTCATGTACCAGTAATATACAATCACTTTTGGATATCAAGCTATCGTCCTTATTGTTCAAGTTGGTATTGGGGTTATTATCCAAGTTATTATACTTATTGGAGTCCATATCCAGTATTTAGATACCGTCACAACATTGGTTTATGGATAAACTTTAGTCACCACTACAATTATGTAAATTATAGAAGATGTCATGTTGCTTACAACAATTACTATGGAAGAAGAGCTAACTACTGCGAAAGACAATATCCAAATCGTGCCTTTAGCCATAGAAACTCTGGATATACTAATAGATATGAGTTAGACCGAACTAGAACTGTAAGAGATGTTGCATTCAACAACACAAGAAATAATGGAAATACAAGAGAGAATTCAAACTTAGGCGGTGTAAGAGATAACAATAATACAGTAAGAAACAATTCTTCTGAAACTATTAGAACAACTCCTGTTAGAGAGAATTCAAACTTAGGCGGTGTAAGAGGTAACAATAATACAGTAAGAAATAATTCTTCTGAAACTATTAGAACAACTGCTCCTGTAAGAGAAAATTCAAACTATGGTGGTGTTAGAAGTAATGACAACACAGTAAGAAATAATTCTGCTGAAACTATTAGAACAACTGCTCCAGTTAGAGAAAACTCAAACTATGGTGGTGTGAGAAGTAGCAATAATACAGTAAGAAATAATTCTTCTGAAACTATTAGAACTACTGCTCCGGTTAGAGAAAATTCTAACTATGGTGGTGTGAGAAATACTAGCGAACCAGTAAGAAGTGCATCAACATCAAGAGGTAATTCTTATGAGCCATCAAGAAGTTCAGGTTCAAACGAAAGAAGTTCAGGTAGTTCTTCAAGAGGTGGAGATTCTGGAGGAAGAGGCGGAAATTCTGGAAGAAGATAACTTATTTAAATATAAACTATAAAGCATCGAAAATATTCGGTGCTTTTTTTATTACCATTTATTAAAATGAGTAACTTTGCAATCTTTTATTTAAAATAAATTATGAGCTCACACGGTCATTCAAATATTCATAGCAAACTTTCTACAGCTGGTTTATTAGTAACATTGGGAATTATTTTTGGTGATATTGGAACATCTCCTCTTTATGTAATGAAAGCTATTCTAGGACAGTATGCCATCACAAGTGACATAGTTTTGGGTGGAATTTCATGTATCTTTTGGACACTTACTTTACAAACAACATTAAAATATGTAATCATCACACTAAGTGCTGATAATCATGGTGAAGGTGGGATTTTTGCCTTATATGCTTTAGTCAAAAAAACTAAGATAAAGTGGTTAATCGTTCCTGCAATCATTGGAGGAAGTACGCTTTTGGCAGATGGAATCATTACGCCACCAATCTCAGTATCTTCTGCTGTTGAGGGTTTAAAAATCTTCAAACCTGAGTTGAATACTATTCCAATTGTAATTGTAATTTTGATAATCCTATTTATCATCCAACAATATGGAACTAAACTAGTTGGAAAGTTTTTTGCTCCAATGATGTTAGTTTGGTTTGCCATGTTGGGTATTTTAGGAACGATTCAAATATTTGGAAATTTTCATGTATTAAAAGCAATCAACCCCTACTACGCTTATCATTTATTATCTGCTCATCCTGAAGGTTTCTTTGTACTTGGTGCTGTATTTTTATGTACCACTGGAGCTGAAGCATTATACTCAGATATGGGACATTGTGGAAGAAAAAATATCCGAGTAAGTTGGATTTTTGTAAAAATAATGTTGCTTTTAAACTACTTTGGTCAAGGTGCTTATTTAATATCTCACGAAGGAAAAACACTTCAAGAACTTGGTGGAAAAAATGGGAATCCATTTTATTTAATTATGGAAACTTGGTTCCAACCAATTGGTGTTGTAATAGCAACATTAGCTGCAGTTATTGCTTCACAAGCCTTAATTAGTGGTTCGTTTACATTAATAAATGAAGCCATGCGTTTGAACTTTTGGCCAAAAGCTAAAATCAAATACCCTACAGAAGAAAAAGGACAATTGTATATTCCATCTATCAACTGGTTACTATTAGTTGGCTGTATCGGAATTGTTTTATATTTCAAAGAGTCAAGTAATATGGAACATGCTTATGGTTTAGCTATTGTTCTAACCATGATTATGACTACAATTTTACTTAATTTTTATTTGATAATGAAAAGAGTAAAAATGTATTACATCATTCCTTTAATTACACTTTACTTAGTCATTGAATTCTCTTTCCTTTATGCTAATGTTACTAAATTTTTGCATGGTGGTTTTGTAACGCTTATCATTGCTGTGATACTTATTTCGATAATGTCAACTTGGTATTTAGCAAAACAAATTAGTAAAACCTATACCAAAATTGTCAAAATTGACACTTACAAAAAAGTATTGGCTGAGTTAAGTGTTGACTTATCAATTCCTAAATATGCTACCCATTTAGTTTACATGACTAACTCAATGAGAAGTGATGAAATTGAAGAGAAAGTAATGTATTCTATTCTACAAAAAAGACCTAAAAGAGCTGATATTTATTGGTTTGTACACGTAAATATCTTAAGCGAACCTTATAAAAAAGAATATAAAGTAATTGAACTTGTAAAAGATGATATTTACAGAATTGATTTTTACCTTGGCTTTAGAGAAGCAACGAAAATCAATTTGATGTTCAAACAAGTATTGAAAGATATGGTACAACGTGGTGAAGTTGATATCACAAGTCGTTATGAATCATTGAATAAAAACAATATTATTGGTGACTTCAAATTTGTACTTTCAGAAAAATTCTTATCTAACGATAGTGATTTAACCTTCTTTGAAAATACAGTTATGAGTGCTTATTTCTTCCTTAAAAAATTCAGTTTATCCGAAGAAAAAGGTTTCGGATTGGATAGTAGTTCTGTAAAAGTAGAACAATTCCCATTAGTGCTTCACGCTCCTGAAAAAATAGAAATGAGAAGAATTGAATGTCGAGAAAACTAAACGTATAAGAACTGAGGGCAAATTTATTTTTTAATGAATTTGCCCTTTTCTTTTTTATTAGAACTATGATTTATTTCATAAAAGTAAACTCCTGATGAAAATTTAGAAACATCTATTTTCAATTTTTCAGTGAACTTACTAGTAAAAACTATTTTCGAATTTACATCAAATAACTTTACTTCATACTCTTTTAATTCAAATCCTTTAATCTCAAGAAAATCATTTGCAGGATTTGGAAAAACAATGATTTCATTGCTTTCAAATTTAAAGTTCTCATCAAGTTCTAAGGGACTACATTGAATACAATTTTTTAAATAAGTTATACTAGCATCTGATGTAATTTGAGTATCAAATAAAGTACCTTGTGTACAAATTCCTTTCAATTGATAATCCAGCCATGGCAATAGATAACTAAATATTTTAGCATGTTGTACAGCACGAGTTATCGTTGCACTAGGAGAACAAGTTGCTTCACCAAAATTACAAAAAGCATTACTCTGAGCCATTTGACAATGATTTCCTCCAATAATACTAATATAGGTTTTACACAAACTAGTTACTGCATTGTACATAGGTAACTGATTGGTACTTGGTGGTGTAACACAATCATTAGCTCCAGCAAAAACTAAAGTTGGAATGGTTACAGAAGCTCCTGCACCAATAGCTGATGGATTGGTTTCGGCTGGCGCGAAATTCACCAAAGTTTTAATATTTGAATTTAATGGAACCGCCAAAAAAGAAGCACCTCCACCCATACTATGTCCCATAACGGCATTAAACGAACTTACTCTATTGAAAAACAAAGAGGTCGATTGACTTCCTAATTGATTCAAGGCATTGATTACAAAAGCCAAATCCTTACCAAATTCTAAATGCGATGGAGAAAGAGAGCCTTCCGTTTTAGGGAATGCCATTATATAACCATTTGGCACAAGTGCAGACCAAAAATTTTGATAAGCATCCCAGGTCATTACAAAACCATGTCCAAAAACCAAACTCGGAAACTGCAAAGTATTTTGAGAAGTCATAGCAACATTATCGCCATTAGAATCCGCAGGATAATATATTTCCGTTGGAATATTTCTATTATTTCTGCTAGCATCTACAAAAGTTATTGTTGTATGTCCTATTTGATATACTTGACCAAAAAGTGAAGAACTAATAAAAAGTAGTAAAATAAAACAATAGTAATGCTTTTTCATGATTTGAGTGATTTGTTCTTTTCAAATGTAGAAAAAAATCAAGAATTTAAAGCCATAAAATTGACAAACAATAAAAAAGCAATACCTTTGCAGACTGATTAAAAAATAATGAGATTACATAGAAATTTAGTTTACACAACGATTGATGCATTAAATGCCATTTTCAATGAAGGTGAATATGCCGATAAAGTTGTAGCACGTTCTTTAAAAAAAGACAAACGTTGGGGAAGCTCCGACAGAAAATTTGTTGCCGAAACCATCTACGAAGTAGTTCGTTGGAAGAGATTATATTCTGAAATTGCTGACGTTAAAGAACCATACAATCGTGAAGATTTGTGGAGAATGTTCGCAGTTTGGGCTGTTTTAAGAGGTTATCCAATTCCAGATTGGAGACAATTGGAAGGAACTCCTGAAAGAAAAATAAAAGGAAAATTTGATGAATTGTCAAAAATCCGAAAAATGCGTGAATCTATTCCAGATTGGATGGATGAAATTGGTGTACAAGAACTTGGAGAAGAACTTTGGACTAAAGAAATTGCAGCTCAAAACCAACAAGCAAAAGTTATTCTGAGAGTAAATACTTTAAAAACTACAAAAGAAAAACTTCGTGCTATTTTAATGGATTTGAATATCGAAACCGAATTTTTAAAAGATCAACCAGATGCTTTAGTTCTTTCAGAAAGAGCTAATGTTTTTCTAACCGATGCTTTCAAAGAAGGAATGTTTGAAGTTCAAGACGCTTCATCACAATTGGTAGCTCGTTTTCTTGACGTTCAACCCGGAATGAGAGTTGTTGATACTTGTGCAGGCGCAGGTGGAAAAACCTTGCACATGGCTTCCTTAATGGAAAACAAAGGTCAATTGATTGCAATGGATTTGTACGAAAGTAAATTAAAGCAATTAAAATTAAGAGCTAAAAGAAACGGAGCTTTCAACATAGAATATAGAATTATTGATACTACAAAAGTTATCAAAAAACTTCACGAAAAAGCGGATAGAGTCTTAATTGACGCTCCGTGTAGTGGATTGGGTGTTTTGAAAAGAAACCCAGATGCTAAATGGAAACTACAACCTGAGTTTATAGATAACATCAGAAAAGTACAAGCCGAAGTTTTAGAGAACTATTCTAAAATTGTAAAGCCAGGTGGAAAATTGGTTTATGCAACCTGTTCGGTTTTACCTTCTGAAAATCAAGAACAAATTAAGAAATTCTTAAGTACTGAAATCGGAAAAAGCTTTACCTTTGTAAAAGATTCTAAGATACTTGCCTCACAATCAGGTTTTGACGGGTTTTATATGGCATTATTAGAAAGAAAACAATAAAATTGAAAATGAAAAAATACTTTTACCTACTTTTATTTGTAAACGCAATCGTTTTTGCACAAATTCCAACAGGATATTACAATTCTGCAACTGGAACTGGTTACGCGCTAAAAACACAATTAAAAACAAGAATAACAACTGGTCACGTAGATCAAGGTTATGGTTCAATTTGGGGATTGTACACGCAATCTGCTTTTAGAGATAACTACTATGAGAATAATGGAAGTCTTTTGGACATGTATTCAGAAAAACCAAGCGGATTAGATTCTTATGAATATACTAATACATCGCAACAATGTGGTTCTTATGGTGCAGAAGGAGATTGTTACAATAGAGAACATCTTGTGCCACAATCTTACTTTGATAGCTTTCAAGTAGATCCAATGAAAAATGACCCATTTCACGTAGTTCCATCTGATGGAAAAGTAAATGGCGATAGAAATAACTTACCTTTTGGTGTTGTAGCATCTGGGACTTATCTATCTTCTAATGGTTCTAAAAGAGGTAACAACACAGTAAATGGTTTTTCAAACTACTCAGGAACTGTTTTTGAACCAATTGACGAATTCAAAGGTGATATTGCAAGAGCTTACTTTTATTTTGCTACTCGTTATGAAGACTTTATGGATGACTTCTATAGTGCAGCCAATGCAAGTACATGTCAAGCAAAAAACATGTTTGATGGTTCAATTAATAAAGTATTTAATGATAATTTTATTTTATTGTTGATTAAATGGCATTTACAAGACCCAGTTTCTCCTAAAGAAATAGCTCAAAATAATGCTATCTACAATTATCAAGGGAATAGAAATCCTTACATCGATCATCCTGAATATGTGTGCTCCATTTGGAGTGCTCAATGTGCAACTGTAAATGCGCTTTCAAGAGATTCATTTGAGTTATTATCAAACATAACTGTTTATCCAAATCCTTCTAACGAACAAAAAATTAATATTACAAGTGCTGTTTCAATTGAAACTATCGAACTTATAAATATTAACGGACAAATTATAAATGAAGTGAAAAATCCAATTTTTGAAAGCAATACTTTCACTATGGAAAATTTACCTCAAGGATTTTATTTCCTAAAATTAACTTCAGGAAATCAATCTGTTACTAAGAAAGTTATTATAAACTAATAAGTTTCAACCCCATAAAAAAAAGACCTTTAGAATTAACTAAAGGTCTTTTTTTTATTCTTCTTCCTCAGAGGCATTTGATTTGGAATAGTTTCTCCATTTTTCAATACAATCAGCCATATCTTTCGGTATTTCTGTATCAAATCGCATCATTTTACCAGTCTTTGGATGAATGAAACCAAGTGTTTTAGCATGAAGTGCTTGTCTTGGTAATGTTTTAAAACAATTGTCTATAAACTGTTTGTATTTAGTAAAAGTGGTTCCTTTCAAAATAAGATTTCCACCATAACGTTCATCATTAAATAAAGTATGACCAATGTGTTTCATGTGCACACGAATCTGATGTGTACGACCTGTTTCTAATTTACATGAAACTAAAGTAACATAACCAAATCGCTCTAAAACTTTATAATGAGTAACCGCATGCTTTCCTATTTCTGGATCAGCAAAAACAGCCATTTGCATTCTATCTCTAACGTGACGTGCTATATTTCCTGTTACGGTTCCTTCCTCCTCTTTTACATTTCCCCAAACAAGCGCTATGTATTCTCTTTCAGAAGTTTTATCTTCAAATTGCTTTGCCAAATGCGTCATAGCAGCTTCAGTCTTGGCAACAACCAAAAGTCCCGAAGTATCTTTGTCAATTCGATGCACCAATCCTGGGCGTTCTGAACTGTTTAAAGGTAAATTTTCAAAATGAAAAGCCAAGGCATTTACCAAAGTTCCTGTGTAATTTCCGTGACCTGGATGTACAACAAAATTTGGCGGTTTATTAATCACTAATAAAGCGTCGTCTTCATAAACTATATCTAAAGGAATGTCTTCTGGATCTACCCTATTTTCAAATGGCGGATGCGCTAATAAAATTCTAATTACATCAAGTGGTTTTACTTTATAATTAGACTTTACTGGAACGTCATTTACATAAATATCGCCATTGGAAGCCGCATTTTGAATCTTGTTTCTGGTGGCATTCGGAACCATCAACATCAAGTACTTGTCAATTCTTAAAAATGCTTGACCTTTAGGAACGTCAAACCTGTAATGCTCAAAAAGTTCTTCTTCAGGTTCTTGTAAGTCACTATTATTGTTCATTCGGAATGGTATCTATTGGAGTTTCAGTTTCGGTAATTGAATCTAACTCTGTTTCATCAAAAACTACTTTCCCATCACCAAGAACTAAATCTATTTTTGTAGCTTTATATACTTTCTTTCCTGGTTTAATTTTCTCGCCATTAATCCACATTTCAAGAACCATATCTTTACCAATATAAGGTACATATCTAATAGTTCCTTCTTGTAATCCAAGTGCTTTTAATGTTGGAACTGCTTGTCTATAAGTCTTTTCTATTAAATCTGGAACAGCAACCATTTTGAAAGTTGAGGCATTTAATTTTATGTAAATGGTTCTTCCTCCTTTTACCTTAGAACCAGCTGTAGGTTCTTGTTGCACCACTGTAAGTTTAGGAAATTGTGGTTGATAATCAACTGTATCAATAATTTGGTAATCCAAATCTAATTCGTCTAATTTTTCTTCTACTTGTTCTGGATTTAATTTTGCCAAATTGGGAACTGTAATTTCCTCACCATGATTAGTAATAAAAGTGATCCAATGAAAAAACAAATAAGCCAAAACTGCTATTATTGCTAATGCTGCCAGACCTTGAGCAAAAAACACACGACTAGTAAGATATTTACGTAAACTCATAAATAAAATTTATTTATCGCAAAGATATAATTTTTAGTTTCAACAATTGTGCTAAATTTGTATTGTATTTAAAATAAAATCAAATGAACGTAGCCGTTGTTATGGGTGGATATTCGGATGAATCTGTAATATCTTTAAGAAGTGGTCAATTAATCTTAAACAATTTAGACAAATCAAAATACCAAGTATTTGAAGTTCACATCCTTTTGAACGATTGGTATTGCCTAATTGACGGAACAAAATACCCAATAAACAAAGCTGATTTTTCATTCACTAAAGACAACCAAACCATCAAATTTGATGTGATATCCAATACCATTCACGGAACTCCAGGCGAAGATGGACACATGCAAGCCTACTGGGAATTACTAGAAATTCCGTACACAGGTTGTGGATTTTACCAATCGAGTTTGACTTTTAACAAACGTGATACGCTTTCGGTGTTATCAAAATTTAATATCCCAAAAGCCAATTCTATTTATTTATCAAAAGGTGATGCTATTGATGGAAACGAAGTGGCTCAAGAATTAGGTTTGCCGTTCTTTGTAAAACCCAATCAATCTGGAAGTTCACTTGGCGTTTCCAAAGTAAATTCGCTAGAAGATTTTGATAAAGCGTTAGCCTTTGCTTTCGCAGAAGACAATGATATTTTGATTGAATCGTATCTAAAAGGAAGAGAAGTTTCGGTTGGCGTTATCAAATATAAAGGTGAAACCAAAGTGATGGGAATCACCGAAATTTTATCTGAAAATGATTTCTTCGATTATGAAGCCAAATATTTAGGCAAATCAGAAGAAGTTACGCCAGCAAATCTTTCAGAAGAAATTAAAAATAGTGTTGAAGAAACGGCTAAAAAAGTGTATGAAGCACTTGGAATGTCAGGTTTTTCAAGAACTGATTTTATCATTATGAATGACGTTCCGCATTTTATCGAAATCAATACCAATCCGGGTTTATCACCACAAAGTATTTTTCCACAACAAGCGGCTTACTCGAATATGCCTATGAGTGATTTGCTAGATAACGAAATTAGTTTAGCTTTACAGAGAAAACTAATTTGGAAGAAATAAAACAGTTGTCAGTTGTCGGTTATCAGTTCTCTGTTAACTGTTAACTCACAACCGACAACCGACAACCGACAACCAATAAAAAAACTAACCAAAACCAAAAACTATGATTTTTTACGGAACAAAAGCAAGCAACATCAAAAACGGACAAGTAATCAATGTAGATTGTCCTCATTGTGAAACCAATACTTCAATGAATTACGCCGTTTTCGGTAAGTATGCTCACGTATATTGGATTCCGTTTTTTCCAATTGGGAAAACAACTGTTGCTGAATGTAATAATTGCAAAAGAACCTTTGAATACAGTGAATTACCGCAACCTATCCAAACAAAATTAGACAGAGAGAAAGAAAAAGATGGTGCAAAAACTCCAATTTGGATGTTTTCAGGATTGGGAATTGTTGCTGTTTTAGTTGCCATTGGAATTTACAGTTCTGGTGAAACAGAGAAAAAAGAAGCAGAATACCTAAAAGCTCCAAAAGCTGGTGATGTTTATGAAATGAAAATTGACAACGGTCATTACAGCACTGCAAGAGTTGATAAAGTAGATAAAGACAGTGTATATGTAACCTTCAACGATTATGAAACCGACAAATCATCAGGTATAAATGATATCGATGTTGAAAAAAATTACTCTATTTTCAGAGGTTCCTACACAAGACAAATGATTCAAGATCTTTATAAAAAAGACACCATTTTTGCAATAAATAGAGATTAATTTCACTTAAATATATTTTAATAAATTTCAGTAAAAGAGATACTGAAATAAATTCAGTATAAAATGAAAAAAGCCATATTTCCAGGTTCATTTGATCCTATTACAAATGGTCATTACGACATTATTAAAAGAGGCATTTCGCTGTTTGATGAAGTCATTGTAGCCATTGGAATCAATGCCGAAAAAAAATACATGTTTTCTCTTGAAGACCGAAAACGCTTTATCGAAGAAGCTTTTAAAGACGAACCCAAAGTAAAAGTAATCACGTACGAAGGTTTGACGATTGATTTATGCCGAAAAGAAAAAGCCGAATTCATCTTACGTGGCTTGCGAAATCCTGCCGATTTTGAATTTGAAAAAGCCATTGCCCACACCAACAGAAGATTGTCTAAAATTGAAACCGTGTTCTTATTAACCGCATCCAAAACCTCTTACATTTCCTCAAGTATTGTACGCGATGTATTGCGAAATGGTGGCGATTATACGGTTTTAGTACCCGATTCTGTGAGGATTTAAACAGATTGCAGATTACAAAATACTATTTAAAAAGCTAAAAGTTAGAACTAATTTTTAGCTTTTTTTTATGGAATGAGGGAAACCGTAATTATTGTTGTAAGTATTTTTATATATTTACGATTAATTACAAACGCTTACAAATAATTGTAAATGTTTGTTTGTGGCGCATATATACAAGTTAGCAACAATTTTACGCAAAATAACGAATATGAAGAAAACTAAATGGTTAATTTACACAGTATTAATTGGTTTAATTCCTTTTTTGATAAGGTCTTTTATTGCACTAATTGACAAAACTGCAACTTTAGATTATTGGTTAAATGAAACTGATTTTATAGTGTTAGGATTAGTTTTGAATTTGACAAATATTAACGAATTAGAAGATAGAACTTTTACAGATATGCTATGGAAAACAAAGAAAATAGGTTTTTCTATAATATCAATTGCGTTCTTTTCAGCAATTTTAGCAATAGTTACATATACTGACTTCAAGAAGAATCCAGACTTAGACAGAATTATTTTAAAGGGCTGTTCAATTTCTTTGGCTGTTGTTTCTTTTATTTTTAGTTACTCAATTTATAACCGATTAAATACTTTAGAAAAATGATAAATATAATATTAATATTAACAACTATTATTTCTATCGTTGGACTTTTCCTATCAATACAAACTATCGTAGAAACTAGAAATAAATATTATAATGAATATTTGGAAAGAAAGAGAAAGTTTATAACTGACAAAAACAAATCCAAAGGTTACCTAGTTGAAAAAGAAAATAATATTAACCAAGATAATTCAAAAACAAATAAAAAATGAAAAAATTACGTTCTTTCATATATTTAGATAATTATAAGATGTATTCAATTTCTTCACAACTATTTGAAGGTTTAACAGAATATATTGTTAAATCTGAAACAACGAATACTAAAGAAGCGGAAACACAAAAAGGACCAATTGGAAGTGGAAAAGTTTTGGGTGATATTATTGAAAAAGATATTAATCAAACAGAGAAAAAATTCCTTCACGATTTCTCATATAATTTGTTTGAAGAAACATTAATCAATGAAAATAGAGTTTTAGAATTAAATAAATCAAATATAAAAGAAAGTATCGGCAAAATTTCAGATTATAGTTTTGTAAAAATTTCAGGTAATGTGATATTCAATGATTTGAAAATAATGGAGGATACTATTAAAAACTTTAATCAAATCGGTGAGGCTTTTGGTTATATCACTCAAAAAGCTGCATTTGACGAGCAAGTTAAAGTAATTAAAGATACTTTGAAAACAATTACAGATAGAAATCAAAAAGCTAAAGCAAATTCAATGGTGAAATCTCAAACAGATTTTAAAAAATTTCTATTAGAGCAAGGATTAAATATGGATGATGAATTTTTAAAAAATTTAGCTTTTGTTTTAGATTACGGATATAATCAACAATTTGAAGTTCAAATTCCTATAATATCAGAAAATGAAATGCTTCAACTTTTTAGTGCTCAATTAAAAAGAGAAAATTTAAAAGAAGACGAATATTCAATAATAAAAAAATATTCTCGAGAAACTGAAAAAGAATTCAAACTTTTTGGTATTTTAACTCAAAAACTTACTGCGGAAAGTAAAAAACAAATCTTTGAACAATTTAAACCAAAACAAATAGAAGGTGTAGAATTAAATATGAAAGAAGCTATGATGAATATGGTTTCAAGTTTAACTAATTTAGAAACAACTTTTACAGGAAAACTGAATTACGAATATGTAATTGACCCAATTGCACTTTATATTGAAATATAAAAAACTACCTACAACAGCCTTTTAAAGAAATGGTAAAACATGTGACTTATTTGAAATGCAAAAAAAGTTTTTAGTTCAAAGTTTTGGTCATATTTGTGTAGGCTTGGTATTGGATTCATCTCCACTTCTTGAAGTCGTGAAACCTTGTTAAAAGTTATATAAACACCTTAATATCATAAAAATGAAACTTAATTTAAAATTTATCTACATATTTATCTTAATTTCTACATTAAGCTTTGCCCAGAATGAAAATGATAATCTATTTAAAACAGATGAAATAGCAATTGTAATCAAAAATGATTCTATAAATCTTGATGAATTTAAAGGTTTAATTCTAATTCCTGCTGGAGTTCAATTCAGACAATATTTTGAAACCATAAAATATTTTGACAAGTTCCAAACATTTAAAGAATTCGAAAAAGAAATTAAAAAATCAGAATTCAAAAAAGAAGTTGGAGATTTTTATGGAAAAGATGGTCTAATCAATGCTTATACAAAATACAAAAAATTTCTTTGTCTATTCATATCAGAAGAAAAAGATAATATTGTTAAAATGAGTTTGTACAAACCAGACACTAAAGAAATATTCACCGTCACAGGAAAATCAAAAACAAATTACATTGGTATAAGTGCGGGAACCACACATGTTTCAGATGAAACATATAAATCAATGTTAAATGAATTAGTTAAATATATAAAAGCAAATTCTGAAACATATTAGAAGTTAAACCTTCAGCTATAAGTGGTTTTTCAATAATTTAAATGCATTAGTTTCATACCGTTTTTTACTTGAAATTAAAAGTAATAAATCGTCTCAAATGTTGTAATCTACTGTACATTAACTCAATTAAAAAGCTATCTATGAAAAACATTTTTGTCAAATTAAAAAATGATACTGTAGAAATCAATCACATTCGTGAAATGATTGAAGAATTAGAAAAAGAAAAAATCATATACAAAAATTGGTTTGCTCGTCCAGGGCTAAAAGAAAAAAATACTGACTTTGTATCTAGATTATATATTGGCCAATCCTATGATAAAAATCAATTTGATCTTGTCGAAAACGGTTGGATAAATGATCATTGCGAAATTTGTTTTATGATAATTGGTGAAGAAGAAAGTAAATATGTTGAAACTTCTGGCTATTTCGATGGTTCTGATTGGGTATGTAAATCCTGTTTCGAAGAACTTGTAATGACAGAAGATTTAGAAAAAAAACTAAGTGAATTAGAAAAGTTTGAAGAATAAAAACTCCTACTCCTCTTTCTTTACAACCTTCCTAGCAACTTCAATTTTAAACTTCTTTCCTTTCATTTTTTCATCGCGAATGTTAGAAAGAAATTGTTTTACTTTATTCGCTTTTACGGCTGCAAACGAAATGAAATCTTTTACTTCAATCAAACCTAAATCACCTTTTTCTAGTTTTCCTTTTTGAGAAAAGAAACCTACAATGTCAATTTTATTCAATTTGTTTTTCTTTCCGCCACTTACATAAATCGTTTGAAATTCGGGTGGTTTTGGTAACGTTGTTGCGTTTTCTACATTTAAAACAGGCATTTTATAATCTAAATACTCCATTTTTTTCTCACTTTCGTGCGCAATAATGTACGCCGTTCCAGAAGCTAACATTCTTGCCGTACGACCATTTCTATGGGTAAATTCGTCTTCTTTTAACGGTAAATGATAATGAATCACGTGTTTCATTTCGGGAATGTCTAATCCGCGCGCTGCTAAATCGGTCGTGATTAAATAACTCACACTTCCGTTTCTAAACTGAATTAAAGCACGTTCGCGTTCGTCTTGATCCATGCCACCATGATAATACGTCGAATAAATTCCTTTTTCGTTCAAGGTGTCGCTAATGCGTTCGGCAGCATCACGATGGTTGCAAAAGATAATCGCCGCTTCCGATTTTAAAGAACAAAGCAAATTGAATAGCGCATTGATTTTGTCTTTTTCTTTAGAAACGACCATCTTCAAACTCAAATTGCTACTCGAATCTTCCGTTGGAATAAAATCCAAAACCGTTGGCTGCAAAACTCGTGTGTATTTCGGAATTTCAATATCGGAAGTCGCCGAAACCAAAACGCGTTTGTTCAACTTGTTCAATCTTGAAATGATAAAACTCATTTGCTCATGAAAACCCAATTGCAGCGATTTATCAAATTCATCCAAAACCAAGGTCTGAATCGCATCCACAGCAAAAGTTCCTCTGTCCAAATGATCGGCAATTCGACCTGGCGTTCCAATTAAAATCGCCGGTGGATTTGATAAATTCTTAATTTCTGTTTCTATAGAATGTCCACCATAACAAACATTTACTTTGTAATCGGTGCCCATTTTTTTCCAAACTTGCTCAATCTGCAAACCCAATTCACGCGATGGAACTAAAATTAAACATTGAACGTCTTTGCAAGTATCGTCCAACATTTGAAAAATGGGCAATAAAAAAGCTAGCGTTTTTCCAGAACCTGTAGGTGAAAGTAATAAAACATTGGCGTCGTTCAAGATGGTTTCCTGAGCAACAACTTGCATTTCGTTTAATTCCTCAATACCTAAATTGAGATGAACATTATTGGAATGTGGATTTTTATTCATTTGGCAAAGATAAAGCCAATTATGAATTAATAATTATGAATTACGAAATACTAGTTGGAAAAAGTTAATTACTTTTGAAAATCTAAAAAAATTACACTCATGCGTTTTATAAAAATTGCTTTCCTCCTATTTACAACGGTTATTTTGGCTCAAGATAATTCGAAATACACTACCTATTTTGAAAAAGGAAATGGCAATCAAAGTGCTGATTATGAAGAAATACTTCGTTATTATGAGCAATTGGATTTGGATTTTGAAAACATTCAAGTTTTAAATATGGGTGAAACCGATAGTGGCGAACGCTTGCAAGTAGTAATTTTTAATCCTGATAAAGAATTTGATTTAAATTATGCATCTTCCGAAAAAAGCATCCTATTAATCAATAACGGAATTCACGCCGGCGAACCTGACGGAATTGATGCGACCATGCAATTGTACCGCGAT
The DNA here is from genome assembly GCF_054776075.1 of Flavobacterium koreense. NCBI lineage: Bacteria > Pseudomonadati > Bacteroidota > Flavobacteriia > Flavobacteriales > Flavobacteriaceae > Flavobacterium > Flavobacterium koreense. The sequence goes on along the minus strand of NZ_BAAHCF010000032.1, from coordinate 21,827 downwards.
TTGGCTTTAGGAAAAATTAAAGTGCCAAAGAATGTGATTGTGGTTGCGATTCCGGTGTATAATATTGGTGGTTGTTTGAATAGAAATTCGACAACACGCGTCAATCAAGATGGTCCAGAGGAATATGGTTTTCGTGGCAATGCTCGAAACTTTGATTTGAACAGAGATTTCATCAAATCGGATACCAAAAACACGCATAGTTTTTATAAAATATTCCAAGAATTTAATCCCGATATTTTTATAGACAATCATGTGAGCAATGGCGCAGATTATCAATATACGTTGACCTACATCATGACCGAACCTAAAAAATTAGGAACTGCTTTAGGCGATTACATGAAAAACGAATTGACGCCATCGATTGTAAAAGATTTACAGCAAAAAAAGATAGAAACAACACCTTATGTAAACGTTTGGCATGGCACACCAGACGAAGGTTTTCAACAGTTTTTTGAAAGTCCGAGGTATGCTACAGGTTATACTTCTTTGTTTAATACGATTGGTTTTGTGGTAGAAACGCACATGTTGAAAAACTACGCCAGTCGTGTGAAAGCTACTTATGAGTTTATGGTTTCCACAATAAATTTTGCCGATAAAAATTATAAAATTATAAAATCCAAACGATTAGAAAATCAAAAACAATTTCAAGCTAAAAGTGAATATACTATTAAATGGGAAATTGATACGACCAAAATTACCAAAATTCCGTTTCTTGGTTACGAAGGAAAATACAAAAAAAGTGATGTAACTTCAGGCAAACGATTGTATTACGACCGAAAACTTCCGTTTACAAAGTACATTCCTTTCATGGCTGATTTTAAATCGGTTCAAACTGTAAAAATTCCGGATGCTTATATTATTCCGCAAGGTTTTTGGCCTGTAATCGATCGTTTGAAAGAAAACAAATTAGAATTCAGAAGATTAAAAACCGATACAATAATTGAAGTAGAAAGTTATAGAATTGCCGATTATAAAACTGCGAAAAATGCTTACGAAGGTCATTATCCGCACAACAGTACAAAAATTGTAAGTTCTAAAATAAAGATGAATTTTAGAAAAGGTGATTATTTGTTCAAAACCGACCAAATGGGAGTTAAATTTCTAGTAGAAACCTTAGAACCAGAAGCAATGGATAGTTTTTTCAATTGGAACTTTTTTGACACTTTGTTACAACAAAAAGAAGGTTATTCCGATTATGTTTTTGAAGATTTAGCAAATGACTATTTGAACAAAAATCCAGAATTGCGAGCGAAATTAGAACAAAAGAAATTAGAAGATAAAGCCTTCGCAGAAAACCCAGAAGCGCAATTAGATTGGGTTCATAAAAACTCTATTTATTACGAAAAAGTGCATTTGCAATATCCAGTTTATAGGATAATGGAGTAACTATTTTAACATACTTTCTTCTTCAAACAACAATTTGATATTTTCGTAAGAGTTTTTCAAAGCCTCTTGTACATCTTCGGGTTTTAACCAAACGGCTTTTTTAATTCCTTCTTCTTTTTGAGGTGTTAATTTGTCTTCAAAGTCGGTTCTCATTTCAAACCAACTAGTAATCTTTAGTCGGTAAACACCATTACGTTTAAAAACATGATACGTTTTTTGAAGTTTTTTAGTGATTTTCAAACCTTGAACACCAGTTTCTTCTTCCACTTCTCTTATCGAGCAATCCTCAATTTCTTCACCTTTATCGCAACCGCCTTTTGGCAAATCCCATTTTCCGTTTCTAAAAATGAATAAAACTTCACCATTTTTGTTGTAAACCAAACCGCCACCAGCTTTTTTTACAGGGATTTTTTCCTTTACTTTTTTCAGAATTTCCTTTTCGTCAGGATAATACAAATAAGCTTTATTAATCTTATTGTTGAACATCTTTACAATAAGCTGTTCAATGTCAACACTTTCAAGTAAGAACAATTGAAAGTCGGTTTCCTTTGCGACTTCATTTGTCAAAAAAAGTGGTTTATCGTTCACAAAAACTTTATACATTTGCAGTATGATTTTTAATAAAGAAACAGCCGAAAAAACAGCCGAATTGCTTTTACAAATAAATGCAATTAAATTGAATCCGTCAAATCCTTTTAAGTGGGCTTCGGGTTGGAACTCACCTATTTATTGCGACAATCGTCTAACGCTTTCATTTCCAGCGATTAGAAATTACATTCGCGATGAATTTTCTAAGCAAATTGAAGAAATTTATGGTAAACCAGATGTCATTGCAGGTGTTGCAACCGGCGCAATTGGCATTGGCATACTTGTTGCAGAAGAATTAGGACTGCCATTTGTGTACGTTAGACCAGAGCCAAAAAAGCATGGAAGACAAAATCAAGTGGAAGGTTTTTTACAAAAAGGTCAGAATGTTGTTGTAGTGGAAGATTTAATTTCGACAGGAAATAGTAGTTTGCTAGCCGTTGAAGCTTTGAAAGAAGCCGGTGCCAATGTAAAAGGAATGTTAGCTATTTTCTCTTACGGATTTGATGTTGCCGAAGAAAACTTCAAAAATGCAAATGTAAATTTGAATACATTAAGCAATTACGAACATCTTTTAGAACTAGCTGTAGAAAAACAATACATTACAGAAGAAGAACAAAAAACATTACAAGAATGGCGTAAAAGTCCATCGACTTGGAATGTTTAACAATATAAAAATGATTTTTAAAAAAACTATTTTAATTGCCTTATTATCACTTTTACTTACAAGTTGTTCAACTAGTTTAGTTAATTTTACCTCTCTTAGTAATAGAGAAACAACAATTACTAATCAAGTTGGTGTAAGAGTTAGTGGAAGTGCTAAAGTGTTTTTAAAAAGTAAAAAAGAAGCTATAGACGAAGCAATTGAAAATGCTCTAAAATCCGCTGGTGAAGGATATGACATTCTAATAAATGGTACCATTAAAATTAAAATGCATTTATTTTACACTGAATATATTGTTGAAGGAACCGCTATAAAATCAAAAGATACTATTAAATAAAAATATATAATGAACTTAGAAAGTCCAAAAGTTACTGTAGAAAAATCGGCTGAGTATTTATACACTCAATTATCTGATGTGAAAAATTTTGAAAAATTAATGCCTGAGAACATCGCTAAATTTGAAGTTCTTGGTGATGATATTTTCAACTTTGGTTTAAAAGGTATGCCAGAAATCAAATTACGTTTGAAAGAAGGCGTTCCACATTCTAAAGTTAATCTTGCTGCGGCAAGTGACAAACTTCCGTTTACATTAGTGGCGAGTATTGATGCCATTTCTGAAAATTCTAGTGAAGTTAAATTAGATTTTGAAGGTGATTTCAACCCAATGATGGCGATGATGATTAAAGGTCCGATTTCAAAATTTATTGAGACTTTGGCTGAGAATATGCACAAGTTGTAAAGAATAGATTCCAACGGAATACAAAATAGAAAAACCTCGTATCTAATTCGGTACGAGGTTTTTCATTTTTAAAGAATCTATTTTAAAACTAAACTAATTCTTCTTGATTACTAAATTCTGAAATCAATGTTCTTTGTAAATCAAAAGGCACAGCTTCATAATGATCAAATTTCATATTAAATCTTGCTCTTCCTTGTGTTAGCGAACGTAAATCGTTACTAAATTCGTGCATTTCTGCATAAGGAATTTGTGCTTTTATAATTGAGAATTGTCCTTCGGCATCCATTCCTTCAACAACAGCTCTGTGCGATTGAATAGTACTCATTATAGAACCTGTAACTTCTTCAGGAGCATGAATCTCAACATAATAAAATGGTTCTAATAATTGTGGATCAGCATTGTGAAAATTTTCTTTAAATGCCATCATTCCAGCCAATTTAAACGATAAATCATTACTGTCAACAGTGTGCATTTTTCCATCATAAACGATAACTCTCACATCACGAACGTAAGAACCTGTAAGCGGACCTTCGTGCATTTTCTCCATAATTCCTTTCATAATGGATGGATGAAAACGAGTATCAATGGCACCACCAACGACACAATTGTAATATACTAATTTTCCACCCCAAGGTAAATCGTGTTCTTCTTTTCCACGAATATTGTAACCTGTTGGCTCTTCAATTCCTTCATACCAAGGTTCAATTTTCATAGAAACTTCAGCAAATTGTCCGTTTCCACCAGATTGTTTTTTATGTCTGTAAACCGTATCCGCACTTTTACGAATGGTTTCTCTATAAGGTATTTTTGGTGTCTTAAAATCAACCGATAGTTTGTAGGCATTTTCCAATTTCCATTTGATGATTGCCAAATGTAACTCACCATGACAATGTAATAAGGTTTGTTTTAATTCTGGAGAAACTTCAACTTTTATAGTTGGATCTTCTTCTACTAATTGATGTAATGCCATCGACAATTTTTCTTCTTCACCTTTTTTAGTTCCTTCAACAGCAATAGTTAACGTTGGATTTGGAAACTGAATCGGAACAATCTCAATGTGTTTTCCTTTTTCGTGAAGCGTATTATTGGTATGTGTATTTTTTAATTTTAAAGTAGCGCCAATATCACCAGCAACCAATTCTTGAACAGGAGTTCTTTTACTTCCTTCTACTTCATAAAGCTGATTGATTCTTTCAATTTGATCGGTGTTTTCATTGGTTAATTCATCACCAACTTTAATTTTTCCAGAGAGCACTTTAAAGAAACTCAAATCGCCAACATGAGGTTCTGATAAGGTTTTATAAACGAAAATTGAGGTAGATTCGTTTTCGTCGCAAGTAATTTCTTTACCGTCGACTGTTTTTTGTTTAGGCATCTCGTAAGCCGATGGACAAACATTATCAATAAATCCCATAATTCTTCCGCTTCCCATATTCTTTTTGGCAGAAACACAAAAAATTGGAAAAATCTCATGTTTTATCAATGAATGATGCAAACCTAACTTCATTTCATCTTCGTCTAATTCGCCTTTTTCGAAATAACGTTCCATCAATGTTTCGTCATTTCCTGCAATCGTTTCAATTAATTCTTGATGCAATTGGTTGGCTTTTTCTTTTTCAGAATCAGGAATAGGAAGCTTTTCAGGTTTTCCTCCATCTTGCGGATATTTGTATAAAACCATGTTTAAAACATCAATGATAGCATCAAATTTTTCACCTTGATTCATTGGATATTGAACCACAACTACATTATTTCCAAAGTGAGCTTTAGCTTCATTTACCGTTCTATCGTAATCTGATTTTTCGTTATCTAAATGATTAACTGCCAAAAGCATAGGAAGTTTGTAATCATTAGTATAATCCCAAATAATATCGGTTCCAACTTCTACACCCATTGCCGAATTTAATAACATCAATCCGCAATCGGCAACTCGCATTGCTCCTATTATTTCACCTGCAAAATCGTCATATCCAGGTGTATCTAAAAGATTGATTTTATATCCTTTCCATTTCGTATTTACTAATTTTGAAAAGAATGTTTTTCCTTTTTCATGTTCAATTTCAGTATAATCTGAAACGGTATTTTTATCAAGAATGGTTCCACGACGATTGATTAATCCAGCTTCAAAAAGCATTGATTCTACCAAAGTCGTTTTACCACTACCCGTGTGTCCAACTAAAACAACATTTTTTATGTGTTTAATATCAAAATTTGCCATAATTACTCGGTTTAGTTATAAATTAATTATACTACCAAATTTCGGAATAGTATAGGAATAACTAAATGATATAAATCATGTTATTGACATTTTTGGAAAGTCGTTTTTTTAATTAAAAAAGCATTTGAATTTCTTTTACACCAAAAGTTTTTATAGAGTCGTCGTTAAGAAGTACTTCCAACCTACCTTCATAATTTACGCCTTGAATGATTCCCATAAATTGATTATTTTCATTGTCTGAAAAAGCAATGGGCGTGTTTAATTTGAAAAGATTTTTGTGATACTCATTCCACAGAAAATCATGTTGATTGGAAAGTAATAAACTGCAATGTTTTTTTATTTGAAAAAATAATTTTTCTAAAACCTCATTTAAATCAAATTCTTTCCCTTTTAGTAAGTATAATGAAGACGCTTTTGGCAAATTATCAAAGTTGATTTGATTGACATTTAATCCGATTCCAATTATAGATTCTATTTTATTGTCAGATTTGAAGCTGTTTTCTATTAAAATGCCTCCTATTTTTTTGTTTTCTGCCATAATGTCGTTTGGCCATTTAATAGAAAGTTTTGGCAAGTTTAAGGGTTCTAAAGCTTTAATTACTGAGAGTGCAACAGCAACATTCAAATGAAATATTTCATCAATATCTTTCAACACTTCTTTAACCAAGATACTCATAATTAAGTTTTTACCACTTTCTGTTTCCCATGTCGCACCCATTTGGCCTTTACCTTTTGTTTGGTTCTTGGCAGTTACAACGGTAAAGTTTTCTACGATTTGACTTCTTGACATTTCTTTCAAAAAATCGTTTGTAGAATCTATGGCATCGAGTTTGATTAAGTTCATAGGAATTATTTTGATAAAACAGAGTTTAAACTTATGTTAAGCATCAAAAATAATCACAAATTTTGATACCTTTGCAAATTATATAAAATTTAGATGGCAAAAAAGACAATTAGTACCGATGTTTTATTAACAAACATCATTAAAGGAATAGAAGAAGTAAAAGGAAATGATATTGAAATCCTTGATTTAAGAGAAATAGATACCGCTGTTTGCGATTATTTTGTTATTTGCAACGGTTCATCAAATACACAAGTTAACGCTATTGTTAACTCCGTTCAAAAAGTTGTTTCCAAAGAAATAAAAGACAAACCATGGCACGTTGAAGGAACAGACAATGCAGAATGGGTTTTAATGGATTATGTTAGTATTGTAGTACACGTGTTTCAAAAAGAAATTCGTGAATATTATAATATTGAAGGTCTTTGGGGCGATGCCAAAATTACTACTTTAGAAAACAAATACTAAAAGCACTATAAATAATGTCAGAGAACAAAAAGCCAAGCGGTTTAAAATTTAGTCCATGGTGGATTTCAGGAGGAGTTATCCTAATATTTGTTATATTAAACATATTAGGTGGCTCAAGTCTTCAAGATCCTTCAGTAATTTCAACATCTAAACTTGATGCACTTATTGATAGTGGTCAAATAGAAAAAATTGTTACTTACAACAATAAATCTGCAGAAATATTTTTAACAAAAGAAGCCTTAAAATTAAAGGAGAATAAAAAAATAGCTAATGATCTCTTTGGAAATCCAAACAAAGGTCCTCATTATTCTACTAAAATTCCAAGTGCTGAAAATTTTGAAAAAAAATTAATCCAAGCTAGTAAAGACAAGAAAATTAAAAGCTACGATTTTCAAGAAAAAAGCGATTGGTCAGAATTCTTAATTGGTTTATTGCCAATGATTATTCTTATTGGAGTTTGGTTATATTTCATGAGAAGAATGTCTGGCGGTGGTGCTGGAGGTGGCGGAGGTCAAATCTTCAACATTGGAAAATCTAGAGCTAAGCTTTTTGATGAAAAATCTGAAGTTAAAACCACTTTCAAAGACGTTGCCGGATTAGAAGGTGCTAAAGAAGAAGTGCAAGAAATTGTAGAATTTCTTAAAAACCCAGAAAAATATACTGTTTTAGGTGGGAAAATTCCAAAAGGTGCACTTTTAGTTGGACCTCCTGGAACAGGAAAGACGTTATTAGCAAAAGCTGTTGCTGGTGAAGCAAAAGTACCTTTCTTCTCACTTTCAGGTTCAGATTTTGTTGAAATGTTTGTTGGAGTTGGTGCTTCTCGTGTTAGAGATTTATTCAAACAAGCAAAAGAAAAATCACCAGCCATCATTTTTATTGATGAGATTGATGCTGTAGGTCGTGCAAGAGGAAAAAATAACATGTCAGGCGGAAACGACGAGCGTGAAAATACTTTGAACCAATTACTAACCGAAATGGATGGTTTTGGAACAAACACTCACGTTATTGTTCTTGCTGCAACGAATAGAGCTGATGTTTTAGACAAAGCTTTAATGCGTGCAGGACGTTTTGACAGACAAATTTATGTGGATTTACCAGACATTAGAGAACGTAAAGAAATCTTCGAAGTGCATTTGGCACCTTTGAAAAAAGTAGAAGGTTTAGATACTGACTTTTTAGCAAAACAAACTCCAGGTTTCTCTGGTGCAGATATTGCAAATGTTTGTAATGAAGCGGCTTTAATTGCTGCTCGTAATAACAAAACAGCTGTAGACAAACAAGATTTCCTAGACGCAGTTGACAGAATTGTTGGCGGATTGGAAAAGAAAAACAAAATAGTTACACCTGCAGAAAAGAGAGCTATTGCAGTTCACGAAGCGGGTCACGCAACAGTAAGTTGGATGTTAGAACATGCTGCGCCACTTATTAAAGTTACTATTGTTCCTAGAGGTCAAAGTCTAGGTGCTGCTTGGTATCTGCCTGAAGAAAGACTTATTGTGCGTCCAGATCAAATGCTTGACGAAATGTGTGCTACTATGGGTGGTCGTGCTGCAGAAAAAGTAATTTTTGATACTATTTCAACAGGAGCTTTATCTGATTTAGAAAAAGTTACAAAACAAGCTCGTGCTATGGTAACTATTTATGGTTTGAATGAAAAATTGGGTAATATCACTTATTACGATTCTTCTGGACAAAGCGAATATAGTTTTAGCAAGCCTTACTCAGAAGATACTGCAATTACTATTGATAAAGAAATTTCACTTCTTATTGAAGGTCAGTATCAAAGAGCGATTGAAATTCTTAAAGAAAACAAAGATAAATTGTTACAACTTGCCGATATTTTGATTGAAAAAGAGGTGATTTTCAAAGATGATTTGGAAACTATTTTTGGCAAACGTCCTTATCAAATAGACAGCGAAGAGAACACTGAATTTACTGCTTAAACAACAGTTAAATATAAAAATTTAAAAATCTTAATTCAAAAAATGCTTTTGAATTAAGATTTTTTTATCTTTGAAGGTTTTCAAATGATATTTAAAGAATTTTACACAGCAATATGAGTCTTTTCAGAAAAATATTTGGTTCTAGCAATGATGCTTCCGATGAGGAAAACCAAAGTGAATATAATACTCCCAAACCTTCAAATCTTCCAATTGACGATTTATTTACTTTCAATTTTAAGAAAAATGGCGGTAAGTTTATCTATTGTGAAAACTTAAACGAAGTAAGGGAACAGTTCGAAAATATACTTGAGGAGAATGATTGGTTTGAAAGTGAAGTATTGTGTTTTGAGCCTAAACTTTACAACCTTTTAGACGAAAATAAATTAAGTTATACCAATCCAACAGAACCTAAATTCTTTTTTGCAAGTTGCGAAAATTTGGTTGCTGATGAAGGTGCAGTGCTGTTTTCTTCAAATCAAATCAAACAGAAAAAACCTAACGAATTACCTGACAACATTGTAATACTTGCTACTACAAGTCAGATATTAGAATCTAAAAGTGATGGTTTAAGAGTTATCAAGAAAAAATACGATAAAGACTATCCTACCAATATTACAACTATCAAATATTTTGAAAAAGTACAAGAAGAAGATTTCTTGACCTATGGAAGTTGTGCCAAAAATCTTTACCTACTTCTTTTAGAAGATTTATAACATGAATGAATCGCTAACGAGATTACTTTCGGGTGTAGTTTATGTAACACTTTTACTATTAGCTACTTCCTACTCTGCTAATAGTTTTTTTTTACTATTTGGCGTTTTTATGCTCATTGCGATTTATGAGTTTTGCCAATTAATCAATTTAAATAAAATTCTTCCCATAATAGTTGGAGGAGTTGCATTTTACTTGGGAAGTCAATTTAGAACCAACAAAACCAATGATATTTTAATATTAATTGCAACGCTTTTTGTTTCCATAAAATGTTTGCTTTTACTTTTCAATACCAAGAAAGAAAAAATTGATACTCTTTCGAAATACATTTACCTTATTGGTTATGTAATCTTACCTTTTATTCTAATTGCCAAAATTCCTTTTGTTGGAAATAACTTCAGGCCAAAAATTATCATTAGTATTTTTATCCTTATTTGGACCAACGATACTTTTGCTTACATTGTTGGAAAATCTATTGGAAAACATAAATTATTAGAGAAAATATCACCTAAAAAAACCATTGAAGGCTTTTTTGGAGGAATGGTTTTCTCGGTTTTAGCAGGATTTTTAATATCAAAATACTATTTCGACCCCAATCCAAAATACTTTAACACTTCAGTTTTAATTTGGACAGTTAGTGCCATTATCATTAGTGTTTTCAGTACTTTGGGAGATTTAATTGAATCGAAATTTAAACGTATTGCTGGTGTTAAAGACAGCGGAAAAATTATGCCAGGACATGGAGGTATTCTAGATCGCTTAGATAGTATTATATTTGTAGCTCCATTTGTATTTTTATTTTATCAAATTTTAGATTATGTTTCATAAAGAAGGTGCCAAGATTATTCTTATCTCTACTACTCTATTTGTAGTTTTACTATTAGTTTCTCCAATGGTTATATCAAATCCTTGGATTTTAAAATCAGTACAAATACTAATGCTATTGCTTTTAGTGACTGTATTGCAGTTTTTTAGAAATCCAAAGAGACCACTAGAAGTTAATGATTACAATATCTTTGCACCAGTAGATGGAAAAGTGGTAGTAATTGAAGAAGTTTTTGAACCTGAATATTTTAAAGACCAACGTTTACAAGTTTCTATCTTTATGTCGCCAATAAATGTACACGTAACTCGTTATGCTACAAGTGGAAAAGTAAGATACAGTAAATATCATCCTGGAAAATATCTTGTAGCTTGGCATCCAAAAGCCAGTACAGAAAACGAAAGAACAACAGTTGTAATTGAAAATAGAATTTTTGGTGAAATCATGTACCGACAAATTGCTGGTGCTTTGGCAAAAAGAATTGTAAATTATGCTGAAGAAGGAATGCAAGTAAGACAAGGTGATGATGCTGGATTTATCAAATTTGGTTCAAGAGTTGATATTTATTTACCAATTGGAACAAATGTAAACGTAAAAATTGGACAAAAAGCAGTCGGAAATCAAACTATAGTTGCTAGCAAATAAATGCAAGAAGATTTAGAAAAACGATTTGAAAATGCCGTAGCCTTGGCAAATACTATAACACAAGCCGAACTACCACAAGACGTTCAGTTGCGTTTGTATGCCTTATATAAACAATCAACCCACGGAACAATTACCAATCGCGTTTATCCTGTATATGACTTAAGAAATGCGTTTAAAATGAATGCTTGGATGCAAATAAGCCATCTTACTCAAGATGAATGCAAGGAATTGTACATTGAAGCCATCACTGATTTAGTTAAAAAAAGATAACCAATGAAAAAAGTAATTTTAATTGTATTAAGTTCGATTTTTTTCCTTTCTATTGGTTCTTGCAAAAGGAAAAAATATACTGAAGTAGTCGAAGTGCCTCTTCCTTCTAAAGAAGAAAAAATGACTATTGGTTTACCAGAAGACGTTAAAGCTGATGCTGGTGCTTTTGAATTGCTTAAACTTCCCTATAACTATGATGCCTTAGCTCCAAATATTGATGCTATGACTATGGAAGTACATTACTCTAAACATTATCTAACATACACCAACAACTTAAATAAAGCTTTGGCTGGAACCGAGTTAGAAAGTCTTCCAATCGAAGAGATTTTCAAAAAATTAGATTTAAATAATGCCGATTTACGAAATAATTTAGGTGGCTACTACAACCATACTTTGTATTTTGACATTATGGCACCAAAAGCTGGCGGAAAACCTTCTGATACTTTGGCAAGTGCTATTGATAAAGATTTTGGTTCTTTTGATAATTTTAAAATTCAGTTTGAAGATGCTGCTACTAAGCAATTTGGTTCAGGTTGGGCTTGGTTGATAGTTGATAAAGCAGGTAAACTACAAGTTACTAGTACTCCAAATCAAGACAATCCTTTAATGCCAAGAGCCGTTGTTGCAGGAACTCCAATCTTAGCTATCGATGTTTGGGAACATGCTTACTATTTGAATTATCAAAACAAAAGAAAGAAATACATTGAAGCTTTTTTTAATGTCATCAATTGGAAAAAAGTTGGCGAAAAATATGAAGAAGCCATTAAAAAATAAATCAAAATCCCAAGGTCAACATCTTGGGATTTTTTTTGTTTAGTATTCACTTAATCAAGTGTTAAATAAACCTATATTTTATTGCAAACCACTATAGTAAAAAAATCCATTTTATTATCTTTGCTCGCATTTAAAAAATACTTTATCAAATTATATATGTATCTAAATATTTCAAAACTAAATTCATTTGCTAAGTTCTTTTTTCTTCTGCTTTCTTTGAACGCTGTTGGACAAGAGAAAAATCTTAAAAATATTCAAAAACTAACTAATGGCGGTGACAATGCTGAGGCGTATTTTAGTCCAAACAGTTCGCTTTTGACTTTACAAGTTTCTAATCCGAAAGCTAATATTCTTTGCGATCAGATTTATATGTATGATTTGCAAAGCAAAAGTTATTCTTCAGAAAATTTAAAATTGATTTCAACTGGAAAAGGAAGAACTACATGCTCTTATTTCATGCCAGATGGAAAGCACATTATCTATGCTTCTACACATGCTTCAAATGAAGCTTGTCCAGCGCCACCAAAACCAAAAGACGGAAAATACCTTTGGGCAGTTTATCCAGAATTTGATATTTATATTGCCGATTTGAATGGTAACATTGTAAAACAATTAACCAATACTCCTGGATATGACGCAGAAGCTGTAGTTTCTCCAGATGGAAAGAAAATTGCCTTCACTTCTACTCGTTCTGGCGATTTGGAATTGTGGACCATGGACATTGACGGAAGTAATTTGAAACAAGTTACTAATGGTTTAGGCTATGATGGTGGAAGTTTCTTTTCGCACGATAGTAAAAAATTAGTTTTCCGTTCGTCTCGACCAAAAACTGAAAAAGACATTAAAGAATACAAAGATTTATTGGCAGAAAATGTAGTAGCTCCAACAGAAATGGAAATCTACACTTGTAATGTTGATGGAACTGATGTTAAACAAGTAACTCATTTAGGAAAAGCCAATTGGGCTCCATTTTTTAGTCCGAACGATAAAAAAATTATCTTTTCATCAAATCATCATTCAACTCGTGGATACGATTTTCAGTTGTACATGATTGATGTAGATGGAACTAATTTGAAACAAATAACATGGGAAAGTGAATTTAACGCGTTTCCAATGTTTTCACCAGACGGAAAGAAATTAGTTTGGTCTAGTAATCGTCAACAAACTGCAGCACGTGAAACCAATGTTTTTATTGCGGATTGGGTTGACAGTGACGAAACAGAAAATGTAAAACCAGAAATTCTTAACAAACATATATCTTATTTAGCTTCTGATGAGTTGAAAGGTCGTTTAACGGGTTCTGTAGGTGAACAAAAAGCTGCTGATTATATTTCGGCACAATTCAAGTCTTTGGGATTAAAACCTTACAGCGGAAAAACGTATTTACAAAAATTCGATTACAAAGTTCGATTGAGTCCAAACGATTCTATTACCGATAAAAGCGAAACTAATAATGGTAGAAACGTCATTGCTTATTTAGACAATAAAGCAGCTAAAACTATCGTAATTGGTGCGCATTATGACCATTTGGGATTGAACGAGCACAACAATTCAACCAAACCAAATTCTAAAGGAGAAATTCACAATGGCGCTGATGATAATGCTTCTGGAGTTTCTGGTGTTTTAGAATTGGCTCGTATGTTGTCAAAAAATAAGACTACTGAAAAAGCCAACTACATTTTTGCTTTATTTTCTGGCGAAGAAGATGGTTTGATTGGTTCTAAACGCATGGCGGAAACATTGAAAACATTGTATCCAAATGTGGTTGCTATGATTAATATGGACATGATTGGACGTTTGAGCGACAAAAAAGAAATGATTGTTGGTGGTGTTGGAACGTCTCCAGAATTCAAAAAAATGGTAGAGAAAAACAAACCAGCTGGTTTTAATGTAACCACAGAAGACAGTGGCATCGGACCAACCGATCATACTTCGTTTTATTTGAAAGATATTTCGGTTTTAAATTTCTTTACAGGAACGCATGGCGATTACCACAAACCAAGTGATGATACTGATAAAATTAATTTCAATGGTGTAAAAAACATTGTAGAGTTTGTTTTTAGAATTGCTAATGATGTGGCTGATTTAGATAAAGTAGAATTTACCAAAACTAAAGCCAATGCCGGAAAAACAAGACCAAAATACAAAGTAACGATGGGAATTATGCCTGATTACTCAGAGCATCCTGATGGTTTACATGTTGATGGCGTAACAGAAAATAGACCTGCGCAAGTTGCTGGAATCAAAGAAGGTGATGTTATTACAAAAATTGGAACAACAACAATCAAAGATGTTTATAACTATATGGAAGCTTTAGGCAAAATCAACCCTGGTGACGAACTAGAAGTTACTTATATCAGAGATGGCGAAACTAAAGTTACCAAAGTGAAATTTGAGTAAACCCTACTCTAAAAACTATTTCATCCTCAATTGTTAATTCGATTGAGGATTTTTTTTATATTTGGTAAAGTGAAATTTACTAAAAATAGTACTTGAAGTAAATCTTCATTTATGTTACTACAATAAATATTTATGATTGACAAAAAACATCACATAATTGCCATTCTTTGTTGTTTAATAACTTTAATGTTTTGCAATCTCTTAGTTTATTTAAATTATGCTAGTTATATAACAGCAATTATTTTTCCAATACTCTTAATTTTAATTTTTAAAATATTTAAAATTAACAATAAAATTGTCAATTTGTTCATTAACTATCTTATCGTAACAATGGTTATATCAATTACTATACTGTTTATTTGTAATTATATTAGCTATGAAAAATGATTTTAATATAGCGCAAAGTCAGGAGCCATTTGCGCTGCGTAGTTCAAGAAAGAATTGTTTAAGTAGCTTGGCTATATTATTGTTTCTAGTAAATAGTAACTTTAGTTTTTCTCAAAACGAAGACTACTATACAAAAGTCCTTACTAATTTGAAATCTAATGGTTACTATCTGTCTATAAATGTTACATCTACTTCATACACTGGAAAAATAGTTATTGAAAATGTTGATTTATATTTTTTTTTTAAAGATACAAAAAGAATTAGACACAAAAAGTACATAAAACAGCTTAAGAAGTATCTTGAAACTGAAACTCCAATGCCAATAGATAATGTTTTTTTTGAAGAATATAAATTTGCAAAAGTAGCTTCATCCGAAGAAATTGAGCAAGATTTTAAATTAGGTAAAACTTATTTCTTAGAAAAATATTTCTCTAATCGAGTTTTAAAAAAATCCTATCCAATAGAAACACAACTTATAATCATTGATAAATTATTTTTATTAAATATACTTTGCTTTACTGATGATGAATCTGGTGCTTTAGTTATAGAAAGATAATAAATTAAAAAAGTCCTGATTTCTCAGGACTTTTCTATTATTTTAAACCAGCAATACTTTGTTCTATGGTGGCTATTTTAGCTAACGCATCGGCTTCTTTTTTGCGTTCCATTTCTAATACTTTTTCTGGTGCGCCGTTTACAAACTTCTCGTTAGATAACTTAGCTTGTACCGATTTTAAGAATCCTTTGGTGTAGTTTAACTCTTCGGTTAATTTAGCTACTTCAGCTTCTACATCAATATTTCCTGTGATTGGAATAAAGTATTCGTTAGATTTTACTCTGTAAGACAAGGCGCCATCAACTTTATCGGTAACGTATTCTAAAGCAACGATATTTCCTAATTTCATGATTACAGCATCAAAATAAGTAGAAGCATTTTCGTTATTCACTACTTTCAAATCGATAGCATCTTTAAACGGAATGTTCTTATCTTTTCTAATGGTTCTAATTCCTGAGATTACTTCCATAGCAAAATCGAAATCGGCTATTAGCTTTTCATCATAAGCTTTTGCTTTAGGCCATTCTGAAACAATTAATGCTTGTTCTGGAGTTCTATCAGCAATATGTTGCCAAATCTCTTCCGTTAAAAACGGCATGAATGGATGTAATAACTTCAAGTTGTTTTCCAACATTTCTATTGCTTTGTCAAACGTTGCTTTGTCAATTGGCTGTTGGTAAGCAGGTTTTATCATTTCTAAAAACCACGAACAGAAATCGTCCCAAACCAATTTGTAAATACCCATCAAAGCATCAGAAATTCTGTATTTATCAAAGTTTTCTTCGATTTCGGTTAAGGTTCTTTGCAACTTAGTTTCATACCATTCGATAGCTACTTTAGAAGATTCTGGTTGCGGAATTGCATCCGAAACTTCCCAACCTTTAATCAATTTGAAGGCATTCCATATTTTGTTAGAAAATGCTTTTCCTTGGTTGCACAATTCTTCGTCAAACATAATGTCGTTTCCTGCAGAAGCACTTAAAAGCAATCCAACACGAACACCATCGGCACCAAATTTCTCGATTAACTCTAATGGTTCAGGAGAATTTCCTAATGATTTAGACATCTTACGACGTTGTTTATCACGAACTAAACCTGTTAAATATACATTGGTGAATGGTTTTTCACCAGCATATTCGTAACCGGCAATAATCATTCTCGCAACCCAGAAAAACAAAATATCTGGACCAGTTACTAAATCATTTGTTGGATAATAGTATTTGTAATCTTCATTTTCTGGATCAAGAATTCCACCAAAAACTGCCATTGGCCACAACCAAGATGAAAACCACGTATCTAGTGCATCAGCATCTTGTTTTAAGTCGTTTATGGTTAATTGTTTATTGTTTGTAGCTTCTTGTGCCAAAACTAAAGCTTCTTCTATATTTTTAGCAACTACGAAGTCTTCTTTTCCGTCTCCATAGAAATAAGCTGGAATTTGTTGACCCCACCAAAGTTGACGAGAAATATTCCAATCGCGAATGTTTTCTAACCAATGTTTGTAGGTATTATTGAAACGTGATGGATACAATTTTACTTCTTCGGTTTCAAGAACAGCTTTAATGGCAGGTTTTACTAACTCTTCCATACTTAAAAACCATTGGTCTGATAATCTTGGTTCGATTACAGCTTTGGTTCTTTCTGAAGTTCCTACTTTATTTAAATATGCTTCGGTTTTAGCTAAAGCACCAATTGTTTCAAGCTCTTTTGCAATTTCTTCGCGTACTACAAAACGATCTTTTCCTTGATAATGCAATCCAAATGAATTTAGAGAAGCATCGTCATTAAAAATATCGATAATTTCTAAATTGTGCTTTTCACCTAAAGTTTTATCATTCATATCGTGCGCTGGAGTCACTTTTAAACATCCAGTTCCGAATTCGATATCTACATATTCGTCTTCAATAATAGGAATAACTCTTCCAGAAATTGGGATAATTGCTTTTTTACCTTTCAAATGTGTGAAACGTTCGTCATTTGGATTGATACAAATAGCAGTATCTCCAAAAATAGTTTCAGGACGAGTTGTTGCTACGGTCAAGAAATCTTCTGAACCTTCAATTTTGTATTTTAAGAAATATAATTTTCCTTGACGTTCTTCAAAGATTACTTCTTCGTCTGACAAAGTCGTTTTTGCTTCTGGATCCCAATTTACCATTCGGTACCCGCGATAAATCAATCCTTTGTTGTATAAATCTACAAACGAATGAATTACAGACGCTGACATATCGTCGTCCATAGTGAATTTTGTACGACTCCAATCGCAAGAACATCCTAATTGCTTAAGTTGTTCTAAAATAGTTCCTCCATATTTATTAGTCCAATCCCAAGCGTGCTTTAGGAATTCTTCACGCGTTAAATCGTTTTTGTTGATTCCTTCGCTTTTTAGTTTGGCAACAACTTTTGCTTCAGTTGCAATAGATGCATGGTCAGTTCCTGGAACCCAACACGCATTGAAACCTTTAAGACGCGCACGACGAATCAATACATCTTGAATAGTATTGTTCAACATGTGTCCCATGTGTAAAACTCCAGTCACGTTTGGTGGTGGAATAACAATGGTGTAAGGTGTTCTATGGTCTGGTTTGGATGTGAAATAGTCATTTTTCATCCAATAGTCATACCATTTTTGTTCTACTTCTTTGGCGTTGAATTGTGCAGGAATCATTTATATTGTTTAAAATGTTTATAGTTTAATTTAGTTTAAAGTTGTTTCGAACTAGATAACAAAAAATCAATACCTTAACTTTTTAGCCCTGATTGAAGAAGTTACCATGTAACTCGTAAAGCAGGAAAATGCATTGCTGATAAATCCCGAGCGATTCGCTCCTTAAAAACTTTGGTATGTTTTTTGCAATTATTACTGCAAAAGTAAGTAATAAGTACTTTTATAAAAAATTAAGAATTAAAATTTTGCTTATAAATTTAAAGTCGTAATTTTACTAATCCAATGAAACCAAAAATTAACGTAATGAAAAAAATATTATTTATCGCTTTTGTAGTTCTAAACAGTGTAGCTTTTGCTCAAACTGGACCAAAGATTGTTTTTAAAGATAAAGACAATACTATTGACTACGGAACTGTTACCAAAGATACTGACGATGGTTTGAGAAAGTTTGAATTCACTAACACTGGAGATGCTCCTTTGGTGATTACTAATGCCAAATCTACTTGTGGTTGTACGGTTGCTGATTATCCAAAAACTCCGATTCAACCTGGTAAAACTGGTGTAATTGAGGTGAAATACAATATGAATCCAGGACCAATAAGAAAAACAATTACAGTTGAAACTAACGCTGTAAATGTTGAAAGTGGAATGGTTGCCTTAAAAATAAAAGGTGAAGTGATTGTAAAGAAAGAAGTCAATCCGCTAGAGAAAAAGCAAAGTTTGATGGAAAAATCATAAATTTAAGACGTTCGCAAACCGCGGACGTTTTTTTTATAAGATGTTTTTTAATTGGAATTTGAATTTCATGATTTTACCTTTTCTATCAATTTCAAATTCAATGGATTTACCTTCTTCCGATTTAAGAAGGTCGTTTATTTTTTCTAAAGTAAAATTATACCCATTTTGATTGTTTATTTTTAGGATAAGATCTTCTTTTTGCAGTCCAGCGATTGCTGCAGGCGAATCTTTTCTGATGTTTGCTATAACGTAAACTGGTTTTAACTCAAACTTGTACTTGAGGTTATTAACTACTTTATTTCCGTAGGCATCAAAAAGATTATTACTTACAACTGGGTTGCTCTCGTAACTTTCAGTAATCCATTGTAAACCTTGATGTTGTACTTCTACTCCAGACATGTTGAAACTAAAAGGTTCTGTGTAATTACTGTTTTTCTTAAGGTAAATTAAATTATTATTGTAATCGTAAATTGCAGAAAATCTTCTCATTACTTCTGAACCTACAGAACCCAATCTACCTTCAATTTTGTCAATATCTGAAGTAGCAATTGTATCTGGAAAAGCTGCAATTGGATTTTTAAAATTATAATTTCCGATAGAAATTGAAGGAATTCTTCCTCTTTTACCAAAAACATCACCACTGAATCCTCTACCTAAAAAATCGTCAATTTGTTTTTTTGGCATTTCTATACCTTCGTCTTTTTGTTTAAAAAACCAAAAAGCATCTGTATTTCCAGTATCAATTAAAAGTTTTGCATTAAGAGGTTGTTTTTCGGCATTAAAAAAGGCATTAACATTTAAATATGGTTTTCCGTGAATTAATTCTATTGGAAAACTTGAATGATTTTTAATTGCAGATTTTATTTGCTTTTCATTGTTATAAATAATGATACGTTTAGAAATGTAATCAATTTTGACACATTTATTTTTGAAGAGCTTATTCCCAATAATACCATTAACTGGAACACCAACTTGAGAGGAAATGTTAATATTTTGATCTAAAACTAAATATATACAATGACTAGTATCAGTGTAGTTTTTGATCTCTAATTTATTATTATCCGATTTATAGGCGTCAAAGGCCTCGTTACTTCCAAATCCTCTAATTCGCACTTTTTCTATTTTTGAAAAACTTACACCATCAGACTCATCAACACTAAATAAAATTGTTTCCTCAACACCAGTATCAACCATAAAGTTTAAGGAAACACCATTAACTTGTATTGGAATAATTATTAAATTATTTATAAACTGGAATGGAATTGAAATCTTTTTCTTGTTAGTCTCAAACTGAAAACCATTTTGAGACCAACTATTGAAACAAAATAAAAAAATGAGAATGGAGATTATCTTAAACTTCATCAAAAATATTTTTCATAAATTTAATAAAATATTGTTGTTGAAAAATCATTTTTAACAATAAATACAATAAAAAATTGCAAATTTGCACAACTAAATTTTCAATCATGCCAAAAGTTTCGAACAAAGGAAAACAAATGCCCGAATCACCAATTAGAAAATTGGTGCCTTATGCAGATATTGCAAAGAAAAAAGGGAATAAAGTATATCATTTAAATATTGGTCAACCTGATATTAAAACACCTGAAGTTGCATTAAATGCTGTTAAAAATGCAGATATAAGAGTTTTAGAATACAGTCATTCTGCAGGTTTTGAAAGTTACAGAACGAAGCTTTCACAATATTATAAATCTCACGGATTACCAATTGACGTTCAAGACATCATCATTACTACAGGTGGTTCAGAAGCGTTATTATTTGCCATGGGAAGCACAATGGATGTTGATGATGAAATTATTATTCCTGAACCATTTTACGCAAATTATAACGGATTTTCAACAGCATCTGGAGTAAAAGTGGTTCCGGTTATTTCAACTATTGACGATGGATTTGCCTTACCTCCTATTGCTGCTTTTGAGAAATTGATTACATCAAAAACTAAAGCAATTCTTATTTGCAATCCAGGTAATCCAACAGGTTATTTATATTCTAAAGAAGAAATCCAACAATTAGCAGAAATTGTAAAAAAACATGATTTATTTTTAATTGCTGATGAAGTTTATCGTGAGTTTATCTATGATGAAAATGATAAGCACTATTCTGTTATGAATGTTCCTGGAATTGAAGAAAATGCTATTATGATTGATTCTGTTTCAAAACGTTATAGTATGTGTGGAGCAAGAATTGGTTGCATTGTTTCGAAAAATAAAGAATTGATGGCTACTGCTATGAAGTTTGCGCAAGCTCGTTTGAGTCCTCCAACGTTTGCTCAAATTGCTAGTGAAGCTGCTTTAGAAACTCCGCAAAGTTATTTTACAGAAGTAATTGAAGAGTACAAAGAAAGAAGAGATACACTTGTTTCTGAATTAAATAAAATTGAAGGTGTAAAAGTGGCTACTCCAAAAGGTGCTTTCTATTGTATTGCTCAATTACCAGTTAAAAATGCGGATGATTTTGCACAATGGTTATTAGAATCTTACGACAACAATGGAGAAACTGTCATGATTGCTCCTGCTGCCGGATTTTACTCAACTCCAAATGTAGGTCTAAATGAAGTGAGAATTGCTTATGTTTTAAAGAAAGAAGACTTAGTTCGTTCTGTACAAATTTTGAAAGATGCATTAAAAGTTTACAACGCTAAATAAATTATCATAATATTATAAAAAAAATACTCCTCAATATTGAGGAGTATTTTTTTTGCTTATATATACATATTTATCGTTTCAGAGCGAAATGCGCTTTGAATTCTTTCATCACACCAGCTTCAGGATATTTCACTGTAAACCAATAATCTGTTGATGGCATTAGATTTCCGTTGTATGTACCATCCCATCCTTTGCTTGCTGGACTAATTTGCTTAATAAGCTTACCAAATCTATCGAAGATATTAATTTGTAAACTTGGATAAGCTTCCAAACCAACAATATTCCAATAGTCGTTAATTCCGTCACCATTTGGTGTAAAATAGTGAGGATAATCGATGATTTGTACAC
>NZ_BAAHCF010000031.1:0-808 GCF_054776075.1 Flavobacterium koreense | reverse complement strand
GTTGCAATCCATGTTCTTGTTAATGTATAACTTCCTGCACAAGTTCCTGCTGTAGTTACTTCGTTGTAAGCTACTGTTGCCGTTCCACAGTTGTCAGTTGCAGTTAATATTACTGCTGTTGGTACTGCTGAACATTCTACAGTTACATTAGCTGGTAGAGCTTCTACAAATGTCGGAGCTGTTGTATCTTGAATAGTGATAGTTTGAACGTGAGTAATATCATTACCTGAAGCATCAGTCAATGTCCAAGTTCTAATTATTGTATAATTACCAACACAAGATCCAGGGTTTATTGTTTCATTGAATGTAACATTAGTAATACCACAAGTGTCAATACCTGTTAATGTTGGTGCAGTTGGTACTGCTGAACATTCTACAGTTGTATTTTGCGGTAGAGAGCTTGTCCAAGTTGGATCAGTTGTATCAGTAACATTTATAGTTACAGAAGCTTGATCACATAGGTTTGGTATCGTTACACTACAAATTGAGTATGTAAATGTGTATGTACCTACAGCTATTCCACTTGTTAAATTAATATTTCCATTATTATCAATACTAATATTTGGATAACTACCTGTTAAGATTGTTAAATTAACTTGGCTATTAGTACTTGTATTTACTAATGTAGTTCCAATTGTATCATTATTTAAAATGTTTCCAACAATTATATTATTATCACATGAAATATTATTGAATGTGTCATTAACAGCATTAATTATAGGTGTTATAGTACAAGTAGTACAAGTTGGGTCAATTGGCGTACAAGAAGCACAAGGAGTTGGATCAGTAGAAGTTCCAGTTACCGGAG
>NZ_BAAHCF010000030.1:0-550 GCF_054776075.1 Flavobacterium koreense | reverse complement strand
TGTAATTGTAACTGTTGCTGTTCCTCCTGTTAATGTTACTGTAGTATTAGAACCACCATTTATATTATAAGTAACCACAGCATCTGAAGTACCTGTTAAAGTAAAAGTAGCATTAGCACCTGAACAAATTGGACCATTATTACCTGAAATACTTGCTGTTGGTAATGGATTAACTGTTACTGTAGACGAACCAGATAATGATTGATTACATGAAGTAGATGGATTGTTTATAGAAACCAAATTCAAGGTTTGGTTAGAAGTAGCTCCTGTAACTGTAACTGTTGCTGTTCCTCCTGTTAAAGTAGCAGTTGTATTAGAACCACCATTTATATTATAAGTAACCACGGCACCTGAAGTACCTATTAAAGTAAAAGTAGCATTAGCACCTGAACAAATTGGACCATTATTACCTGAAATACTTGCAGTTGGTAATGGATTAACTGTTACTGTAGATGAACCAGATAATGTTTGATTACATGAAGTAGATGGATTGTTTATAGAAACCAAATTCAAGGTTTGATTAGAAATAGCTCCTGTAATTGTAACTGTT
>NZ_BAAHCF010000029.1:691911-692887 GCF_054776075.1 Flavobacterium koreense | reverse complement strand
TTCAGGTTCACACGAAATATTTTTACGATTTGAATTATTCAAACGTCAAGACCGAATAGTATCACCAAGATTCTTCTAAAAAGCGATTATCATGAAATCAAAGATTCACGAACACCAAAAAAACAATAGTATCATGGTGAGTAAAAACAGAATTATATATTTAGTAGTTGCCTGCATCGCTTCAATGAGCATGTCAGGTCAGAAGTTAAAAGAAGCTAAAGCAGACCAACAATACGATAAGTTTGCCTATGTTGATGCTATAAAAACCTACGAGCGCATTTTTGCTAAAGGATACAAATCGCAAGAGATGTTACAAAAGCTTGGTGACTCGTACTATTTTAAAGCCGATTTAGACAATGCTGCAAAATGGTATGGTGAGTTATTTGCCTTCACACAAGATGTAGAGCCAGAGTATTACTATCGTTATGCTCAATCATTAAAAGCAATAAAAGATTATAAAAAAGCCGATGAAATGTTGGTGAAATTTAATCAAAAAAGCGGTAATGATTTACGTGCTAAATTAGCTACAGCTCAGAAAGATTATTTGGCACAAATCAAGAAAAACTCTGGACGTTATACCTTAGAAAATGCTGGAATCAATTCAGAGTATTCTGATTACGGAAGTGCTTTTTCAGGTACTAAAGTAATTTTTGCCTCAGCAAGAGATACAGGAGGATTGTCTAACAAGAGACACTCTTGGACAGGTGAGAGTTTTACCAACTTGTACAGTGCCAATATAGGCGACCAAGGTGCTTTATCTGATCCAGGAAGATTTGGAGCAAATTTAAATTCAAAGTTCCACGAATCAACACCAGTTTTTACTAAAGACGGAAAAACAGTTTATTTTACAAGAAACAATTTTCTTGACGGAAAAAAAGGAAAAGATGCTAGAAAATCGACTTTATTAAAATTATACAAAGCAACCTTAGATGGCGATAAATGGAGTGATGTAACTGAGTTACCATTCAATAGCAAT
>NZ_BAAHCF010000029.1:685015-691901 GCF_054776075.1 Flavobacterium koreense | reverse complement strand
ATAGTGTGGCACATCCGGCATTAAGTGCAGATGAGAAAACATTATATTTTGCATCAAACATGCCAGGTACTTTAGGACAATCAGATTTGTTTAAAGTTGAAATAAAATCAGATGGAAGTTACGGTACACCAACAAATCTTGGAAATGTAATCAACACAGAAGGAAGAGAAACTTTTCCGATGGTGACTAATGAGAACGAAATTTATTTTGCCTCAGATGGACATCCAGGACTTGGAGGATTAGATGTATTTGTTGCCAAAGAACAAGCTGATGGAAGCTACAAGAAAGTAGAAAACGTTGGAGAACCATTAAACAGTTCGAAAGACGATTTTGCTTACCTTATCGATACATCATCAAGAATAGGATATGTTACCTCAAATAGAGATGGTGGACAAGGTGGTGATGACATCTACAGATTTAAAGAAACTAAGAAACTAGAATGTGAGCAATTCTTAACTGGAGTTGTAACGGATAAAGAATCAGGATTACCACTTTCTGGAGCACGAGTAACATTATCAGATGCTAATTACAAAAAGCTACAAGAGGTAATCTCAGATAAAGATGGTAAGTTTGACTTTGGAAAAGTTGATTGTGGAACAAAATACTACATCAAAACAGAAAAGCCAGAGTACAATACTTTAGAGACAGCAACCATTACAAAAGACGAATCTGGAAAATCATTTGTTCCAGTAGAACTTGAGAAAGCTGTAAAACCAGTTAAAGTTGGAGACAACTTAGCAGAAGCTTTCAAAATCAAAATCATCTACTTCGATTTAGATAAGTCATTTATCCGACCAGATGCAGCAGTAGAATTGGCTAAAATCTTAGATGTAATGGAACAAAATCCAACAATGGAGATTGATGTTCGTTCACACACAGACTGTCGTCAAACAGCCAAATACAATATGGCTTTGTCTGACAGAAGAGCTAAATCAACTATTGCATGGTTAGTAGAAAAAGGCATCGCAAAATCAAGACTAACAGGAAAAGGATATGGTGAGTCGCAACTAGTAAACGATTGTGGATGTGAACCAACAAACCAATCAAGTTGCACAGAAGACCAACACCAAGCCAACAGAAGATCAGAATTTATTATTACTAAATTGTAGATTATTTAATATACAATTGTTTAAACCCTGGGAACCGTTCAAGTAATTGAGCGGTTCTTTTTTTACCTCTTACTTGCCTGTATGTAGTAAACAATTTGAAGGTTGTTCCGTAAATACTTTATTTAATATATTAAAAACAAGTACAGATAATAACATAAATTATAAACCATTTAAGGAAATAAAAAAGAAAGCAACTAAGATGAAAGTAACATCTAAATAACCTTCTACAACTTCTTTATAATTATGTTCCCTTTCCATCGGTTATTTAAAGAGTATTGATTTAAAAGATAATAACGTTGGTAAAGTTCATGCATCACCATTTCTTTTATTGTATGATAAGTGTTAACAATGACGAAAAAAAACACATAAAAAAAACCATCTGTAAAACAGATGGTTTTAATTCAAAATCAAACAAAACTATAAATCAATTATTTTTTCATAAACATATTAGTGTAATACTTTTTACCTGTAGAAGGGTTTACTGTAATAGATATTCCGAAGTGAGTATAATCACCATCTAAATTTGCTTTGTGTCCAGGACTTTGTAGCCATGCATACAAAGCTGCATTTGGGGTAGAAAAATTATACGCAATATTTTCTCCAACTTTTACAGCACCCAAAACTTGTATAATATTGTTTGAACGCTCTTCAAAATAATCATGATTAACTACATTGTTATCAATCATATATTGGTTATGTTCCAATGATTTGTATGAAATGTGATTGATTATTTCTAAAGAGTTAAGACCTTGACTTACTCTGTAATCATTAATAACTTGTGCTAATTTCATCTCATCTTGAGTGTAATCATAATCAGTGATTAATTGAGCTGGAGCTTGTTCTTCTTCTTTAGAATCTGGTGAACATGAAATCATAGTGAATACCAATGCCATTGGCACAAACAATCTTAGTAGTTTTGCTTTCATAATAGTAGGTTAAGTTTTTTAAAGATAGATGTGGGGCAAAAATCTTTATGTTAATATTGTATGAACGTTTTCTCTGATTTGGTTATACAATATTACTACTATGTCGTTAAACTGACAAATAAAATCGATGAAATACATCTTTTTTATTTTTTAATAAGAACTTTTCTTACAATTAAGATGAAAGCCTTTCTATTTTCCAGTTAAAATCATCTTGCAATTGATATCTAATTCTATCATGAAGACGATTAGGACGACCTTGCCAAAATTCAACTTCTTGAGGTCTAATTAAATATCCTCCCCAATTTGTTGGTCTTGGAATTTCTTTTCCGTCATAATATTGTTCTAATTCCCTTAACTTCTCTTCTAAAACAACTCTAGATGCAATTACCCTACTTTGGTCAGAAGCAATAGCTCCAAGCTTGCTGCCAGTAGGACGAGAATCGAAATAATTATCAGAAACATTGGTAGGAGTTTTTTCTGCAATACCTTTAATTATTACCTGACGTTCTATACTTGGCCAAAAAAAAGAAAGACAAACATTTGGGTTGTTTGCTATGGCTTGACCTTTTTCTGAATCATAATTAGTGTAGAAAATAAAACCTTCTTCGTTAAACTTTTTAAGTAGTACGACTCTAGATTTAGGAAATCCATCAACACCAATAGTAGAAATAGTCATGGCATTGGCTTCATCAACATCATCTAAATCTTCGGTTTCATGGAACCATCTATTAAATAAATTGATTGGATCTTCTGGAATAGTAGTTTCCAAAAGTTCACTTTTTTCGTAGGATTTTCTGTAATTGCTTAAATCTTTCATTGTACTATAAATTGCTTTTATAGATACAAAGTTAAAGAGATTTTGTTCTTAAAACGGAAACAAATGTTAAAATGAATTACTATTTAGCCCTGATGCTGGAATTGTTTGAGCTCTTTTTTATTGCGTTGCCTTCGAGTACCTCAGGCAACGCAATAAAAAAAGCGAGTTCCTGCAGCAGGAATAAGGATTATCGATAAAGACCAAGCCATTCGCTCCTACTCCATTTCAAATTCTCTTCCATCGTCTGCCAAAAGAACGTTTGGAAAAATGGTTTGAGCTTCGGTTTTAAAGTATTCTATGTTGCCATAGCGTGTAGAATAATGTCCAAGTATTAGATGTTTGACTTTTGCTTTTAAAGCAATTGTAGCGGCTTGTTTGGCAGTTGAATGCATAGTTCGCTCTGAAAGATGGGCTTCACTTTCTAGAAAAGTACTTTCGTGATACAAATAATCTACGTTTTCAATAAGTGGAATTATAGATTCATCGTACATAGTATCACTACAAAAAGCATAGTTTTTAGCAACTTGTGGATCAAAAGTTAGTTCTGAATTTGGAATAATGGTTCCGTTATCTAAAGTAATATCGCCACCATATTTAATTTTGTTGAAATATACTTTATCTATTTCATAATTTTCGACAGCTTCTACATTTAACTTTCGCTCTATATTTTTTTCTTGAAAAAGAAATCCGTTGGTATAAATACGATGATTAAGAGGAATAGTCTTAACCACTACTCTATCGTCTTCAAAAATAGTTTCAGATTCATTGGATTCTAACTCGTGAAAATATAAATTATAACCTGTGTAAGAACCAGAAGCTCGTAATTGAAGTAGAATGATTTCTTTGATTCCTTTTGGACCATAAACAGTTAAATCACTTTCTCTGTTGAGCAACATAAAAGTTGATATTAATCCAACTAATCCATAAAAATGATCACCATGAAGATGAGAAATAAAGATGTGGTTAATTTTAGAAAACTTGACTTTGCTTTTGCGTAATTGTACTTGAGTACCTTCTGCACAATCAATTAAAAACACACGATTTTTAATCTCTAAAACTTGAGATGTTGGATTGGAAATAGTTCTTGGTGTTGCTGCATAGCAGCCAAGTATGGTTAATTTCAATTTTTATTCTTTTTTATAGCGTAAATATTATACACCATTGATATTATAAGTAATAGATTTGTAATAATACCAAAATAATTAAATCTGCCATCTAAAAATCCGAAAACAACACTAAAAATCAACGCTATAATTGAGATAATTAAAAGTAAATATGCTAATTTAATATTTATCATAAAAACTAATCCGTTTTATCATTCTCTATTTTACCTAATTTCACGACTTTAATTATAATATAAATTAATAATCCAAGATTTACTGAAAGTCTTAAATAATCAAATTCTTGAGTTTTTAAACTTGTAATTAATCTGCTAGCAAATAAGTAAGTTAAAATAAATAAAACTCCTATATATA
This sequence comes from Flavobacterium koreense, assembly GCF_054776075.1. Lineage (NCBI taxonomy): Bacteria > Pseudomonadati > Bacteroidota > Flavobacteriia > Flavobacteriales > Flavobacteriaceae > Flavobacterium > Flavobacterium koreense. The sequence continues at coordinate 687,574 of NZ_BAAHCF010000029.1, read as the reverse complement.
TGTATACTATTGTTTTGTTGTCTAGTTTCATAAATATTGTATTGATTAAAAGATGAGATTCCTTCGGAATGACAAATGGTGATTAAAATCCTAAATCGCGTTCAATTTCTTCCATTTCTATGATGTCGTTAGCTTCTTGCAAAGAAGGAACAACAATTAACTTTGTTGGAACAGCATTAAAATCAATACCATCTGCAACAATTACGAATGATTTCTTTCCTTTTTGGTGAGCTTTTGATAAATCAGAAAACAATTTAATGTCCTTTAAAGTAACTTCTTTATCATGAGTAATGTCTAGAATTAAATTTTGAGATTTAAAACTATTGTGCTCATGTGTTACTTTTTCAAGAAATGAGTTTACATCTCCTTGAGTATCTTTTATTGTCGTTGTATGTCCTTTTTGATCTACTTTCATTTATTGTTTTATTTTTGAAGCTAATAAATAAATCACTGCCATTCTAATCGCAACTCCATTTTCAACTTGATCTAAAATAACCGATTGTTGAGAATCTGCTACATCTGAAGTAATTTCAACTCCACGATTTATTGGTCCTGGGTGCATGATTACTATTTCTTTGTTTAACGAATCTAATAACGCTTTATCGACACCATATTGTTGTGCATATTCCCTTGTAGATGGAAAGTAATTTACATCCATGCGTTCGTTCTGAACTCGAAGCATATTGGCAACATCACACCATTCTAGAGCTTTTCTTAAATTAGGTTCAACAGAAACTCCTAGACTTTCAATATATTTTGGAATTAATGTTTTTGGTCCGCATACTTTTACTTCGGCACCTTGCATTTGCAAAGCATAAATATTTGAAAGTGCTACACGCGAATGCAAAATATCACCTACAATAACCACTTTTTTTCCTGCAACTTCACCTAATTTTTCTCTAATCGAAAAACTATCTAACAAAGCTTGTGTTGGATGTTCATGTGCGCCATCACCAGCATTTACAATACTTGCTTTAACATTTTGAGATAAAAAATAAGCTGCACCAGGATTTGCATGACGCATCACCACCATATCCACCTTCATTGAAAGTATATTGTTTACTGTATCAATTAGTGTTTCTCCTTTTTTAACCGATGATTGTGCTGCTGAAAAACTTATAACGTCTGCTGAAAGTCTTTTCTGAGCTAATTCAAATGATAATTTTGTTCTTGTACTGTTTTCAAAAAAGATGTTAGCAATAGTAATATCTCTCAAAGAAGGTACTTTTTTAATTGGTCGATTGATGACTTCTTTAAAATGGTCAGCCGTTTCAAAAATCAAATCGATGTCTTCTTTTACAAGGTATTTTATTCCTAATAAATGGTTTACACTTAATTCTTTCATTTATATAGTTAGTTGTGTTGTAGTTGTAATTACTTTTTCTAAATCAAATAAACAGCATCTTCACCATCATTTTCAATCCAGCAAACTTTCACTTTTTCATTATTTATGGCATCTACTTGTCTTCCTCTATAATCGGGTTGAATTGGTAAATGGCGACTAAATCTTCTGTCAATTAAAGTCAGAAGTTCTACTTCAGATGGCCTTCCAAACGATTGAATTGCGGTTAAAGCTGCATTAATGCTTCTTCCTGTATACAAAACATCATCAATGAAAACCACTTTTTTATTTTCTACTAAAAAATCTATTTGGGTTTTATTGGCTTCTAATGGTTTTTCACCTCGACGAAAATCATCTCTAAAAAATGTTATGTCTAAAAAACCAAGTTGAATGCTTGCTACTTTATATTCTTGCTCTAAAATTTGCTTAATTCGCTCTGCCAGAAACTTTCCTCTTGGTTGTAAACCTATTAAAACGGTTTCAGAAAAATCAAGATGCTTCTCAATTAACTGACAAGCCAAACGATGTAGAATGATGTTAACTTCTTTTGCAGTGAGTAATATTTTTTGACTCATAATGAAGTGGTTGTTTGGTGTGTAAAAGTAAATAAAATTATTTGAAGCTACTAATTCGTTGCGCATAAAAAATCCCTTTACTACTAGCAAAGGGATTAATTTTATTTCTTTCTCTATTTATTTTGAAATCCAATCTACAATTTCTGCATCTGTAGGAAGTACTTGTGGCGAAACTACTTTTTCTAATTCACCATTTTCATTAATCAAATATTTTTGAAAATTCCATTCTACTTGACTGTCTTGCAAACCATTTCTAGATTTTTGAGTTAAGAATTGATACAATTCACACATATCACTTCCTTTTACAGAAACCTTACTCATCATAGGAAAAGTTACTCCATAATTTTTCTGACAAAAAGCACCAATTTCATCATTTGTTCCAGGTTCTTGTTGTCCAAAATTATTAGCAGGAAATCCAACAATTACAAAATTTTTGTCTTTGTATTTTTCATAAATTGCCTCTAAGTCTTTGTATTGTGGAGTCAATCCGCATTTAGAAGCCGTATTTACAATTAGTATTTTCTTTCCTTTTAAAGAAGCAAAATCAAATTCATCGCCACTTAAATCTTTAACCTTAAATTGGTAAATGTTTTCTTTATTCATAGTTTCAGTTTTTGCAATCAACTCAGATTTAGCATTTGT
>NZ_BAAHCF010000029.1:576268-684903 GCF_054776075.1 Flavobacterium koreense | reverse complement strand
TTTTTTTATAAAATTACGTAATAAAGTTAGGTGTAGTTCACTTATCAATATATAAATAAATGTTAAATTTTATATTTTATAAAACCATAAGTTGTCACTTTACGTACATAAAATTACTCTAAATAATTTTATTAATTTTGAACAAACCCAAAAGTTTATGACACAAGAACAACTGATTCCGCTAATTTTAAAGAAAGACGACCGAGCGTTTACTATCATGTATGATATGTACTCAAAAAGTCTGTTTGCAGTAATTTCTAACTTGGTAAAAGAAACTGATGAAGCCGAAGATGTACTTCAAGAAGTCTTTGTAAAGATTTGGAAAAATATTGAATCTTATAATGATTCCAAAGGACGCTTATATACGTGGATGTTAAATATTGCAAGAAATACTGCAATAGATAAACTTCGTTCTAAAGGATATAATAACAGTCAAAAAAACCTATCATCTGATAATTTCGTACATCTGTTAGACGACAGCAACAAGTTAATCAATCGCATCGATACGATTGGAATTCAAGAATTCGTAAAAAAATTAAAACCAAAGTGCATCCAATTAATTGAATTGCTATTCTTTCAAGGATACACCCAACAAGAAGCTTCTGACGAACTTGAAATTCCGCTTGGCACTGTTAAAACACAAAATAGAAATTGCATCAATGATTTAAGAACTTATTTACAAGTATAATGAACACACAAGAATATATAGAATCAGGAAACTTAGAACTTTACGTTTATGGTTTATTAAACGAAAGCGAAACTAAGGAAATTAGCGAATTGGCAAAGATCAATCCGGCTATAGGACAAGAAATCATTTCAATTGAAAAAGCAATTCTAAATTTATCAAGCTGTTTTTCTCCAACAATTTCTGCTGAAAATTTTGAAAAAATCAAAGCCAAGTTAGAATTGAAACATGGTAAAATTGTAGATATGAAACCAAAATCAAATTGGTCGCAATATCTTGGTTGGGCAGCTTCAATTGCATTATTAATTGGTGTAGGATATCAATATACCCAATTAAATTCAACATCACAACAATTGAACACTATTGAAACTGAAAAATCAAATCTTCAAAAATCGGTAGTTGAATTGGAATTGAAAAATAAAGAAACTGCTACAGCTTTAAACGTTGTTAGAGACGAAAAAAATACAGTTGTAAACTTGGCAGGACAAACGGTTGCTCCTACTTCATTTGCTAAAATCTATTGGAATAAAGAAACTTCAACAGTTTATGTAGATGCAAAAGGATTGCCAGAGCCACCAGAAGGAAAAGTTTATCAAATATGGTCTTTGAAATTGAGTCCAACTCTAACTCCAACAAGTATTGGATTATTGGAAGATTTCAAAGGAAACAACGAAAAATTATTTGCAGTTAGCGGAACTTCTGATGCCGAAGCGTTCGGAATTACTCTTGAGCCAGCTGGAGGAAGTAAATCGCCAACAATGGAACAATTATATACTTTAGGAAAAGTATAATTATTTTAAACCCTAATTAAAAAAGAAAAGGTTCAACTTAATTGTTGAACCTTTTTTTATTTCTAATTCTTTAAGAATTTTTTGTATCTGAAATAGGCAAATGTTGCTAAAATTGTTAATCCCACAAGAGAATAATAAAACTCAACTGGCGTTACAACTTTGTCTCCACTTGCGTAAGAATGCAAACCAGTTAGATAGAAATTCACTCCGAAATAAGTCATCATGATTGAATAGAAAGCAACTACACTCATCAAATTATAAATCCATAATCCGCGCAAGGCAGGAACGAAACGAGCATGAATTACAAAAGCATAAATCATAATACTAATTAATGCCCAAGTCTCTTTTGGATCCCAACCCCAATATCTACCCCAAGATTCATTTGCCCATTGTCCGCCAAGGAAATTTCCAATGGTTAGCATTACTAAACCTATGGTTAAAGCCATTTCGTTGATATAAGTGATTTCTTTGATGTTCAAACTCATTTTGGCTTTGTTCTTTTCGTTGGTAAACAACATCAATATTAAAGCTACAACACCTAAAATCATTCCTAGCGTAAATGGTCCATAACTTGCAACAATAACTGCTACGTGAATCATTAACCAATACGAATTTAAAACCGGTTGTAAATTAGCAATAGCTGGATCCATCCAATTCCAATGAGCAATCATTAAAATCATAGAAGCTACGAAGGTTCCAGAAGCAACTACCAAAGGTGATTTACTATTAAATTTCCATGGTAATAAAGATAATATATAAAAAGTGGGATTGATTTTGGATAAAATTGCAATTGTGCTTGCAAATAATAATGTAAACAACATTGTTGCCCATGCAACATAAATCATACTTTCATAGGCATCACTCCATGGAGCGTGTCCTGATATATACCATCTTGCAATTAATCCTAAGGTATGTAAAACAAATAAAACACCAATGAATACATGAAAACCATTGATAATAATTCGAATTGCTTTCTTCTCAAAAAAGATGTTTACAATAGTAAAGACCAACATTAGTACACCACAAAGCATATACAAATAATAGAGATTTTTGAAAATATCATATTTGTTGTACATGATTTCAGAATCAATCTTGTCATCGCTCGGCCTTACAGCTTTACCTTGTTTCTTTTGATAATTTTCCATACCTACTAAGAAAGTATTAGCCATAGTATAGTTATCATCTTGTGAAGATTTCATCAAAGCATCAAGATAAATTGGAAGAGCATTTTTTATGGTATCCAACGATGTTCCAGTAGCATGATTTATTTCTAAATAGGAAGCCCATTTGTTATTTTTATCATTTGGTACAGGAAATATTTTTAAGATTTGACCACTCAAAGCTGTATTTAATAGATTTACTTTTTTATCAGTTTCTATAAAATCCTTCTCAAATTTACTTGGAACTTGTGCCTTGTAAGCCGATTCTAAATAAGGTGACAATTTATAATTTCCTTTGGCATCAAAAAATGACTTTAATGAAGCATAGGTTTCCTTTTTATCAATTCCGATAATTTTTCTAATACTATCGTTTCCACTTTTAATATAAACCAATGGAACTTCATACCAAGCAATAGGAAACTGCGTCATAGAAACAAATACTTGATCCGAATTCATATCTTCGTAAGTATCTTTCTTACTAACTTTTCTAAGTAATTCTGATGAAAACGTATTGATTGGTTTCATTCTTCCTCCTTCATCTTGAATTACCAATCGTCCAAATTGAGCTGCGTGTTTCTCTGAAACTTTATATTTTAAAATAGAATCAACATAGTTAAATTTTGCACTCTTAACAGGAACTTTTTCTTTTCCATGATTGTGACCATCGTGATTATCGTGATTTTGAGAAAATCCAGTAAAAGATAACATTAATGCCAAAATGGTAATTAATTTCGACTTTTTATCTTTAATAACTTCCAACTTACGTTTCAAATCAGCAAAACGTGAATACTTTGTAAACAATATGGCCATCATTGCAAAGAATAAAATAAAATAACCAATATAGGTAATTAAAGTACCCCAAAAATCATGATTTACAGAAAGAACAGTTCCTTTTTCATCTGGATCAAAGTTGGCCTGAAAAAATCTAAATCCTTTGTAATCCAAAATATTATTCATAAAAATTCTTGCGTCAAATTTGTCATTACCGTCAATTACAGTGACTTTACTTTCAAATGAAGAATATCTTTTTTCAGTTCCTGGATAACGTTGAGCAATAAAATCATTTAACTTAAGACTAAATGGCAATGTGTAAACTTTACTTCCAAAGAAAAAAGTAAATTCTAATTTACCAATTTTAACTGTTTGTGGTACGCCTTGTTTTCCTTTAGAACCTACTAAAGTAATTTCTTTCTCTTGACCTTCTGTTTTTACCTTAAGTACTAAAGCATCTTCTCCATTTTTTGCTTTATAATCACCACTAAATTTATAATCTTTTTCTCCTTTTATAGGTTGATCTGGAAATACAAATTGTGCGCCTCCCATATTATATAGTGAACGAAACATTAACGGTTGAACTACATCTTTAGCTACTGTTCCTTGAAATTTATCTGCCATTCGCATAAAATTTCCTTCAAATGGAGCTTCAATTGTGGTTGTTCCGTCTTTAATTGTGATGTTGATTGCGCCTTTAGTATAAGAATTTAGAGCAAACAAAACATTGTGAATATTTTGAACGTCACCTTCTTTCAAATAATGTTCATGACGTTCACCTCCACCAGATTCAACCATTTTTAAATGAAACTTTCCGTTTGGCGTTTCTTTAATTGATTCTTTAGCATCAAGGATAAATTTTTCATATTCTACCTCAAAAGAAGTTTCATTGAATTTATCTTTAAAATTGAAATGATTATCTGCAATTGGTGAAAGAGATACTGAAGAAAACAATAATGGATGTTCAAATACTCTTCTTCGCATTTCGCCTTGATATTGTCCATCCACAAAATAAGTAAGATAATTTTTATCAGAATAGACTTGATTAGAAGCTTCGCCTTCACGAATTGGCATCATACCTTCATAACTTATGTATCTAGTAATTGCAGCACCAACAATAATAAAAATAAAAGAAAGATGTAATAATAAAGTAGCCCATTTCTCTTTTTTCCACAATTGATATCTTGAAATATTTCCGAAGAAATTGATTAAGAAAAAAATGTGAATAGCTTCAAACCACCAAGTATTATAGATGATAACTCGGGCTGTATCTGTATTAAAAGCGCTTTCAATAAAAGTTCCGGCTGCCATTGCAACAGCATAACCAATAAATAAAACAGCCATTAAACGTGTTGAGAAAAGTATAGATTTAATTTTTTCCATGAGGATTTAGGAATGATTTTTTTAAGTGTCACAAAAGTAAATTAAAATTGTGGATTTTTTAAAAATTATAACATCGTTTTAAGGGATTTTTAAGAGACGTTGAGAATATTAATTTTTACTAGTGCTGTAAAATATATTTTCAATATTTTTACCGAATGATTTCAATTACTATAATTGGTTCGGGCAATGTCGCACAACATTTAATAAAAGCCATTTCTAAAACTACAACTTTAGAAGTGACTCAAGTGTATGCACGAAATATTGATTCTGTTTCGCATCTTATTGATTCTGATAAAATTACAAATGACATTTCTAAGTTAAAAAATGCTGATTTATATATTATTTCAGTTTCTGATGATGCTATTCAATCAGTTTCTAATTCCATGTTTTTTTCTAACAAATTAGTTGCACATACTTCCGGAAGTGTTGCTATAGATGAACTATCAGATAAAAACAGAAAAGCCGTTTTCTATCCTTTACAAACCTTATCCAAGAAAAAAGAAGTCGATTTTACAACAGTTCCTCTTTGCATCGAAGCTCAAAATGAAACTGATTTACATCTTCTAACTGAAGTTGCTCAACATCTTTCAGATCATGTGTACAATGTTGATTCGGAACAACGAAAATCTTTACATGTCGCTGCGGTTTTTGTTTCCAATTTTGTAAACCACTTATATAAAATAGGAAGTGATATTTGTATCGAACACAAAGTACCATTTGAAATTCTAAAACCATTAATTTTGGAAACTGCCAAAAAAGTGCAACTTATGGAACCTAACGAAGCGCAAACAGGTCCGGCAAAAAGAAATGACACTTCAACAATAAACAAACATTTAGCAATATTAACTGATGAAAATCAGAAAGATATCTATAAAATTCTAACAAAATCTATTATCGATAATGGCAAAAAGTTATAAAGAAATAATGAATACAATTGACACCTTTATTTTTGATGTTGATGGTGTTTTAACAGATAGTTCGGTTCACGTTTCTCAAAATGGTGAAATGTTGAGAATTATGAATATTCGCGATGGTTTTGCCATGAAAGCTGCTATTGAAAGTGGTTATAATGTTTGCATCATTTCTGGTGGAAATAATGAAGGTGTTCGAATTCGCTTGAGAAATTTAGGCATTACCGACATTCATTTAGCTTCTCCAAACAAAGTAGAAACTTTTAAAGAATATACTGAATTATACAATATCAAGCCAGAAAATGTATTATATATGGGAGACGATATTCCTGATTATCATGTGATGCAATTGGTAGGCTTACCAACTTGTCCACAAGATGCTGTAGCCGAAATTAAAGCAATTTCTAAATACATATCACACAAAAATGGAGGAAAAGGTGCTGTTAGAGAAGTTATAGAACAAGTAATGAAAGTACAAGGAAAATGGCATTTGTATTACAACGGAAAACACGATTAAAAAGTATTCAGTGTTCAGTAATCAGTTTTCAGTTACTTAGATTGTGTTAATTTAGTATTCAGTTAATTAGTTATTTATGACATTTCAAGATTTATTGGCTTATCAAAAATCATTTGCCTTAGCAATGAAAATATTTAGAGTTTCAAAATCCTTCCCAAAAGAAGAAACTTATTCTTTAACAGATCAAATAAGAAGATCATCAAGAAGTGTTTCTGCAAATATTGCTGAAGCATACAGAAAACGAGATTATCCAAAACATTTTCATAGTAAGTTAACCGATTCTGATGCTGAAAATTCTGAAACTCAAGTTTGGTTAGAATATTCCATTGCTTGTGAATACATAACAAATGAAACATATACAGAATTATTAAATGATTCAAAAGAAGTAGGAAAATTGATAAATTACATGATTCTAAACCCAAAAAAGTTTGGAGTAAAAGAAGATAAATCGTAAATTCATAAACATTATTTAACACTGAACACTGAACACTGAACACTGAACACTGAACACTGAATACTGAACACTGAGCACTGAACACTGAACACTATAATATGAAATTCCTAAAACTAATACGTTACCAAAACCTACTTTTAATTGCCTTAATGCAACTTGTTATTCGGTTTGGATATCTTGAACTTATAAACATTCCTCTTTCTCTATGGTATTGGCAATATGCTTTACTTATTTTAGCAACTGTTTTAATTGCTGCTGGCGGATATGTAATAAACGATATTTTTGACCAAGAAACTGATGCTGAAAACAAACCTAATAAAGTAATTATCGGTAAATCAATTTCAGAATCTAAGGCTTATATTATTTATGCTTCACTAACTATAACTGGAGTTGCGTGTGGATTTATTTTAGCTAATTCTGTTTCGCATCCTAACTTTGCAGTGGTTTTTGTTTTGATTGCTACACTACTCTATTTTTATGCAAGTACTTTAAAACAAATAGCTTTAGTTGGAAATATTGTAGTAGCATTGTTATTGGCTTTCAGTGTTATTATTATTGGAATGTTTGACATTTTTCCAAATACATTTGATATCAATCGAAAACAAATGACTTTGGCTTTTAGCATCCTTTTAGATTATGCCAAGTTTGCTTTCATTATCAATCTAGTTCGTGAGATAATTAAAGACATTCAAGATGTAAAAGGAGATACTTTACAAGAAATGAAAACATTGCCAATTGTTATCGGTGTTGCAAAAACTAAAATTATTGCTTTCATATTGTTATTGCTTCCGAGCTTGTATTTGTTGTATTATTCTAAAACGTATTTATTTGAAAACAACTTGTTTTATGGATTAGCTTACATTTTAGCCTTAGTCGTAGCCCCAATGATAATGTGTTTAGTTCAAATTTTGAACGCCAAAGAAAACAACGATTACAAAAAAATTAGTACGCTTTTAAAATGGATTATTTTCTTCGGAATTTTATCAATCGCCGTTGTTACTTTAAATATCAAACACAATGCTTAAGGACTATAAAATAATTTTAGCATCTGGTTCACCAAGACGTCAACAATTTTTTAAAGATTTCGATTTACAATTTGAAATTAGATTAAAAGAAATTGAAGAAATCTATCCTGAAAATCTAAAAGCTGAGGAAATTACAAATTATCTTGCCGAACTAAAAGCAAAAGCGTTTGAAGGTGAATTAGCTGATAATGAAATCTTGATTACGAGTGATACTTTAGTTTGGTTAAACGACAAAGCATTGGGCAAACCAAAGGATTATGACGACGCTTTTCAAATTTTAAAATCGTTATCCAATCAAACGCACGAAGTAATTACATCGGTTTGTTTTAAAACAACTACTAAAACGGAAACTATTTTTGAAATAACAAAAGTATCTTTTCGAGAATTATCTGATGATTCAATACGTTACTATTTAGATAATTACAAACCATTTGACAAAGCTGGTGCCTACGGAATTCAAGAATGGATTGGTCTGATTGGTATACATAAAATTGAAGGTTCTTACACTAATGTCGTTGGTTTACCTACAGAAAAAGTATATACTTATTTAACATCTTATTTGGATTAAAGTGCGTAAATTTACAATTCCCAATAGTCGTAAAATTTATGGAAACTGAAGAAGAGATCAATGCTAAAATTTTAAAAATTACAATGGTTATTCAAGAAAATTATCCTGAATTATCAAAGTACTTAAATGAAATGCCTATCACAATTCCAATTGATAGTAACCCAAAAGTTAATGTAAAAAACTTAGAAAAATATTATGATTCTTTGGTGGAACTATTTAGAAATTATGTTGCAGAACATCAATTAAATTACATTAATCAGCATAAAAATTCAGGTCACTTATAATTACATTAAAATGTGATTTATGTAAAATTTACAACAAATAATATAACACATTTGAACAAATCATTTATCAATTTTACACTTACAAATTAAGTTTAACTAAAATTGAAACAAAATGAAAAAATTCACTTTCTACACTATGATGTTGTTACTAACTGTAACCATCTTTCCAACCAATTCTTTTGCAATTAATGAAAAAGTTCCAACATCATCAAGCAATCCAAAAGAAGTACCTGCTGAAGTAAAACTACTACTAAATAGATTGGAAGAAATTAAAAAAATGGACAAGTCCAATCTAAATTCTACAGAAAAAAAAGAACTTAGAAAAGAAGTTAAAGCAATTAAAAAAACTTTAAAATCTACTGGTAATGGCGTTTACCTTTCTATTGGTGCAATAATTATCATTATTCTGTTGTTAATTTTATTACTATAAGTTATATGAAATTAAAACTATTTATTTTTAGTTTACTGCTTATTGCAACTAGTACTATTCAAGGTCAAACCGAAGTAAAAATTACTTTTGGAACTCCTCCTGAATGGGCACCAGCAAATAGAGTTGAAACTCAATATTATTATATGCCAGACATTGACGCATATTATGATGTTCCAGCTGCACGTTTCATCTACATAAAAAATGGCGAATGGATTCGTGCTACTTCATTACCCTACAGATATAGAAATTATAATTTGAGAGGTGGAAATATTATTTATTTAACAGATTACAGAGGAACTTCACCATATAAGTTTCACAAAAATCATAAAATAAAATATCCCAAAAAAGCACACTCAACCAAAGTTTATGTTGTGAAAAAGGAAAAAAAGGAAAAAGGAAAAAAGAACCCTAAAAAGGGAAAAAACAAAAAAGATTAGAAATCAAATCAAAAGCAATGTTTCATTATGTTGCTTTTTTTTGTTAAAGAAATTCCAAAGTTTAAAAAAATAAAACTTCACTTTATATTTATTGCTACATTTGATGCTATTGCAAAATAATAGTATCCAATGCAGAAATATTACTCTTTTATATTCCTTCTTTCCTCTTTTATTGTTTTTGGACAACGTCCACAAAAACCAAATGCTGTAGAGATTTATCATCAAATTGAAAAACTAAATTTCTTAGGTTCCGTACTCTATGTAGCTGCACATCCTGATGATGAAAACACGCGTTTAATTTCTTATTTATCTAACGAAAAAAATGCTCGCACAGGATATCTTTCTTTAACTCGTGGTGATGGTGGTCAAAACTTAATTGGTCCTGAACTACGCGAATTACTTGGAGTTATTAGAACGCAAGAACTTATTGAAGCTCGAAAAATTGATGGTGGCGAACAATTATTCTCTCGTGCCAATGATTTTGGTTATTCTAAAACTCCTGATGAAACATTACAAATTTGGGATAAAGAACAAGTCTTGAGTGACGTAATTTGGGCAATTAGAAAATTCCAACCCGATGTAATTATCAATCGATTTGATCATCGTTCACCAGGAACGACTCATGGACATCACACTGCTTCTGCAATGTTGAGTATGGAAGCATTTGATAAAACTAATGATGCCTCTGTTTTTCCAAATCAATTGCAATACGTTGCTACTTGGCAACCAAAACGTATTTTTTTCAATACTTCATGGTGGTTTTATGGAAGTAAAGAAAAATTTGAAAAAGCAGACAAAACCAATTTAAGTAAATTGCAAATTGGTGTTTATTATGAACAATTTGGTAAATCCAATCAAGAAATTGCAGCTTTAAGTAGAAGTTGTCATCAATCACAAGGTTTCGGAAATACCGGAACTCGTGGCGAAGAAGACGAATATTTAGAATTTCTAAAAGGTGAATCATTGAATGATAAAACCAATTTATTTGAAGGAATTGACACCACTTGGAATCGTGTAAAAGGTGGAAATGCTATTGGAACTATTTTAGAAAACGTACAAAAGAATTTTGATTTTAAAAATCCTGAAGCAAGTATAGCAGAATTGGTAAAAGCCTATGATTTAATTCAAAAATTAGAAGACAATCATTGGAAAACTATAAAATCGGAAGAAATTAAAAAGATAATTGCTGCTTGTGCAGGTTTATATTTGGAAGCAGTTGCCGATGTTCAAGAAGTTGCTTTAGGAAGTAAAACTAAAGTAAAACAAGAAGTTATCAATAGAAGTTCTGTAAAAATGAATTGGATTTCTAGTATCGATAGTTCTAAAAAAATAGAGCTTCCGTTTAATAAAGTAGTTAATGACAATATTGAAGTTGAAATGGAAAACAACGATCCATACACAAATCCATATTATCTAAACGAAAAAGGAACTGAAGGAATGTATGTTGTTAATGACCAAAGAAATATTGGTAAACCTGATGTTATTTCTAGGATATATGAAACTTTTTTAATTGAAATCAATGGAGTTACAATTCCATTTGAAAAAAATATAGTTTACAAATACAACGACGACGTAAAAGGAGAAGTCTATCAACCACTTGATGTTGTCCCTGTTGCCACTTCTTCTATTCAAGAAAAAGTATATATTTTCCCAAACAACAAAGAGAAAGCTGTTGTAGTTAAAATTAAATCTGGTAAAGAAAACATATCGGGTTCGGTAAAACTAGAAGTTCCTCAAAATTGGATAGTTTCGCCATCTTCAATCCCGTTTACGTTGGCTAAAAAAGGCGAAGAACAATTAGCAGTTTTCAATGTAACTCCATCTAAAGAAGCATCAGATGTAACTTTAAAAAGCATCATTACCATTGACGGACAAACATTTGATAAAGAAAAAATAGACATCAATTATCCGCACATTTACAAGCAAATGGTTTTAAAACCTGCTGAAGCAAATGCGATTAAATTGAACATCAAAACTAAAGGAGAAAAAATTGCTTACATCATGGGTGCAGGCGACGAAGTTCCGAAAAGTTTGATGCAAATGGGTTATGAAGTTGTTGTACTAAAACCTGAAGAAATTTCAACAGAAAAACTTCAGAATTTTGATGTAGTTATGACTGGAATTCGTGCTTATAACGTAGTTACTAGTTTAGGATTTAAACAAAATATTCTTTTTGATTTTGTTAAAAATGGTAAAACGATGATTGTGCAATACAATACTCTTGACGATTTGGTTACCAAAGAAATTGCACCATTTCCGTTAAAAATTTCAAGAGATAGAGTTACTGAAGAAAGCGCAGAAGTTAGATTTTTAAATCCAAATCATCCCATTTTGAACCATCCAAACAAAATAACATCTGATGATTTTAAAGGATGGAAACAAGAACAAGGTTTGTATTATCCAAGTGAATGGGATGCCAATTTTACGCCAATAATTTCATCCAATGATAAAGGCGAGAAAGCTAAAGATGGTGCTATTTTAGTAGCAAAATATGGCAAAGGAAATTACATTTACACAGGAATCAGTTTCTTTAGAGAATTGCCAGAAGGCGTTCCTGGTGCGTTTAGATTATTAGCTAACATGATTGCAATCGGAAAATAACTATGGAACCAAAAAAACATAATAAATGGAGTAATAATTATACTTGGCTTTTAGTAATGAACGCTATTTATATCATTATTTTTTTCATGCTAATGCAAATCTTCTCGTAATATGCAAAAGATAGACTGGATAATTCTTTCGGCAACACTCCTATTTATTGTAATATATGGAGTATACAAAACCAAAGGAAGTAAAAACGTAGAAGATTATATTTTAGGAAATAAACAAACCAATTGGTGGACCGTTGGTCTTTCTGTTATGGCAACCCAAGCCAGTGCCATTACATTTTTATCAACGCCAGGTCAAGCCTATCATGACGGAATGGGTTTCGTACAATTCTACTTCGGTTTACCTATAGCAATGGTAGTAATATGTTTCACATTTATACCTATTTACCATCGATTAAAAGTATTTACTGCTTATGAATATTTAGAACAACGATTCGATTTAAAAACACGTTCCTTGGCTTCTATCCTATTTCTTATTCAACGTGGTTTGGGAACTGGTTTGACTATTTATGCACCAGCAATTATTCTATCAACATTATTGGGTTGGAACCTAACTTTACTAAATATCATCATTGGAATTTTAGTAATCATCTACACTTTTTCTGGAGGAACTAAAGCGGTAAACGTTACTCAAAAACAACAAATGTTTGTCATCATGAGCGGAATGTTTATCACATTCTATCTTATTTTACATATGTTACCAAATGAAATGACTTTTAGTAATGCAATGCATATTGCTGGAGCTAATGACAAAATGAATATTGTAGATTTCTCTTTTGACCCAGAAACTCGTTATACTTTTTGGAGTGGAATTACAGGAGGTTTCTTTCTGATGTTATCCTATTTTGGAACCGACCAATCGCAAGTTGGACGCTATTTATCTGGAAAATCAGATAGAGAAAGTCAGAAAGGTTTAATTATGAATGGATTTCTAAAAGTACCAATGCAGTTCTTTATTTTACTTACAGGAGTTATGGTTTTTGTATTTTTCCAATTCAATGATGTACCACTTAACTTTAATCCTGTAAACAAAATAGCCATTGAAAAATCGGAATATGCTAATCAATATCATGGTTTAGAAACCCAACTAAAAGCACTTACTGAAGAAAAAAAAGAGTACAATTTACTCTACATGGATCATTTAAATCAAAATTATGACAATCCAATTTTGAGAAGCAAATTAGTTGCAATTTCTGGAAAAGAGAAAGATCTACGCGACCAAGCCAAAGACTTAATTGCCAAAGCCGACCCAAAAGCAGAAACTAATGATAAAGATTATGTTTTTCTCTATTTCATTCTAAACTATCTACCAAAAGGACTCATTGGATTATTACTTGCTGTAATTTTATCAGCAGCCATGTCTTCTTCTGCTTCTGGACTAACTGCATTGGCTTCAACCACTGCTATTGATTTGTACAAACGTAATGTAAAAGGAGAAAAATCTGAAAAGCACTATGTAAATGCCACTAAATATTTTACACTACTTTGGGGTGTTGTTGCAATACTTTTTGCTTGTATTGGAACATTATTTGAAAACTTAATCCAATTAGTAAATATAGTAGGTTCCATTTTTTATGGTACCGTATTAGGAATATTTTTAGTTGGATTTTACATCAAATTTGTCAAAGCAAGAGCTATTTTTTGGAGTGCTGTTGTAAGTCAGTTAACAATTTTCTACATATACTATTTGGATGTTGTAAGCTTCTTATGGCTTAATTTTATTGGTGCTTTGCTTACAATTCTATTGTCAATGCTTTCACAAGTTATTCTCAAAGAGAAGAATACTTCTACAGAAATCACAGCATAAAAAAAACGTCCCAATTTCTTGGGACGTTTTTTAAATATTAAAAGTAAATTATTTTTTACTCCATTCTTTTATACTGTCGTTATTCATTTTAACGTAATCACCATTGCCATCTTTTTCAGCTCCTGCTAATGATAATTTTGCTGTTTCAATAGCACCTTTTTTATCACCAAGTTTTCCTTGAATTAATGATTTTAAACGTAAATGCCAATAAGGAGCTTCTTCACCTGGTTTTACCATAGATACAGCTTTGTTAACATATTCTAAAGCTTTATTCAAATCACCATTAGATTGGTAGTAGTATTGAGCTGATGAAAAGTAATCTCCAGCTGTTGGTCCTGCCAAAACTTTAGCAATACTTGCCATTGCAGCTTTTTGAGTTGGTACTTCAAATTTCATTGAAACCATAGTTTTTTCCCATGAAATGTCTAAAGTTGCGCTATCATTGGTTAAATTATTAATTCCAATTGTAAAAGTTTCAACATTATTGTTCAATACAACTGGGTCAACATTTAAACTTACTGCCACTTTATTTACATCATAATTTTCAGGTAAACCCCAATTATCTGTAGTTGTATAAAGGATGATTTCCCACATATCAGCTTTTGGTAAAGTGAAAATAGCATACTTCCCTTTTTTAACGGTTGTTCCATTTATAACAACATCTTCACTAAAAGAAACTGTTGAATTAGCATTCGCACCTGTTCTCCATAATTTTCCAAAAGGAACTAAATCACCAAATACTACTCTTCCTTTGGCACTAGGACGAGAATATTCTACAGTTACATCTGTAAGACCAACTACTTGATTTAAAACAGATTTCGGACTTGGTTGTGGTGTTTTCACCTGAGCTTCTACAGCAAAATTAGCAATCGCAATTGCCAATAAAAGAAATATTTTTTTCATGTCATTTGTTTTAGAGTTCCAAAATTACAAATTGTATCGGCTTCAAATGTTAATTTAAACTTAAATGATGTTATTTTTTGTTTAACAAATATTTTAAATAGTTAAACATTTATTACCTTTACAACGAATTAAAAGTACAATTTAGATGAAAATTTACAGATTACATACCAAACAAAATCTTCCTATATCAATTGATGAAGCTTGGGCGCTTTTATCAGATCCAAAAAATTTACAGAAAATAACTCCTGAATATATGGGTTTTAAAATCCTTTCTGGTGCTGACAGACCAATGTTTCCAGGACAAATTATTCAATATATAGTAACACCTGTTTTAGGAATTCCTGCAAAATGGGTAACCGAAATCACTCATGTTGTAGACAAACAGTATTTTGTAGACGAACAACGTTTTGGTCCTTACGCTCTATGGCATCATAAACATTTTATCAAAGAAATTCCAGGTGGTGTTGAAATGGAAGATATTGTAGACTATAAAGTGCCTATGGGTATTTTAGGTCAACTTATTCATCCCTTTTTGGTTAAACCAAAGCTTGATGAAATATTTGAATACAGAAGAAAAAAATTAATTGAAATGTTCGGAGAATATAAAGGATAAATAAATTATGAAAAACATACTACTAATTGGTGGTTCTTATGGAATTGGATTAGCCATAGCAAAAGAATTACAATATGAAAATAAGGTTTTTGTAGCTTCAAGAACCAACGAAGAAATATCGGAAATGCATGTAACTCACATTCCATTTGATGCTACAACTGATACTTTAGACACCTCTAAACTACCAGAAGTAATTGATGGTTTAGTATATTGTCCTGGAAGCATCAATTTACGTCCATTTCGTGGTTTAAAACCTGAAGCATTTGAACAAGATTTACAAATAAATTTTATAAGTTTGGTGAAAGTAATCCAATCGGTTTTGCCAAATTTGACTGCTTCCAATCAATCTAGTATTGTGCTTTTTAGTTCAGTTGCGGCTAGCATGGGAATGCCTTTTCACACTAGTGTTGCAGCTGCAAAAGGTGCTATTGAAGGATTTGCAAAAGCGTTAGCAGCAGAATATGCTCCAAAAATTAGAGTTAATGTAATTGCGCCTTCATTAACTGATACGCCATTGGCTGAAAAGTTTTTGAGTAACGATGAAAAAAAAGAAAAATCAGCACAACGTCATCCTTTAAAAAGAGTTGGAACCTCTGAAGATATGGCTCAAATGGCAAGTTTTTTATTAAGTGAAAAAAGCAGTTGGATTTCCGGACAAATATTCCATGTAGATGGTGGAATGTCAACTTTATTAGTTAACGGATAACAATAAACTAGCAACAATAAACATTCGAATGAACATATTCTGGTTTAGAAGAGATTTACGATTAGACGATAACGTTGGACTTTTTCATGCATTAAATAGCAATGAAGAAGTGCTGCCAATTTTCATATTTGATGAAGCCATACTTTCACAACTTTCAAAAGACGATGCTCGTGTAACTTTTATTCATCAGCAGTTAGAAAACATCCAAAGCCAACTGAAAGAAATCGGCAAATCATTAGCTGTTTTTCGTGGAACTCCATTAGAAGTATATCAAAAGTTGATTTCTGAAAATAATATTAAATCAGTTTACACCAATCATGATTACGAACCTTATGCTCGCAAACGTGACTTAGATTTGTATCATCTTTTTAAAGAACATAATATAGACTTCAAAACCAGTAAAGACCAAGTTATTTTTGAAAAAAGTGAAGTTGTAAAAGATGACGGAACTCCTTATGTTGTTTACACTCCATATTCGAACAAATGGAAAGAAAACTTCAAAAAAATCCAATTAATCAACTATAATTCAGAAGATTTTTTGGAGAAAATTACACTTCACTCCTATCCTTTTTTGAGTTTAGCTGACATTGGTTTTGAAACTTCATCTATAAAAGTTTCTTCTTTTGATATTTCAAATAACTTAATCGATAATTACGAAGCAACTCGAAATTTTCCTGCATTAAATAAAACCTCATATTTAGGAATTTATCTCCGATTTGGAGCAGTTTCTATCAGAAAAATGGTTGCTAAAGCTTTGCACAGTAAAAACGAAACTTTTCTGAAAGAATTGATTTGGAGAGAATTTTTCATGCAAATTCTATGGCATTTTCCTCACACTAACAAATCAAGTTTCCGACCAAAATATGATGCTATCAAATGGGACAACAATGAAGATTTATTTAAAAAATGGTGTGATGGAAAAACCGGCTATCCTTTTGTAGATGCTGGAATGCGCGAGCTAAACGCAACAGGTCACATGCACAATCGTGTACGAATGATTGTAGCAAGTTTTTTATGCAAACACTTATTGATAGATTGGCGTTGGGGCGAAACCTATTTTGCAACAAAACTTTTAGATTACGAACAAGCAAGTAATGTTGGCAATTGGCAATGGGCAGCTGGAAGTGGTGTTGATGCTGCACCGTATTTCAGAATATTTAATCCTACTGAGCAAATCAAAAAGTTTGATAAAGAGTTGAAATACATCAAAAAATGGATTCCTGAACTAGAAACTCAGTATTATCCGAGTCCAATTGTAGATCATAAAGAAGCTAGAGAAAGATGTCTGAGAGTTTATAAAGAAGCTGTGGGGTAAAGGTAAATGTGTTAGTAGGTTTCTCCTCCTTTGGAGGAGTGTCCGAAGGTGGAGGTGGTTTTAATCGTTTCTAGGAGAATAATGTTCTATAATAAACGATTCCAACTCTTTCATAACATTATCTAAATCGTGCAAAACTCTCAAATTTGTAGCTTTAAATATCTTTAATCCAAAGGATTCTAGATAATCCTCACGCTTTTTATCATACTCTTCTTTATCATTATGACTTTCACCATCAATTTCTACAATAAGTCCTAAAGTCTTAACATAAAAATCAACAATATAGTTACCAATAATTCTCTGTCTATCAAAATCTATATTATGAAAACCTCCTTTTTTTACTTGTAGCCAAAAAGCAACCTCTGGATAATTTTCTGCTTTTCGTAAAGCTCTTGCTCGAGATTTCAAATTAATATTATAAGGCAAATTTTCAACGAAATTTCTTTTGATTGGGATTTCGTTTATATAAGTTAATATTTGTTCCATAATACATTTAATTTTCCACCTCGCCTTTCAGGCACTCCTCCAAAGGAGGAGAATACTATACTGAAATCATTCTAATCCTATCAAAACTCAACTCACTAAAATGACTGATTACTTCATCTGCTTTTGAATAATCTTGCATTTTTGAATTGACACTATCATAACCAATACAATAGATTCCGGCTGCTTTTGCAGCTAAAATTCCATTGGTACTGTCTTCAATTACGATACAATTTTCTCTTGGGGTTTCTGATAAAAAAGCAGCATGTTCAAATATTGCCGGATGTGGTTTCGACTTTGGAAAGTCTTCTCCAGAAACAATATGAGTAAAGTATTGATGCAAATCAAATCGATTAAAAATCCTATTTATAGTAACTTTTGCCGATGAAGACGCCAAAACCAATTGCATACCATTTTGATGCAATTCTTTAATTAAATCCTCCACTCCATCTAATAAATATAAATCTTCTTTTTTATCGAAAGCATCATTGAATAAATTGCGTTTGGTTTCGACAAGTGTTTGAACCTCTTGCTCCAAATTAAAATGGGCTTTCAATTTTTCAAAGATATTCTTAGTAGAATTCCCGGTAAAGGATGCATAGATTTCTGGAGTGATTTCTATATTCAATTGTTTAAAATGTTCGTTATAAGCATAATGATGCACAGGTTCTGTGTCAACAATTACGCCATCCATATCGAAAATTACTGTTTTTATCATTTTGTATTTGCCACAAAGGCGCTAAGACGCTAAGTCTTTTTAAAACTAATTACTCTTTTTTTATCAAATATCGAATCACAGTTTCCGCCATATACAATCCAAAAAGTCCTGGCATGTAGCTATTAGTTCCGTAAAACGATTTTTTGTAGTTACTTCCATCAGTCATTTTCAAGCTACTTTCGTCTTGAATTTCTGAAGAAAAAACTACTTTCAATTTATCAATTTTAAACTCTTTCAAACGTCTTCTGATGGTTTTTGCAAACATACAATTTACCGTATTGGAAATGTCTGCAACTTTTACTTTGGCAGCTTCCATTTTTCCACCTGCGCCCATTGAAGAAATTATTTTTACACGTTTGCGTTTAGCTCCAACAATCAGATTTAACTTTGGCGTTACGCTATCAATACAATCTAAAACGTAATCGTATTTTTCTTCTACAATTTCAAAAGCTCTTTCAGGTGAAAGGAATTCTTGTACTCTCGTCAAATTTAACTCCGGATTTATATCCATCAAACGATCGCCAACTACATGAACTTTTGGCATTCCTTCCGTAGAATGTAACGCTGGTAATTGTCTATTTACGTTGGTAATATCAACCACATCACCATCAACAATAGTTAGACTTCCAACGCCTGCACGAGCCAAAAACTCGGCTGCAAACGAACCAACGCCACCCAATCCGACAACCAAAACATGGGCGTTTTTTAAATTATTTAATCCTTCGGGTTTGAATAGTAATTCTGCTCTTTCTTGCCACTTTGCCATTTTAATATTAGATTTTTGATATTAGATTTTAGATTTGAAAACTGTTGTGAAATTTGTATTCAGTTGTTCTATCAAATCTTCCATTTTTATGTTTTTGTATTTTGCTGCTAAAGTATAAACTTCTTCTAAAGTTTCTTCAATTGTATCCGTTTCAAGGAAAAATTTATCATTTGGAACAGATTTAAAAACAGTTTCCAAGTCGGGATTTCTTAACAAATATTTTCCGAAAGAAAGATAAAATCCGTTATCTATCAATTGTTTTGCAACTTGTTCGTTTTTAGAAAATCCGTGAATGATTATTGGAACGTTAATTTTCAATCTCTTTTTTATTTCAATCAATTCATCAAAAGCAGCAACTAAGTGCAAAACTAAAGGTTTTTGATATTTTTCTGCTAAGGCAATTTGCTTTTCAAAAACTTCAATTTGTATGTTTAACGGAATTTCAATTCGCTTGTCTAATCCACATTCACCAAGAGCTAAACATTCGCTCAATTGAAGTTTTTCTTCAATAGTTTTCATGTCATTTTCTAAACGATTCTCATCAATATACCATGGATGAATTCCGATAGAATAGTTTGGAATGGCTGCTTCAAATTTCCAAGGATATTGATTGACCAATTCAAAAAAATCATATGAATTTGTGAATTTGTGCGTATGTAAATTGAAATACTTCATTAGTCATGAAACTTCTTAACTCCTGCCAAAATCTCCACATTCAAATCATTTTCCAAAGGAACAATCGGACAAGAATATTTATGATTATAAGCACAATACGGATTGTACGCTTTATTGAAATCAATCGTCCAAAGTTTGCCTTTTTGAATTCTTAAATCTACATAACGACCTCCGATGTAGCTTTCTTTCCCTGAAGTCAAATCGGAAAATGGTAGAAATAAATAATCATCAAAACCTGGTTTTTTAATCAACTCAATGTTTTGATACACATTCAATTTGCAAGTTACACCATCAATTGTAAAACTCAACTCTCCATATTTTACATATTCTGGAAGTCTATCAGTTGATGTTTTCATCTTAAAAACTTTCTCTTTCTTGGTTCTAACAAAAGTTGCCTCAACTATATATTTATCGCTAATTGGAAAAAAATCTAAAGACTTGAAACTTTTCAAATCTTCTTTTGTTAAAGGACTTTTCTCTTTATCGGCATAGTCGAAATTAAGATTATCTTGAAACTCTTTAGAAGTTTCAGCCGTTTTATCTTGAGCACTTGATACTAAAAAACAAGAAATAAGAAGGAAAGTGAATAACTTTTGCATCAGAATAATTTTTACAAAAATAGTTCAAAAGATGTTATACCACAAAGGCGCAAAGCCACAAAGTTTTATACCTTTGTAAAATAACGAATGATTCATGTTTAAAAACGCTTTCCGCAAGTATATCGATAATTTTAGAGGGTTTCGAAGAGAAGTTTGGATACTTACTTTGATAACCTTTATCAATCGTGCCGGAACGATGGTTTTGCCGTTTTTATCAAAATATTTGTATGAAGATTTACATTTTTCTGAATTACAAATTGGAAACATTTTGGTTTGTTTCGGATTAGGTTCTATGTTAGGCTCATGGCTTGGCGGAAAATTATCTGATAAAATAGGATTTTACAAAATAATGATTTTCAGTTTGTTTGTTAGCGGATTGATGTTCTTTGGTTTACAATATATTACAAGTTATATCGGACTTTGTATTGCTGTATTTTCAATTATGGTGGTTGCCGATATGTTTCGTCCTGCCATGTTTGTTTCACTTGGAGCTTATGCCAAACCTGAAAATAGAACTCGTGCCTTGACGTTAGTTAGATTAGCCATAAATCTTGGCTTTGCAGCCGGACCTGCTTTAGGTGGATTAATCATTATGAACATTGGTTACAAGGGACTTTTTTGGGCAGATGGTGCCACATGCATTTTGGCTATTTCAATCTTCTGGCTGTTGGTAAAAGAAAAGAAAAAACCTGCCGAATCAAAAGAAGCAAAAGCACTTTTGGAAGCAAACCGAGAATCAGTTTTCAAAGACAGACCTTTTTGGATCTTCTTATTTATGTGTGTCATTACAGGTGTTTTATTCTTTCAATTGTTTACCACGATTCCATTATATCACAAAAAGCAATTTGATTTGAACGAACTTCAAACAGGTTTGCTCCTAACTTTAAACGGAATTCTAATTTTCTTCATGGAAATGCCTGTGGTAAGCTACATCGAACGCAATAAATTGAATAAAGTAAAGGTTGTTACCATTGGTTGTCTGCTTATGACGATTAGTTTGTTCTTACTTTTAATCAACTTTTGGGCAGGAATATTAATCATTATGATGTTGTTTATGACTGTAGCTGAAATGTTTGCATTTCCATTCTCCAATTCATTTGCCATGAGTCGTGCGCCCAAAGGTCATGAAGGCCGTTATATGGCCATTTTCACCATGAGTTTTAGCGCTGCACATATTTTGAGTGCCAAAATTGGAATGGGTGTTGTTGCTGCCTACGGATACCAAATGAACTGGTTGTTCATGGGAATTCTGGGATTAATTGGAACTGCTGCAGGTTATTGGGTGATGCGATTGGTAGCAGAAGAAAAGTTAAAAATTAAGAATTAGAAAATGGAACTATTTATAGAACTGCTTTCGTTTATTGACGATCATTTTATTGATGGTATTTTCGTCAGTGTTCTTTTGATAATTATTGTTAGAAAGTTTTTAAAGTCAATTAAAACAGTAACTGCTCTTGAAATAGTAAGCTATTTGATGGTTTTTTATTGCTTATTATCAATTATTTACCTTTTTCTAATTTCAGTAGTTAAAGTAGATTCTGAATTGTATGCTTCTTTTATAAATCGTGCTACAGGAATTTACAAATTGACCTATATTTTAATGCTTCTTGCACATTCATTTCTTCCATTGCTTCTATTATTTAAGAAATTTAGAAGTAAGATATACTTAGTCCTTTTCATTGCTATATTTATGAATTTAGGTTGGCTATTTGAATCCTTTGTAATTCATTTAACCACTATTCACAGAAAATTCGACGATGATCGAAATGCCTTTTTGCCTTTTGACAGTGATTTAATTATTTTTGGAAAAGGATTTTTATTAGGAATTGTAGCTTTAATAATTGGGAATATAAAGGAACACCGATTAGTGAAAAATTAAAAATTGATAACTACTAATTAGTATAAAAATCTCCTTCTTATTTCTTGAAAAGATTGATTTGAATGTATCAGTTCCTCAATGATTTCTTTTCTTAAAATGTCAATATTATCTTCGTTTAAATATTTTGCCCAAGCGGTTTCTTCAAATAAAGTGCGGATTTGCTTAATTAACTTAGTTGTTTGTGAGGATGATCTTAAAACTTTATCGGAAGAATAATTTGAACTTTGTTTGTGATAAAAATTGACCGTTTTAGACTCATAATCGGCTTCAAGAAAGTAAATCTTATCTACATCATTATCGGAATAAAAATCAGACCAATTAGCGTAACCGAGTTTGGTTCTATTGGAATTTGGAATTTGAACATTGGAATTTTTAATTAATCTCCATTTGCAATTAGCTACTCTACTCCAATGATTGGACAAACGATAGACTCCATTTTCTGCAAAATAGTAACAACTACCCGATTTGCTTTTGTAATTTAATTTCAAATCTTTAATTGCATCTACATCGACTTCTTTGAAAATACAAAAAGTGTATTTGTGAAAATTGGTTTTGTTGTACGTTTTAATTGGCATTACTTTTTACTATTGGAACAAAAGTAAGTAATTATTTTTTGACACAAAATAGACGGACACTATTGATTTTACTCATTTCTTTTAATTTCTAAAATAAGAATTAGAAAGAGTAAACGTTAAATTTAGTTAATTAACTATAAAAATAGTTGTGTAACTAAAAATATAGTTATATGTTTGTCTTGTAAAAATAAACATCATGCAAAAGTTAACTAATAAAGAAGAAGAAATCATGCACATTTTATGGAAGCTAAAAAAAGCTTTTGTAAAAGAAGTTATGGCGGAAATAACAGACGATCAACCACATTACAATACACTTTCAACCATCATCAGAAATTTGGAAGAAAAAGGATATGTAAGTCACAATGCTTATGGAAACACGCACCAATATTTCCCAATTATTGCATTAGAAGACTATCGTAAAGAATTTATGAATACGGCAATTGAGAACTATTTTAATAATTCCTATAAAAATATGGTTTCGTTTTTTGCTGAAGAAGAAAAAATTTCGGCTGACGAATTGCGTGAGATTTTGGAGATTATAGAGAAAAGAAAATAGTTCAAACTACGAAAAACGAAGTACGAAGTACGAAATACGAAGTAGAAAAGTAGAAAATTAAAAAAGTAAAACCATGGAAGAAATTGTAACTTACTTATTAAAATCAAGCGGATTGTTGGCTACCTTCTTTCTTGCTTATCATTTTTTGTTGCGAAAAGAAACGTTCTTTACTAGCAATCGTTGGTTTTTACTTTCAGGCTTGGCTACTTCCATTCTATTGCCTTTATTTTTCATTAAGAAAATTGTTTACGTTGAAAGTCCGAAAATTACCTTGCCAATTTCTCCAGAAAATAATGATTTACCCATAATCATTGACAAAGCAACACCAATTACAACGGAAAGTATTGATTGGCTTCAAATCTTGTTTATTGTCTACGGCATTGTTGCAGCAATCTTAATTATTAAAGTTATTATTGATTTGTTTTCACTTGCCAAACTGTTGAGAAAACAAACCATTCAGAAGCAAGAAGACTTATCTTATATTAATATAAATCAAGATATAGCACCTTTCTCCTTCTTTAATTATATCGTGTTTAATTCAAGTCTTTACTCGCAAGAAGAATTAGAAAGTATCTTATTGCATGAGAAAATTCACAGCCAAGAAAAACATTCCATTGATGTTTTGGTGGCAAAATTATTCACCATTGTCTTTTGGTTCAATCCATTAATATGGTTGTATCAAAAAGCCATTATTCAGAATTTAGAATACATTGCCGATAGCAAAGCAATACAAAATATAGAAGACAAAAAGTGTTATCAAATGGCACTTTTAAAGGTAGTTTCTCATCAAAACTGCTTACCCATCACCAATCATTTTTATCAATCATTAATCAAAAAACGAATCGTTATGTTAAACAAAAATCAATCCAACAAGAAAAGTATTTGGAAGTACACATTAATTCTTCCTGTAGTTATTGCTTTCGTATTTTTATTTCAAATAAAAGTTGTAGCGCAAGTAATTGAAGATACAGCAACAAAAATTAGCGAAACAAAAGTGTCCCTAATCAAAATCGAAATTAATAAAGATAATACGGACGAAGATTTGAAAAGCTATCAAAAACTATTTCTAGAAAATCGAAGCATTCAATTAGACTTTTCAGAAATAGAACGAAATAACAAAGGAGAAATCCTACATATTGTTGTTAAATTTGACGACCACAAAGGAACCAATGGTAAAAGTGTTTTTAAAGGAGATCCTTACATTAAGGCAATAACACTTATGACTGATACTAATGAAAAAGGACAAAATGAATTCAAAATCTACGATGGTGAAACTAATGGTATCATTTCAAATAATGATTTGATAGAAGAAGAAAAATTAGTTTCCATCTACAATTCACAATTTGAAAGTGATACCGAAGATACTTTAGACCGTCTGTTCATAATTAATGGCAAGCCTTACACCAAAGAAGATTTGAAAGGAAAAAATATTGCCATTATCGATGCCAATATTATTAAATTATCTCCCAAAGAAGCTCTTAAAAAATATGGCAAAAGAGCTAAAGATGGTGCCATAATTTTTAAAGGTGAAACGGAAATAATTAATAACGTTTTAGATGCTGATTTTCCTGCACCACCTCCACCACCTCCAGCACCTCCTGTTACAAGAAAAACAACGAGTGATATCAATCAAGAAAAAAACAGACTTTACATTATAAATGGTAAAGAATATTTTCAAAATGACTTAAAAGGCTACACTTTAAAATGTGATGGTGCAATTACATATTATGACGAAGAAGAAGCTGTAAAGAAATTTGGTGAAAAAGCCAAAGACGGTGCAATGGTTTTCAATGGAGTTACTTCATTTGAGAAAAAAAACATTGCAACGGAAATTCAAGAAAGAAAAACTATAATTTTCTCCAATGATAATGGTGATGACATTGTTTTCATTCCTGCAGAAAAAATTTTAAAATTACCTGGTTATCCTTCTGCTAGACTTAATGATGGCGGATTAATTCTAATTGTTAATGGCGTTGAAAAAACAAATCCGTTGGATACCTTAAATCAAATGAATTTACAAAATGTAAAATCTGTAAGAGTTTATGATGAAAATGGAAAAGAAACTCCTGGTACTCAAATCAAGAAAATTGTAATAACTACCAAGTAATTTCCTAAATCTTACTTAAAAAAGTTAAAAAATTGTAAATACCTTTTGTTAAAAAAGACATCTTTATAAATTTGTTTTAGAATTTTATCAATCAATAAATCAAATAACAAATCTTATGAAAACACAATTTAGAAACTTTGCTTTTGTACTTCCTGCTTTAGTTACGTTTCTTTTTAATCAGAACGTGGCTTTGGCACAACAAAATCCATTTACTTGGAACAATCAAGCCAATAGTGATGACATTGTAATGACTTGGAACAAGAATACACCAGAAAGCGAAATGAAAGACGACATTAAAGCTCTGGCTGAAAATGGTATTACTATTAAATATTCAGGTGTAAAACGAAATAGTAAGGAAGAAATTACTGCTATTAAAGTAGAATATTCTGATAGAAAAGGAAATAAAGGCAAAATGGAACTGGATAATTCTAACCCAATTGCAACCATCAAATTCTTCAAACAAGGAGATACTGTTGGATTTGGTGAACCTTCAAACGGAAATGACTTCTTTGCCGGAAACCCTATGATGGGAGGTTTTGCAGGTGCAGATGACATTATGAAACGTTTCAACTTTGGTGGTGACAAGAATTCTCAATCGTATAGTTTCAGTTTTCCTGAAAATCCGAATTTTGGCGATAGTGAGACTAGAATTATGATTCAAAAAGAGGGTAAAAAACCATTGGTATTTAGAAATGGTGAAGTTGTTGAAGGTGGTGATGATTATACTCCAGAAGAAATTGAAGAAATTAGAAAAAATTCAAAAATAGAATTCTCAGAAACTCCAGGAACCAACTTAGGAGAAAAGCAATTTGATTTCAGAAATGCAGAAGGATTAGAAAACTTCAAAAAACAAATGGAGGAAATGAAATCTTCGTTTGGTGGTTCCTCAAAAGATTTAGACAATACCAAAGAAGAAATGCTAAAAGCCAAAGAGGAAATGATCAAAGCCAAAGAGGAACTAGAAAAAGCTAGAAAAGAATTAGAGAAATCTAAAACGGCAACTAAGACAAAGAAAGCATAAATAAAAAAAGACCATTCGTAATTGAATGGTCTTTTTTTTTTAGTGATCTTCGTTAGTACAAAGTCCGATAATTTCATGAAATACATCGTGCAACTTAGTCAAAGACTCGGTTAATTCTTTATCCGATTTTTTGCTTTTTACAAGTTTGTCAAGCTTTTTACTATCGATAGCTAATTTTTGTACGGCTGCAACTACTTCTTTTTTATTGAACTCAGCAGGAATTATTGATTTTGCTAACAAATTTGCTTTCTCAACCATTTCACCCGAACGTTTTCTTATCGGTTCTAAATTTCCTTCTTCACTTGGATGAAACGTTTGAGACATTACTTTATGAAAATCTTTTAATGCTTGCCAATCATCAAATTTACCTTTGGTAGCTGCTTTGTAATTGTTACTTACTTCATTCCAATTAATTACATTCCAAATAGCAGTTAAATAATCGGCACGTTTGTTTTGATATTTCAAATAGTACGCATGTTCCCAAACGTCAATACCTAAAATTGGAGTTCCTTTGCTCTCAACTACATCCATCAAAGGATTATCTTGGTTTGGAGTTGAAGAAACTACCAACTTTTTATCTTTATCTACAGACAACCAAGCCCATCCTGAACCAAATCTTGTTGCAGCTGCTGCATTAAGTTTTTCTTTTAAAGCATCAAAACTACCAAAAGACTCATTTATAGCTTTTTCTAACTCTGGTGATGGTTTAGTGTTTTTTTCTGGTGTAAGTATCGACCAAAACAATTCGTGGTTGTAATGTCCTCCAGCATTATTTCTAACTGCTGGTGTTTGTTTAGATACCGACGCAAAAATATCCTTCAAAGACATCTTTTCTGCTTCGTTTCCTGCAATAGCTGCATTAAGATTTTTGACATAAGCTGCGTGATGCTTACTATAATGTATTTCCATTGTTTGTGCATCTATGAATGGCTCTAAAGCATTGTAAGCATATGGCAATGGTTTTTGGGTAAACTGTGCCGTGGCAACAAAACTCATTACCAATAAAACAGCAACTAATCGATTATTTTTCATTGTTTAAAATATTAAAAACGTTACAAAAATTCATTTAATGTAAATCAAAAAAATGCTTTATTGACAAATAAATATCCTTGAAGTACAACATTCAAAGGTACGGAAATTCAATAAAATATTCATCAAAGTTCGGCTTTTAAGCATTAATTAACACAAAAATGTTATCGTAACAATAGGTTACTTTTGTGAATAGTTTTTTTTAAGTATTTTTGATAAAAATAAAAGTTTTAATGAAAAAAATAATTCCTTTTTTAATTACCTTATTTGTTACAACAATCGGTAGTTCTCAAAATAATACCTCAACGAATCACCTAAAATTTGAAACCATTTATTACGACGCAATCTACAAATGGGTTGCATTTCCTAAAGCGGAAGTCGATTCTACTTATGTTTATGGTTATATTTATTTAGATATGCAAGCTGGTCTTACTTTTAATCATGAAGGTACCTTTCATATAGACAAAACTGGTAAATTGGTTAGTAGTAAAAAAGACTCAAACAGCATGATTAAAATGCGCTTAGGAAATACTACCAAAAATGTGGCAGTTTTATCATCGATTCAAATAAAAGAATTAGGTGTAACTCTTGTTCCAGATTGGTTAAAATACTACAAAAAACCTATTGACGATGCAGAATCATTAACACGAACAGGTTATCATCTTAATGCTGTAGGCGGAAGTAAAAAGGCATTAGAATTTTTATTAAAAGCTTACAAGAAATCACCTCATCATAAAGGTTTGGAGTTTGAATTGGGCTTTGCCTACAATGCGCTTGGTCAATATGAAAAAGCTATAGAAATTCTAAATAAAGCGACCACCCACGACCCAAAAAATGCTTTGTTATATAAAGAGTTTGGTTATGCTTATTTAAACTTGCATAAATTACCAGAAGCAGAAGCCATTTATAAAAGAGGCGTTGAAATTGCTACTGATAAAGAATTGAGTTGTGAAATGGCTATTAATATGGCTAATTATTATTTCATTCAGAAAAGTAAAGACAAATTCAACGAATGGGCTAATCTTGTTAAGCAAAATGCTTCACCAAATTCACAATACATTAAATACATTGAATACTTCGAGAAAGAATGGGAAAGTAAACGATAAAAAAAATCCGTTCCTTAGTAATAAAGAACGGATTTTTTTATTTGTATAACCTTACTATACGTGTAAAGCTCTATTATCTGTTGCTGCCAATGCTGCTTCTTTGATTGCTTCTGCAAAAGTTGGATGCGCATGACTCATTCTAGAAATATCTTCTGCAGACGCTCTGAATTCCATTGCTGTAACTGCTTCTGCTATTAAATCGGCACAACGAGCACCAATCATGTGAACTCCAAGTACCTCATCTGTTTTAGCATCCGCTAAGATTTTTACAAATCCATCGGTATCACCACCTGCACGAGCTCTTCCTAATGCTTTGAATGGAAAACTTCCTGCTTTGTATGCAACACCATCAGCTTTTAATTGCTCTTCTGTTTTTCCAACAGCAGCAACTTCTGGCCAAGTATACACAACACCTGGAATTAAATTATAATCAATATGTGGTTTTTGACCTGCTAAGATTTCAGCAACCATTACTCCTTCTTCTTCCGCTTTGTGAGCTAACATCGCACCACGAACCACGTCACCAATAGCGTAAATGTTTGAAACATTGGTTTGCAAATGGTCGTTTACTTCAATTTGACCTCTGTCTGTTAACTTCACTCCTGCTTTGTCAGCATTCAATCCGTCAGTATAAGCACGACGACCTACAGAAACTAGAGAATAATCACCTTCTAAAGTGATGATTTCTCCTTTAGCATTTTCTGCTTTAACTGTTACTGTTTTTCCTTTTCTATCAACCGATTGAACTTTGTGAGAAGTATAGAATTTCATTCCTTGTTTCTTCAATACTTTAGTCAATTCTTTAGACAAAGCTGCATCCATTCCTGGAATGATTCTGTCCATAAATTCTACTACCGAAACCTCAGCACCAAGACGAAGATAAACTTGTCCTAATTCAATTCCGATAACTCCACCACCAATAATAACTAAATGCTTAGGAACTTCAGGCAATTTTAAAGCTTCTGTAGAAGTAATGACTCTTTCTTTATCCAATTTAATGAAAGGCAAACTTGATGGCTTAGAACCTGTTGCAATGATAATATTTTTAGCTTCCACTACTTCAGAAGAACCATCAGCTTTAGTCACTTTTACATGCGTAGCATCTTCAAATGAACCAACACCTTCAAGAACTGTAACTTTGTTTTTATCCATAAGGAACTTTACTCCGCCAGAAGTTTGGTCAACAACGGCTTGCTTACGTTCAATCATTTTGGTCAAGTTTACTTTTACTTTTCCAGAAACTTCAATTCCATGATCAGCAAAATGTTGCAACTCTTCATAATGATGTGATGAAGCTAAAAGCGCTTTTGATGGAATACAACCTACATTTAAGCAAGTACCACCTAGCGTTGGATATTTTTCAATAATAGCGGTATTAAAACCTAATTGGGCACAACGAATTGCAGAAACATATCCGCCTGGGCCTGAACCTATAATGACTACGTCAAATGAACTCATATTATATATTTTTGTGTGTGTTTATAAAATAGTGTTGCAAAATTACGAATGTTTTTTGGTATTTTAATTGATTGTGTAATCTTTTCAAAAGGAAATTATTTTTTGCCTTTTAAGCTTACTTCTCTTTCATAGAAAGCCACGAGCAAAAATCGCTGTAACCCTTGCTATACAAAGAAAACGTTTTCGTAGATTTCTGTTTTTTATGATATTTATCAGTTAATTTAAGTAGTTAAAATTGGAACTTTGGACTATAAAATTTAAGCTTTTAAAGAATACTAAAATAAGAACTAAAACTTTTAACTATGAAAAACATTAAAGTCATTCAAGAACTTCACGATTTAGGAATCACTGGCTACCATGAAGTGGTTTATAACCCAACCTACGAAGAATTGTTTCAAGCAGAAACTTCTCATTTCCGCAAAGGATATGAAAAAGGTGCTGTAACCGATTCTGGTGCTGTAGCTGTTAAAACTGGAGTATTTACAGGACGTTCTCCAAAAGATCGTTATATTGTTAAAGATGACGTTACCAAAGATACTATCTATTGGGATGACAAAGTTAATTTTCCAACTACTCAAGAAGTTTGGAGCGAATTAAAAAAATTGGTTTTGAAACAACTTTCAACTTCTAAAAAATTGTATGTAGTTGACGCTTTTTGTGGAACCAACAAAGATACTCGTCTAAAAGTGCGTTTCGTAATGGAAGTGGCTTGGCAAGCACATTTTGTTACCAATATGTTCATTCGTCCATCTATCTTTGAATTAGAAAACTTTGGAGAACCTGATTTTATAGTAATGAACGGTTCTAAAACAACTAATCCAAACTGGAAAGAACACGGATTAAATTCTGAAAACTTCGTATTATTCAATCTTACCGAAAAAATCCAAATCATTGGTGGTACTTGGTATGGTGGTGAAATGAAAAAAGGAATGTTTGCTATGATGAACTATTACCTTCCTCTAAAAGGAATGGCTTCTATGCACTGTTCTGCCAATGTAGGTGAAGATGGAGACGTTGCAATCTTTTTCGGACTATCTGGAACAGGAAAAACTACGTTATCTGCCGATCCAAAACGTTATTTAATTGGTGATGACGAACATGGATGGGATAACAATGGTGTCTTTAACTATGAAGGAGGTTGTTATGCCAAAGTAATTGATTTATCAGAAGAAAACGAACCAGACATTTGGAGAGCTATCAAACGAGATGCTTTATTAGAAAATGTTGTAGTCAATGAATATGGAGAAGTAGATTACTACGACCACTCTATTACAGAAAACTCTCGTGTTTCTTATCCAATTTATCACATCAATAAAATTGTACTTCCTTCTAAAGCAGGACATGCTAGCAAAATCATATACTTATCTGCTGATGCTTTTGGTGTATTGCCTCCAGTATCAATATTAGACGAAGACCAAGCACAATATCATTTCCTTTGCGGATTTACATCTAAACTAGCCGGAACCGAAAGAGGAATAACTGAACCACAACCATCATTCTCTCCAGCTTTTGGTGAAGCTTTCTTGACCTTACACCCAACAATGTATTCTAAAACTTTGGTCGCAAAAATGAAAGAACACAATGCTAAAGCTTATCTTGTAAACACTGGTTGGAATGGAACTGGAAAACGTATATCTTTAAAAAACACACGTGCCATTATTGATGCTATCATTGATGGAAGTATAGAAAAAGCTGAAACAGTTAAAATTCCGTTTTTGAATTTGACAGCTCCAAAAACATTAGCTAAAGTAGATGACATTCTTGATCCAAGAACTACTTATAAAGATGTGGCTGATTGGGAGAAAAAAGCAAAAGAATTAACAGCGCTTTACAATAAAAACTTTGAGCAATATACCAATACTGAAGAAGGTAAACGATTGGTAAGTGCTGGACCAAGTTTATAACCACTTTAAACCAATACCAATGGAAAAATTTCACTATCTTTCCATTGGTATTTAAAAGCAAAAACAATGGACTGGATAATTGATTTATTTACAAAGCAATCTTTTGCTCAAACGGTGATAATATTCGGTTTAGTCATTGCCTTTGGTATTTGGTTTGGGAAAATTAAAATCTTCGGAATTTCTCTCGGAGTGACTTGGGTACTTTTTGTTGGATTACTATTCTCTTACATTGGTATTTCAGTCAATCATGAATTACAAGATTTCTTGAAAGAATTCGGATTGGTATTATTTGTTTACACTCTTGGATTGCAAGTAGGTCCAGGTTTCTTTGCCTCTCTCAACCGAAACGCTTTGGTTACTAATATGCTAGCAGCATTAGTTGTTATTTTTGGAGTAGCTACAACCTTAATTCTATATTATTTATCTACCAATCCCATATCAATCATGACAGGGATTATGAGTGGTGCTGTTACTAATACGCCTGGTTTAGGAGCGGCTCAAACTACAATTACCAATCTGCATCATGTAACAAATGATAATTCTCTAGTTACTTTAGCATACGCAGTGGCTTATCCTTTTGGGGTTTTTGGGATAATTATCTCAATGGTAGTTTTAAAGAAAATATACAAAGTTGATATCGAACACGAAACCGAATTGCAAAACAAACTCAACAATCTAAGAGAAGATAAAGTCATTTCTAAACATTTGAAATTGGAAAACAAACAATTGATAGGAAAACCTATTAGTGCCATTTTTGAAATGATTAAAACACCTATTGTCGTTTCAAGAATGTTTCATAAAGGAATCATTATTACACCTACTCCTAAAGAAATATTGTCTGAAAATGATGTTTTACTGATTGTTGCTCAAAAAAATACTTTCGATCAATTACATCTTCTTATAGGTTCTGAAAGCGATATGAATCTTAAAACCGCTATTGATAGCAAATTAGTTACAAGTCATGTTGTTGTTACCAACAAAGAAATTACACACAAAAGATTGGGAGATATTCCCGAATTTCACCAACACGATTTTACTTTTACAAGATTGTATCGTGCCGGAACCCAAATGGTGCCTAATGGAAACATAGCTTTACAACTTGGAGATACTGTGAAAGTCGTTGGAACGCAAGAAGGTTTAGAAAGAGTAACCAATGTATTAGGAAATTCCCTAAAACGATTGGAAGTGCCTGACATCGCTCCTATTTTCATCGGAATTGTATTAGGAATTATTGTCGGAAGTATTCCATTTCAAATTCCTAACATTCCGGTTCCTGTCAAAATTGGTTTGGCTGGCGGACCATTAATTATTGCTTTATTACTAAGTCGTTTTGGAAACAAATTCTATTTGAACAATTACACAACAAACAGCGCCAACTTGATGATAAGAGAATTAGGAATTACCTTATTCCTTGCAAGTGTGGGTTTAAGTAGTGGTTCTAAAATCGCGACTGCATTTGAAGGTGGTAATGGATTCTACTGGATAGCTATTGGTATCGTAATTACTATTCTTCCTTTGTTGCTTGTTGGTATAATTGCGAAAAAATACTTCAAGAAAAACTATTTCGAAATCTGTGGATTATTGGCTGGAGCTTCAACAGATCCACCTGCATTGGCTTTTGCTTTGAAAATGGCAGGCAATGATATTCCGTCATCAACCTACGCAACTGTTTATCCTTTAACAATGATTATGCGTATTGTAGCGGCACAACTGCTAATTTTAATGTTCACCTAATAATAAAATTTACAAAACAGTATCACAATACAAATGCGGTACTGTTTTTTACTTGTCCAATCATGAAAGTACTGTGCGTACTACCAATATGATTTAAGGTAGTAAGTTTTGTTACCATAAACTCTCGGTATTCTTCCATGTCTTTTACACAAATTTTTAGAATGTAATCATAATCACCACTAACGTGAAAGCATTCCAATACTTCGTCCAATTTTACTACTTCGCTTTCAAATTTTGTCAAGAAATCTTTAGAATGTTGAATAAGCTTGATATGACAAAACACTACAAATCCTTTGTCTATTTTATTTCTGTTTAGTAAAGCTACATACTTGTCAATAATTCCTTCTCGCTCTAACTTTTTGATTCGCTCATAAACAGCTGTTACTGATAAATTCAATTTTAAAGAAAGTTCTTTAGTAGTTTTCTTGGTATCCTCTTGCAAAAGCTGAAGGAGATTTTTGTCGATAGTATCCATGGAAATTAAAAATTTGAAGTTTTCAAAAATCTATAAATTAAAATTTATGGCTTCAAATTTAGTTATATTTTCATTATAAAATAGTTTTTATAGTTTTAAAATCTAATTAATTCAATTACTATTGACTTTTAATCTAATATTAATCAATTTTGAAATCAAATAAACAAATTCACAACCGATAACCGACAACAAAAAAAACTAAAAACATGAACAACTTCAACCCAGCCGATAAAATACAAGATTTACAATATTTTGGAGAATTTGGTGGTGTTAACCCATCTATTTCTGATAGTTCTACTTATACGTTTCTTTCTGCTAAAACGATGTTTGATACTTTTGAAGGAAATGCTGAAGGATGCTATTTATATTCGCGTCATTCTTCTCCAAGTAATTTGTATTTAGACAAAGCTATTGCAGCTATGGAAGGTACAGAAGCGGCTAATGTTTCTGCCTCTGGAATGGGAGCAATTACTCCTACTCTTTTGCAATTGTGCAGTCAAGGAGATCATATTGTTTCTAGCCGAACTATCTATGGTGGAACGTATGCCTTTTTGAAAAACTTCACACCAAAATTTGGCATTAAAACATCCTTTGTTGACATTACCAAACTTGACGTTGTAGAAGCTGCTATTACGCCAAATACCAAAGTAATTTATTGCGAAACCGTAAGTAATCCGTTGCTTGAAGTTGCCGATATTACAGGTTTGGCTAAGTTGGCTATCAAACACAATTTGAAATTAGTTGTAGACAATACCTTTTCGCCTTTGTCGGTAGCTCCTGCCAAAATGGGTGCCGATATTGTCATTCATTCCTTAACCAAATACATCAATGGAAGTAGCGATACTGTAGGTGGTGTAGTTTGTGGTTCAAGAGAATTCATCAACAGTTTGAAAGATGTAAACTCAGGAGCAAGTATGCTTCTTGGACCAACAATGGACAGCTTGAGAAGTGCCTCAGTAATGAAAAACTTACGCACACTTCATATCAGAATGAAGCAACACAGCTACAATGCCATGTATTTGGCTACCAAATTTGAAAACGATGGTTTGAAAGTAGTCTATCCTGGTTTAGCAAGTCATCCAAGTCATCAATTGTATGCTAGTATGATTAATCCAGAATATGGTTTTGGAGGCATGATGACTGTTGACGTTGGTACAATAGACAAAGCCAACGAATTAATGGAGTTAATGCAAGATAGAAATCTAGGTTACCTTGCTGTAAGTTTAGGATTCTACAAAACCTTATTCTCAGCACCAGGAACATCAACCTCCTCAGAAATTCCTTTGGAAGAACAAAAAGAAATGGGACTAACCGATGGACTAATTCGTTTTTCAATTGGTTTAGATAACGACATTGAACGCACCTACCAAATGATGAAAGAATGTATGGTGGAATTGGGAGTTTTGTAAATAGTACTTCGGTAAATACAGATTTATACTATTTTTAACTACTTTTACTATTATTATAAATTTTGACTTTTTCATCCTAATACAACCTAAATTGGGTGTATTAGAATGATAATATCAGACTTATAAACTAGTTATAAGCAAGCCTAAAAGACGACAGTGCAAACAAAAACAGACGACTAAAAACTGAACATTAACACAAAAGCAAACCATTTCGACAAGTGACCGACATACAGACCATATTTCAAATGGACAATGAGTAAGCCGACACTGATTGCCGACCCTTCTGTATTTTTTATTTTCCCCACCGCACATTTTTTATAATTCAATTTTAGCCAGCCGCACAAATGGCACATTGGCTTTTGCCCCTACCGCACAAGCCGACCCTTCGGCAAAAGCCAAAGAGCCATTTTTTGCCAACGCACCTTTAAGAATGTTGAAAATTTTCTGATTACTTTTTATCTTGCAAAATGAGATATAAAATATTTAAAAACTATATTTGCGACTTGAATCATTTGAACAAATGAACAGAATAAAAGAAGTGTTGGATGAAAAAGGCATTAAGCAGACTTGGCTTGCCGAGCAATTAGGCAAAAGCTATAATATGGTAAACGCTTATGTGCAAAACAGACAACAACCACGAATAGAAGTTCTTTACGACATAGCCAAAATATTGGACGTAAACGTGAAAGACCTCTTAATTGACAACGACATTAAAAAGAATAAGAAATGAGCAAGGAACAAAAAATAACGAACGACATAAAAGTGCCAAACAAAGATTTGGAAGCATTAAGATTAAACTTTCCTCATTGCTTTGACAAAGATGGAAACTTTCAATTGGAAAAGTTTAAAGCCAACTTGACTGAAAAAGAAATCAACTTTTCTACTGAGAGTTACGGTTTAGACTGGCTTGGAAAATCGTATGCACGGCTTTTGGCAAGCGACCCAGCAACTACTTTGCTGAAAGCAGACGAAACTCATAATAGCAAACCCGAAAATGCTAATTCTGAAAACTTGCTCATAAAAGGCGACAACTTGGAAGTGCTGAAACACCTTGCCAACGCATATTACGAACAAGTAAAAATGATTTACATTGACCCGCCTTACAATACAGGAAGTGATGGGTTCACATATCAAGACGATAGGAAATTTTCCGCAAAAGAACTACAAAACTTAATTGGTGTTGATGCTGAAAAAGCTAAACGCATCTTAGATTTTACGCAAGGAAAGAGCAACAGTCATTCTGCTTGGTTGACATTCTTATACCCTCGTCTATACATATCCAAACAACTACTTAAAGATGAAGGAGTAATCTTTGTTTCGATAGATGATAATGAAGTAACACAACTTCGAATGCTAATGGACGAAGTTTTTGGTGAAGAGAATTACATTGGCACCTTCATAATCAATTCTACTCCAAACGCAAGAGATTATGGTCATATCGGAAAAATGCACGAATACTGTATTTTCTATGCAAACAAACTAAACAAAACAGAGACTAATCTACTAGAAGATAAGAACAAGAGATTTACATTTAAAGATGAAAAAGGCGGATTTAATGTTCATCCTCTTTACAATAGTAATGTAGCTTTTACGCCTGAAAATCGTGAAAATTTATATTACCCTTTTTATCTTAATCCTGAAAAGCAATTATCAGAATTAGGTGAAGAGTTCTATGAAATAAGTTTGACTAAAAATGAAAATCATATTGAAATTTATCCGCCAAAATCTGTAAAAGATGGTGTTCAGTTTGTTTGGCGTTGGGGACAACCAAAATCACTTGGTGAATTAAATAAGGAAATTGTAGGCTATTTAACAGAAGACGAAGAATATAGAATAGTTCAAAAAATGCGAACGTCTGAAAAGTTGATTCGTTCAATTTTATCTGACAAAGAATTTTCAAGCAGAAGGGGAACAGCAGAAGTTGAAAAAATATTTGGCAAAAAAGTGTTTTCATTTCCAAAACCAATTGAACTACTTAATAACCTAATCAAAGTTGCAACGGATAAAGATTCTATAGTTTTAGATTTTTTTGCAGGTAGTGGAACAACTGGTGATTCCTTATTCCAGATTAATAGTGAAGATGGCGGAAATAGAAAATTTATATTGGTTCAAATTCCTGAATTAATTGACCAAAAACAAAATAAGGTTGGATATAATTTTGTAAAAAAGGAATTAGGAATTGACACTCCAACAATTTTTGATATTACAAAAGAACGAATAATTAGAGCAGCTAAAAAGACTAAAGATGTTTTAATCCCAAACAAAATCAATGAAAAAGAAGCTGAATTAAAGGAGCTTGAAGGGAAATTAGACTTAGAAGGGAAAGAAGAAAAAATCAATCTGCTCAAGACAGAAATAAAATCACTTAAACATCAAGACCTAGGTTTCAAAGTCTTTGAAACTATTCCTATTTGGGAAGATTACAATTTTGAAGCAGAACAGTTTGATACATCGCAAACCATTTTTGATGCAGGAAAACTGACTGAAGAAGATATAAAGGCATTGCTTGTTACCTGGAAAACAAATGACAATATTTCCCTTTCGCAAGAATTAGAAATTGTTGATTTAGGCGGTTACACTGCTTTTTACGGCAATGGAAAATTGTATTTGTTGCACAAAAACTTTACAACCGAAAATTTGAAAGCCGTTTTAGAAAAAATTGATACAGATAAAACATTCAATCCTACTTCAATCATTGCATTTGGTTATCACTTTGAAAGTAAAAATTTGCGAGAACTCTCGGAAAACGTGAAACAATACGCCAACAAAAAGAAAATTGATATTGACTTCATAACAAGATATTAAGCAATGAAAGGATTTAATTTTGAAAAGAACTTAAACCACCAGACACACGCAGTAGATAGCACTATTGGCGTGTTTCAGGATATTTCTCTTATTCAGGCAACCGAAACGGATAAAAATTACATCAACCCTGCATTTGATTTTCAAACCGGAAACACTTATCCAAACAACATAAGAACAATTAAGGAAAATAACGGTGGCATAAGCGAAAAAATAAAACGTGACAGCAACATCATAGATATTATGATGGAAACAGGCACGGGCAAGACCTATACTTACACAAAAACTATTTTTGAACTCAACAAACAATACGGAATTTTCAAATTTATTGTTGTAGTTCCAACGCTTTCTATCAAAGCGGGGACAATAGATTTTTTGAAATCAGACAGTAGTCGTGAACATTTTAAAGAGCAATACGGAAAAACCTTGCATTTGCACGTTGTAGAAAGCTTAAAAAATGTAAAAAGCAAGAAGTCCTATATTCCTCCAGCCGTTACAAGTTTTGTCAATTCGGGCAATTTTGAAAAAAACAGCATTCAGGTTTTGATTATCAACGCAGGTATGATAAACTCTGATACTATGCAAAAAAGTTTTGACAAAGGTTTGTTTGATAAATACACCGTTCCGTTTGATGCCATTGGAGCAACTAAACCGTTTTTGATTATTGACGAACCACACAAATTTGGAACAGGAAACAAAACGTGGGAGAACATTCAGAAAATGAAACCGCAATTTATTTTGCGTTATGGTGCTACGTTTCAAGGTTATGAAAATCTGATTTACACTTTGACAGCCGTTGATTCGTTCAATCGAAATTTAGTGAAAGGCGTAATCGGACACATTACAGAATTTGACAGCGGTAAAAATGCAATTGTAAAGTTTATTGATTCAGACGGAACAGAAGCAAGTTTTGAATTAAACGAAAATGATAAACGCAAAACGATAAAGCTTAAAAAGAAAGACAGTTTACAAACAATTCATTCTGAAATGAGTGATTTGACAATTGAAAATCTGAACAAGAGCA
Organism: Flavobacterium koreense; assembly: GCF_054776075.1. Lineage (NCBI taxonomy): Bacteria > Pseudomonadati > Bacteroidota > Flavobacteriia > Flavobacteriales > Flavobacteriaceae > Flavobacterium > Flavobacterium koreense. The sequence continues at coordinate 645,214 of NZ_BAAHCF010000029.1, read as the reverse complement.
CGATTGTTTTATCAAACGGATTGGAAATGAAAAAAGGAGATAAAATCAATCCTTATTCGTATGCCGAAAAGTTACAGGAAACAATGATTCAAAAAGCAATTAAAAAGCATTTTGAACTTGAAAAGGAGTTTTTGACGAGAGATGTAAAAATAAAACCGCTAACGCTTTTTTTTATCGACAATATTGATGAATACCGAAATAAAGACGGTTATATCAAAAAAACGGTAGAGCAATTAGCAAAGGCTGAAATTGAAAATTTGCTGAAAGTAGAGCAGGACGTTTACTATAAAGCGTTTCTTGAAAAATCATTGACAGATATTTCAGCAATACACGGTGGTTATTTCTCAAAAGACAACAGTGAAAAAGACGAAGTAATTGAAAAGGAAATAAACGAGATTTTGCACGATAAACAAGAAATGTTGAGTTTGGAAAATCCAAGACGTTTTATTTTTTCAAAATGGACATTGCGTGAAGGATGGGATAATCCAAATGTTTTCCAAATTTGCAAACTCCGAAGCAGCGGAAGTGAAATTTCAAAATTGCAGGAAGTTGGACGTGGTTTGCGATTACCAGTAAATGAATACGGCAATCGTGTAAAAGATGAACAGTTTTATCTCAACTATTTTGTTGACTTTACCGAAAGTGATTTTGTTGATTCTTTAGTAAATGAAATCAACTCGAAATCTGGTGCAATTTCAATGGAACAAACGCCTGATAAACTTTCTACTGAAATGATTAAGAAGATTTGCGAACTCTACGAAACAACTGAAGAAGACCTATTGCAAATTTTAGACGATAATGATGTAATTAAGCGAAACAACGATTTTAAAGAAAATGGTTTCACATACATCAAACATAATTATCCGAAAATCTTTGAAGGTGTAAATTCTACGAAAGTTCGGAAAGCAACAGACGATAAAAAGAAAATTACAGTAAGAACAGATAAATACAGTGAGTTAAAAGCCCTTTGGGAAAAACTCAACGAAAAAGTAATTTTGGAATACAAGTTTGATAAAGAAGCCGAATTTAAAAACCTGTTTACCGAGTTTTTGAAAGCACAAAAGGGCAACTTTACAATAGACGGAGTAAGTGAACGAGTTGCAAAAGTTGAAATCAAAGATGATAGAGCTATTGTAAACGAAGCAGAATCAATCTATGGACGAAATGTCGCAACTATTTCAACAATGAAATACAGCGACTTTCTGAAAGAACTTTCAAAAATTTTAAATATCAATCTTGCAACAATTCATCAATCAATTATTGATGCAGGAACAGACATTAACAAACATTTGAACCCAACAACTTTGCGAATTATCAAAGATAAATTTGACCATTTCCTAATGGCAAATGCTATTGATAAATTCAGTATTGAATACAAAAAGGTTTCAAATAACATTCACCCAACTAAACTGACAGACGAAAAAGGAAATGTTTTATCAGAAATTTCCGCTTCTGATATTGGTATTTTCTTTTCAGATGAAGATGTGGCACAGTCTTATTTCTTTGACGAATTGTATTACGATTCTGAATTAGAAATGAAAAACATCAAAACAGAAATCAACGAAGTTATTGTATTTACGAAAATCCCGAAAAACTCAATCAAAATTCCTGTTGCAGGTGGCAAGACTTATTCGCCTGACTTTGCTTACGTTTTAAAATTCAAAGATGGCAAACAGAAATTAAACTTCATTGTAGAAACCAAAGACGTTGGAAGTGATGACGGTCTTCGTGAAGAAGAAAAAGCGAAAATTAAACACGCAGAAAAATTCTTTGGCGGACAAGTAAAAATTGAATTTAGAAAACAGTTCAGCAATAACAAAATTGTTGACTTAATAAGAGAACTTTCAATTGATGAATAAAGTAACAAGGATAAGCCAACACACAGGTGTAAGCACATTTGCAAGCCGCACAAGCCCAAGCACAGACCAAAGCTTGCAAAAGAGCTTCCACCTTTCCCACCCAGACAAAATTGAATTAAAAAAAATCTCCTTCCCTTCTGAAAATAAAAAATACCCGACCGCACAACCCGACACGACAAAGACAGCGAAACGTAGTATTGACAATGGTTTGCAAGGACGGTGGACAGAAGGCCAGCTTATAACAGCGGTTTGGCGTAATGGCGGGTTCGGTGCTTCGTATGTCAGTTTTGTGGTAGGTTCAAGTGCGGTTCTTCGATTGAACTTTTGTGCTAAAAATCCGCCACTACGCCAAGCCGCAAAACGTTGGCAGTAATTTTATCAAAACAAAAAAAGTAAATATTATGATTGATATAAACCACCCAAATTCTCAGTTCATTTTTGAAGCTTCTGGTTATACCGATAGAATAAAAAATTATTGTCGAATTTATATAAATGAGTCTTTTGAACAAAGAATAATTACATTCGAAAAAATGAAACAGGAATGTTTAAATCTAAAAACATTTTCTGAAGAACATTTTAAAGATAGAACAAAAGATATTTATGATGTTACCCAAAAACTTATTTCAGAAATTGATTCGTTACAAAAGATTAATAATGAAACAACAATTGGAAACTGTAAAGTTTGTGACAATAAACTTAAAACTTTTGACTCAAGGGTAAAGGAAGTAGGATTTATAACTATTTGTAACAATTGCCCAACAATAATTTATGAATTAACAAACAACTTGGAAGGACTTACCGGAGCTGCTTGGATATAAAAACTACTGCCAACAGCGGTTTGCTTCAATGGCTTGGTTCGGGATTTATTTGGAAAAGCACAGCAATTTAATTTAAAGTTTTTTCTATATTTGTAAAGGCTTGGTGTTAAATAATCGCCACTAAAGCAAGCCGCGAAACGTTGGCAGTAAGTTTACCGAAAAACCTTAAAAATGGACAAAATATTATACTTTCCTTATATCAATTTACCAAAAACAAGTTGGACAGTTAGAACTTTACTTTATTACGATAATATCGGTTCAATAGTTCCTACTGATTATTTCTATAATCCAGAAAGAAATTACGAGCCATTCATGTTAGAGCTAGTTAGAAGTGGATTAGTTATTCCTATTGACCCAATAGAAACTTTAGAATTTCCTTGGGGAATGAGTACACCATTAGTAGAATTTTTCCAAAGTCCATATTTTCGATTAAACTATAAAATACAATGCTTTTTAAATGGTAGAGTCAGTAGAATTCATGCACAAAAGTTTGACGGTCAAATTTTTTATAGTTTAGAACAAATAGGTTTAGCTAGACGACTAGATAATGATTGGTACTTCGTAGAAACATCAGCAGCAGAATATTTAATGAAATATTTGGCAACAATAATAAGTACAAAACTTGAAATGCTTCCAACAACGGATACTTTCAGAAGGAGTTTTATGTCAAGAAATTTGGCAAATCAAAACAAAAAAAGAGAAACTATACTTTCAAGATTAATTCCATTTCCTGAAGAAATCAATTTACCCAAATTGCTTAAATTCAAGGAAAAACATAATGACCTTTTAAAATCATTTAAAAATAAAGTTGAGCAAATTGTTCTCGACGAAAATATAATTGAAGGAACAGAATTATTTAAAACAAAAATTGAAGAATTGGAGATTGATAAAAATGAACTTTCAATAAAAATGAATGAGAGTCAATTTAATAATGTTTTTTTTGGTTCAGTTTGCGGAATTATCGGAGCTGCTCAAGGTTTTGCATCAACTGAAAATACGACAGGAGCAGTAATCGGTGCATTACCAGGATTTGCAAGTGCTATTCATTCTGCATTAAAAATCGAAAGAGCAGAAAATTTATTTGACCAAAGCGGAATGAAATATTTAGCTTTAGTTGATAGACAGTTAAGAGATTATAATAGAAATAACTAATAAAACCTACTGCCAACACCAGTTTTCGCCTATTGCTGGGCTTGCGCTTGCTATTTTGTTCTTCGTGGAAAATAATCTGGTGACTACAACTATATCTTTCTAAGAAAAATTGTAGCTTTGTTTTGGTCAGTGTTCGCAGCAGCAACAGAGCGAAAGCTGGGGAACGTTAGTGGCTATTTTTGCCCAACAGAAAAACCAATTAGTAAAACAAAAATATTAATCAAAATGAATAAATTATTAATTGTTTTTCTTGTAACATTAATTCTAAATTCTTGCGACAAAAAAACGGAAACTGAAAAACTAGCGGAGTTTGACAAAAATGGAAAACTAATTGTTTACAGCGAAGAAGTTTATGCAAAAATGTGGGTGAAAAATAAAAACTTAAAAGTTACTGTTATAGATACATTTTGTATAAACCAAAAGTCTAAAGCATTAAAAGACATCAAAAATGGAAAATTAATATACTTTGGTTTTCATCCAAGAGAGTTTCCTAAGATGACTAAAATATTAAGTCAATTTGGAATTGAAACAAAAGAACATTTGGGACGATGTGTAAGAATGGGTGGATTTGAACCTTATTGCTATCAAGAAGAAATGTATAAAGAAATTAACAGAAAATATGGCGAAAATTTTATTGATTCAATTTTTAAAGTTGCTCAAAAAGAGTTCATAATAGAAAATCCAAACGTTGAATATATGGCAGATGGAATTGATTTAAGAAAAAAGATTCTTGAAGAAAACAACATCAAATAACAACAGTAACAAGAAATGGCGAGACACGGGATTTATTCGAAATTAAAAAGGTTTTAATTTAAAGTTTTGGTTATCTTGGTCTTGGTTCTTCTTTATTCCGCGACACGTCCGGCGTCATAATATCAAAAATCCTGTAAAATATGAGAATTTTATTAATCTTACTTATAATTTTTACTTCTTGTCAGAATAAACAAGAAACGAAATCTAATAAAATTCCATATGAACCAAACAGTAATTCAATTGAAAATTTAGAAACTGGTAATGCTCAAAAAGAAAAGTTTCAAAAAATTCCATATAGTCTAAAAAATAATTATTTAGATAGTTTAGGAACAAAGCTAAATCCAAATAAAAATTACGATTATTGGCAATATGCAACTTATTATCAAAATTCAATTGAAACAAAATATAATGTTCTAAAGCAAGGTGGCGATACATTACTGAGAATAAAAATAAATGAAAAAATAAATCCAATAAAAACTGTTGGAATATTTCAAGGTGGACATCCGAATTATCGTTGTAATTATGCGATAACAATTGAAAATCGAAAAGTAAAATATGTAAAAAGCGAAGATGAGTTTAGAACATTCTTAGGAAATATAGATAATTTAGAAGAAGCGATTCTTTTAGCCAGAACTTATGGATATTTATTGGGAAGTGAATTAAACGAAAGCGAATATCGAAAAATCGGAACTAGTTTTGAGTTACATTTAGTAAAATATCACGATTACCCAAGAAGTTTGGAATCAGTAGAATTAAAAATCGGTTATGATGGAACAATAAAAACTAAAAGTTTAGGAAATTTCAGAACGAAAGATGTTTACTAAAAAATTAAGTCGCAAAACAATCGTTTCAAGAAATGACGAGGATAGAGCTATCAGAAAAGTACGCTTATGTAATTAAATTTTGGCTACATTTGTTTGGTCCGTGCTAATAGTCGCCACAAACGCTAGCTAGAGGACGTTATACGCAATGCTAAACTAACAAAGTAAGCTAATGAAATATATATTCATACTATTTTTTTTGACAATTTCTTGTAAAGAATCTTCCAATCGGGAAAATAAAAACTCCAAATCTTTACATAATGTAGATTACAATGTCGCACTTAAATTCATAAATGATTATAACAAAGATTTTTTTAATCCGCGTGTTGAAGCTTTAGTATGGCTTTCAAAAAATAAAGCAGTGACAAAAAATCTATTAGACCGATATAAACAAATGGTTGATTCAGCAGAAATAGATGAGCCAGAGTTAGGATTAGATTTTGATCCAATCATTAATGGACAGGATTCAGATGAGCAAGGTTTTGAAATAATGGAAATAGATTCCCTAAATGGTTATGTAACTGTTCAAGGAAAATCTTACCCAGATTATAAAATCGTACTAAAAGTAATAGATAAAAATGGCGTTACTTTAGTTGACGGATCAGGAGTAATTAATATTCCAAAGTCAAAACAACCAAAATTTTAAAAGCACTGCTTATAACCGTGGTTTACAACAATTGCTAGACTTGCGCTTGCTATTTAGTTTTCGTGAAAATAATCTAGTAACTACAATTCTATCTTTTAAAAAAAATCGGTAGGTTTGTTTTAGTCAGTGATTAATGAATTCACAAAAGAAAAATAACATAACTAAGCATATTCAAAACGTCTAAATAAATTGATACCATGAAAAAAAGTCTGTTTATTGTTCTAAGCATTTTAACTTTAAGTTGTAACAATGATGAAACCAGTAATCAAAGTAATAATAAAGATTTAAAGCTAGTCACTGGAATTAATTTAAGACAAAACTTTGACGATCCACCATTAAAATTAGGAAATCCTAATGTTTTGGTGAATAATAAGTTTACCATTTATCCTAATCCAGCTCAAAATATGGTGAGCATCTTAGCTCAAGATAATGTTACCGATGTATGGTTAGTACCAGCCACTCCTGAAAAAATCTATCAATCGGTGAACTTTAGCAGTATTCTAACCAACAATTTGTTTAGTGAACAATCTATCAACTCTAATTCAATTATTGCTATCAATTCCCAGTCTTCAAACAATCTAATGATTAACCTTGAAACGCTCGAAAAAGGATATTACAAAGTATTTGTAAAAATTGATGGCGTAATTTATTGGGATAATTTGTACAAATACGATAGCCAAATTGACTCCTCTGTACAATTTACTGCCATTAATGCCTTTTGGAATTAAATCTTTAGCTCTAAATAATTAAATAAGTAAAAGCAATTACAAACTAAAAATGCCTCAAAAAGATAAAACTCTTTGAGGCATTTTACTATTTACTATTCACTATTTACTAATCACTTCTCTATTCAACTTACTATTCTTATAACTAAATCCGAAGTAAATAGCTAATCCAATTAGCAACCAACAACTGAAATAAATCCAATTCCAAACACTTAATTCTGCCATCATATAAAGACAACAAACCAAACCTAAAAGCGGAATTAAAGACAGGTTTTTACGCCATGACCACGAAGCAAAGTATACTAACGACAATAGGAAAATCCACATCGGTATTTTGTGTTTGAACAATTGAAAACCACTTTCATATTTTAGATTGTTATCAATTGGCAACGAATTTACCACATTCTCATATGCTTTATCATCCTCAGAAAACTTGCTCAATACTTCTTCTAAATCGGCTGAAGCGTCTTTAACCAAAAGATTTTGTTGCAAGTACGTCATCACCTCTTTTACTTGAGTTTCTTCAAGTGAAGTCACAATAGTCGTCGGATTGTTGATTTGTTTTTCATTGGTAATAAAATCCATTGTTGCCTTTTTGTTAACCGTAAAAGCAATGATAGCTCCAACAAGAATTAACAACGGAAATACATATTTAGAATTCACATAAGGTGTTTTAAACTTTCCTCTTGGAATATCAGGTTTGTTTTGCATAACAAGAACTCCAGCACAAACTAAAACAAAGGCAAATAAGGTTCCAATACTACACAAATCGGTTACCATAGTAAGATTTAAAAACAACGCAGGAATTGCCACAACAAATCCAGTTACAATCGTCGCGTAAGAAGGCGTTTTGTATTTTGGATGCACTTTAGAAAATCGTTTTGGCAATAATCCATCACGACTCATACTCATCCAAATTCGAGGTTGTCCCATTTGGAAGACTAATAAAACACTTGCCATCGCCACTACGGCACTCACGGCAATAATTCCAGACATCCATTTTAAATCCAATTTATCAAATACAAATGCCAATGGATCACCAACATTCAAATCGGCGTAATTCACCATTCCTGTCAAAACTAATGCAATAATAACGTACAAAATAGTACAAATAATAATCGCCCACATCATTCCTTTAGGTAAATCTCTTTGAGGATCTTTACATTCTTCAGCCGTTGTTGAAATGGCATCAAAACCAATGTAAGCAAAGAAAACTGCCGAAACTCCTTTCAGTATTCCTCCTACTCCATTTGGTGCAAACGGAGTCCAATTAGCAGTATCTACATAAAAAACACCAACTGCTATAACTAATAATATGATACAAAGTTTTACAACGACCATCAAGTTACTGGCATTTCTAGACTCTTTCATTCCTCTGTAAACCAGATAAGTAATGATAACAATAATCAATAATGCAGGTAAATCGGCAACTAAATGAAAAGAACCAATCGTTGGCGATGTGGTGTAGGCTGTATAAGCCAATTGCAAACTTTCCGATAAATTTTCAAATGTTTTTCCACCATTCATTAAAGCGGTAGCTTCTTCAAAACCTTTGGAAGCAGTTAGATAATCCATTTGAATCCATTGTGGTAAATGCAATCCGCCACTCTCGAGAAGTCCTGTAAAATAATCACTCCAGGAAATCGCAACGGTAATATTTCCAATGGCATATTCCATAATCAATGCCCAACCGATAATCCAAGCTATAATTTCACCAAAAGCTACATACGAATACGTGTACGCACTACCAGAAACTGGCACCATTGAAGCAAATTCAGCGTAAGCAAAAGCGGCGAAACTACAAGCAACAGCGGTAAAGATGAATAAAAAGATAACTGCTGGTCCACCATCTGAACTTGCTTTACCAATGGTACTAAAAATACCAGCGCCAATAATGGCAGCAATTCCAAAAGCAGTTAAATCTCTCGCAGTTAAATGTTTGCCCAAACTATTGTGTCCATCAGCTTCATTTCTTGCAACTTGATCATTAATATCTTGTACTGTCTTTTTTCTAAATAATGTGGAAAAATTCATATTTAACGAATAGTTTATTGATGATTTATACAAAAACAAATATAACATAATTTCACATTGATTTACAAAATTGAAAAATTACAAACTATAATTAAAATCTATTAAAAAATAAATTTAAAGGATAAATTATCTATACTAACTTAATTTTAATTTATAAATTTGTTAGAATTAAAATTGAAATTATAAACGATCAACAATAAAAAAGTTTTAAAACTAAATAATTACTAAAATTTATGGAACATTCAAACGACATTAGCAAATGCCCATTTCATCAAAATCAAAAAGGTTTGAGCGATGGTGTGAAAAATCAAGATTGGTGGCCAAAAGCACTTAACTTAGATATTTTACACCAACAAGATTCAAAAACTAATCCACTTGGAGAGGATTTTAATTATGCCGAAGAATTCAAAAAATTGGATTTACAAGCTGTAAAAAATGACTTAAAAGCGTTCATGACCGACAGTCAAGATTGGTGGCCTGCCGATTGGGGACACTATGGTGGATTGATGATTAGAATGGCTTGGCACTCAGCTGGAACTTACAGAATTTCTGATGGTCGCGGTGGCGCAGGAACTGGAAACCTTCGTTTTGCTCCACTTAACAGTTGGCCTGATAATGGAAACTTAGATAAAGCAAGAAGACTTTTATGGCCAATTAAAAAGAAATATGGTAACAAAATTTCATGGGCCGATTTAATGATTTTAGCCGGAAATATGGCTTATGAATCTATGGGATTAAAAGTGTTTGGATTTGCTGGTGGACGTGAGGATATTTGGCATCCAGAAAAAGATATTTATTGGGGTGCAGAAAAGGAATGGTTGCAAAAATCTGGTGGTGAAGGAAGTCGTTATTCTGGAGAAAGAGATTTAGAAAATCCATTGGCAGCCGTAATGATGGGATTAATTTATGTAAACCCAGAAGGTGTTGATGGACAATCTAATCCATTAAAAACGGCTCATGACATGAGAATTACGTTTCAAAGAATGGCAATGAACGATGAAGAAACAGTTGCCTTAACTGCTGGTGGACACACGGTTGGAAAAGCACACGGAAATGGTGATGCTTCCGTATTAGGACCAGAGCCTGAAGGTGGTGCCATCGAAAATCAAGGATTTGGTTGGATGAACCCAAAAGGAAACGGAAACGGCGCTGACACAGTAACAAGTGGATTGGAAGGCGCTTGGACAACACATCCAACACGTTGGGATAATGAATATTTTACTTTATTATTAAACCACGATTGGGAATTAAAGAAAAGTCCAGCTGGAGCAAGTCAGTGGGAACCAATAAACATGAAAGAGGAAGACAAACCTGTCGATGCTCACAATCCATCTGTAAGAAGAAATCCTATCATGACGGATGCTGATATGGCATTAAAAATAGATCCTGAGTACAGAAAAATTTCTGAAAAATTCCATAGTGACCAAGCCTATTTCTCTGAAGTTTTTGCAAGAGCTTGGTTCAAATTAACACATAGAGATTTAGGTCCGAAAGACAGATATTTAGGTGCGGATGTTCCTGCAGAAGATTTGATTTGGCAAGACCCAGTTCCGGCTGTAGATTACACTTTATCTGATGCTGAAGTTGAAGAATTAAAAGCAAAATTATTAAACAGCGGATTAACAAGAGCCGAATTAATAAACACTGCTTGGGACAGCGCTAGAACATTTAGAGGTTCAGATTTTAGAGGTGGCGCAAATGGTTCTAGAATTAGATTAGAGCCACAAAAAAATTGGGTTGCCAATGAACCAGAAAGATTACACAGAGTTTTGACTAAACTTGCCGAAATTCAAGCAGGTTTGAGTAAAAAAGTTAGTATTGCCGATTTAATTGTTCTTGGTGGAACTGCAGCTATCGAAAAAGCAGCTCAAGAAGGTGGATTTAACTTAAAAGTTGCTTTCCATGCAGGAAGAGGTGATGCTTCACAAGAAATGACTGATGTAGAATCGTTTGAAGTTTTAGAACCAACTAACGATGCTTTCAGAAACTTTATGAAATCTAAATATGTTGTACAACCTGAAGAATTAATGCTAGATAAAGCACAACTTCTTGGATTGACTGCTGCAGAAATGACGGTTTTAATTGGAGGAATGCGTGTTCTTGGTACCAACTATAACGGAACTAAACACGGTGTTTTCACCAATAACGAAGGTGTTTTGAGTAACGACTTCTTTGTGAATTTAACCGATATGAGCTACAGTTGGAAACCTGCTGGCGATAATTTATATAACATCGTTGACAAAAAATCAGGTGCAACCAAATGGACTGCTACTAGAGTGGACTTGGTTTTTGGTTCTAATTCTGTTTTGAGAGCTTACGCCGAAGTGTATGCACAAGACGATAACAAAGAAAAATTTGTACGAGATTTTATCAATACTTGGTCAAAAGTGATGCATTTAGATCGTTTTGATTTGAAATAAGAACTTCCAAGTTAGTATTGTTTTTCTGAAAAACCACCTTTTTAAGGTGGTTTTTGTTTTTTATGCAATTATTTGCACTTAAAAAAACACATAGTGAAATTTTTATATTAATATTTTATAAGAAATTTATTGATAATTTTTGTCTATTAATACATTGTAAAATGTAATAAATATCATGTTTTATATAACCTTTGTGGTTGTAAATTTGTATTCAGAAAAACATTAATAACATTAAATAAAAACAATCATGGCATTAGTTGGAAAACAATTCCCAAACATTACAGTAGACGCCATCTCTTTTATGGGAGATAACTTAAAAATCAACGTTTTAGAAGAAGCTAAAAACAACAAGAAAAAAGTAATTTTATTCTGGTATCCAAAAGATTTTACATTCGTTTGTCCTACAGAATTACATGCTTTTCAAGCAGCGCTTCAAGAATTTGAAAAAAGAAACACAACTGTTATTGGTGCTTCATGCGATACTAACGAAGTACACTTTGCTTGGTTAAACACAGCTAAAGACAATGGTGGAATTGAAGGTGTAACCTACCCTATTTTGGCAGATACAACACGTAATCTTTCTGCGGCTTTAGATATTCTTGATGCAGAATGGGTTTACAATGAAGAAATCAACGACGAAATCTTAGAAGGTTCTAATGTAACTTTCAGAGCAACTTACTTAATTGACGAAGACGGAAAAATCTTCCACGAAAGTGTGAACGATATGCCATTAGGAAGAAACGTAAACGAGTACTTGAGATTAATCGATGCTTACACTCACGTTCAAACAAAAGGTGAAGTTTGTCCTGCAAACTGGGAAGAAGGAAAAGACGCAATGAGCGCTGATAGAAATTCTACTGCAGCTTATTTAGCAACTCACTAAATTAATAAATTCCAATATTTTAAAATTCCAAATTCCAATCATAAAAAATTGGAATTTGGGTTTTGAGATTTGAAAATTCAAAAACTTATGTTTACAGAAATAGAACAAGATAATTTAGCTGAAGTAGTTGCTTCAAATGATGTGGTGGTTGTGCAATATGCTGCTAGTTGGTGTGGTAATTGCCGTATCATGAAACCAAAATTCAAACTATTGGCTTCTCAAAACGAAAGCGTTCCATTCTTAATTGTAGATGCGGAAAAATTTCCAGAGTCAAGAAAAATGGCTAAAGTGGATAATCTTCCAACCTTTGCAACCTTTAAAAATGGAGTTTTAGTAAACCAAAGCCAAACAACTAAACTAGAAGTATTGACCGAATTGGTTAATGAAGTAGTTTAATTTTGATTGTTACATTTTTAGATATATCTATCTTTCTAACAATCTAAAAATCTAAAAATCCAAAAATCTAAAAAATGAAATTACCTGTTATAAAACACTTAACGCAATTTATAGAAGACAACGATCAAGACTATTTGGTTGAAACGATTGAAGTTTTAGAAAATCTTTGTGAAGTGCCAAGTTTGAAAGACGAAGAATTGGAAGTCATCGGCGAGTTAATTTCTAATATGTATGGTGCCATCGAAGTTCATAAAATGATCAAAGAAGGCAAAGACAAGAAAGAAGCACTAAACGACTTCATGAAACGTGTACTCGGCTCAATCGATAAATAAAAGACAAACTCTCAAGAAATTGGGAGTTTTTTTTGTTTGTGATTTGTTGGAATTTGATATATTTGATTAAAATAAGCTAAAAGTAGCGCTAATCATACCCAATTTGGGTGTATAGGCGCTATAACGTAGCGACTATATACAAGTTATGTGTAACCTTAAACAATCTCGTTAATTTAGAACATATGAGAAAAATGAAATTATTAGCTTTTTTATTGCTTATCTCCATGATTTATGCATGTGGTGGATCTGAGAGTTATCAAGGAAAGTGGAAAGCATTAGATACTAAAGGAAATAAATTTGAAATTACCTTTACCGAAAATAAATTATTAATAAAGGATAGTTTAGGAGAATTGTCAACCTATAACTATGTTCAACATTCTGCTGGACATATAGGTTCTTCAAATAATTTCACAGATTCATTTGAAATTCAATTAAATAATGGACTAGATTACCAGATTTTTTTTCCAATGGATGACCAAAATGTTGGTGTAATAAAACATAATGGAGAGAATATTTATAGCATTAGCAAGAAAGAATATCTATCTATTGATAAGATCATATTGAGTAATTAAGGCTCCACATAACACATGTTTGCCGCTATTGCTGGGCTTGCGCTTGCTATTTTGTCTTCGTGGAAAATAATCTGGTGGCTACAATTCTATCTTTCTAAGAAAAGTCGTAGTTTTGTTTTGGTCAGTGATTGCAGCAGCAACAGACGGCAAGCATGGGAACGTTAGCTGTCACTTTACTCGACCGTACCAAATAAAATAAATAGAATAATATATGGGAATATTTGATAAACTTTTTGGAAATACATCTAAAAAATCTGATCCAGATAACTCACGTCTTTTGGAATTACTAGAAATTTATGAAAAGCAAAATGGCAAAGGGGATTCTTATAAAAATGTCATTTTAGAACTAATGAATGGTAATTCATTTTTACTTTTGCCATCAGAAAATGATGAAGAATTTACAGAAAACTGGTCAACTACCAAAAATAATACAACTCTGAAACTTTCTTCCGTTTTTAATTTGGACGGTCTAAAAGTTCTTGGTGCGTTTAGCGACGAAAAATCATTATTAAGTTGGTCAAATAAACCAACCGAATATACTGCATTATCTTCAAAAGTAGTATTGGAACTTTGTGAAAAAGAACTTATCGAAAGAATTGTTATAAACTCTGATTTACCGACAATGTTTGTTTTAGAAAGAAATAGAGAAAACATAAAAACACTGACAATTGAAGAAGAAACGACTGTACAAGTAGGCACGCCAAACAAATCATTAGAAAATAGAATCATTCAAAAACTCATTCAAAATTTCCAAAGAGTTGAAGTTATCAGTGAAGTATATCAATATGGTCAAACCAAGAACAATGAATTCAGTCTAGTTTTAGGTTTTAAGCTGTCAACAGATTCTGATAATGCAAAAACAGCTACAATTAACGCTGTCCAAAATGCTTTACAAGGAGAGAAAATTAATCAACTATTAGACTTATTTTTCATAGAAGATGATAGTTGGTATCAAACGATTAAAAATGTAGAAAACTCATTTGTATATAAAAAATAAAAGCGAACAGCTAACAGCAGTTTGCAGAAATGGCGGGTTTTGTACTTAATTTAAAGTTGGTTTTGTAGTTGCAAAGTCATTGTTTAACCGAAAGTTTAGGCTTCCTTAATCCGCCACTTCCGCAAGCTGCGAAACGTTAGCGGTCAGCATAGAGCAAAATCGTAAAATATAAACTTTAAAACTTAAAAATATGAAGACAAAAATTACTTTATTTTTCTTGATCTATTTGACAGTTTGTAATTATACTTATAGTCAAACATCAGAACATTTAGTTTTCAAAGGCGTACCAATAGATGGAACACTAAAAGAGTATGTTTCAAAAATGGTTCAAGACGGCTTTACAAATTTGGGAACCGAAAATGGAACAGCAATACTAAATGGAGAATTTGCAGGTTATAAAGACTGCAACGTTGGAGTTGCTACATTGAAACAGAAAGATTTGGTTTACAAAATAGCAGTTGTATTTCCAGAAAAAGACACTTGGTCAACTCTCTCAGGAAATTACTTTGATTTAAAAGACATGTTAACCGAAAAATATGGTAATCCTACAGAAATCGTTGAAAAATTTGATGGTGATAAATATTCGCAACCAAAGGACGATGATGACAAAATGTACAAAGTTAAATTTGACAATTGCAAATATTTTTCTGTTTGGAAAACTGATAAAGGAGATATTCAATTATCTATCGAACATGAAAGTGTAAGTCGCTGTTATGTGGTTTTAGCTTATTTTGATAAAATTAATGGAGATATTATTAGAACTAAAGCAAAACGTGACTTGTAAATATAATGCCGAACCGCTAACCGCCGTTTTGCGCTATTGCTGGGCTTGCGCTTGCTATTTAGTCTTCGTGGAAAATAATCTGGTGACTACAATTCTGTCTTTCAAAGAAATTCAGTAGATTTGTTTGGTCAGTGTTCGCAGCAGCAACAGACGCAAAGCGGCATTACGTTAGCAGTAATTCCAAACACATCCTAAAATGATTCACGAAAGTTATTATTGGCGAAATGAATTAATTCAAATTTCCGAAAAAATAAATAAAAAAATTAAAATTCAAAAAAATTGGTCTGATTCAAAATTTGCAAAATTTGAGAAAAATATAATGCTTGGGTTTTATATAATTCGCAAACTTATGGAAGCCAACAAGCTTACTAATAAAATTGGTTCAACTAAATTCACATTGAAAATGTACCAAAATAATGGTACAAAAGTAACCCGAATTAATAACCATCGATTCGATGAAAATTATAATTTTGAAAACTTTAAAATCATAAAACGTGATTTAAAGTTTTTAATTAATCAGTTTGTTCATAGTTACGTTTTTGTTCCTGTGATTTCTGTCGTAGATGAAAAGACTTTGAAATTAATGGAAAATAAAGAGCTTACAGAAGATGAATTAGCAGAAATTTATGAAGATGGAGAAAGAGAAGTAACAGGTATATTGGTTAATACTGACACAAACAAAAACGAAAATCTTTTCGAAATAGACATTAATAGTATAATAGAAATATTTAAAATTGTTGGTAAGTGTAATGTGACTCGAATAGAAATGAAATACAATACCAAGAAAGAAGATTATGACATAATTCAATTTGATGGTGATAACCAAATTTCAGATGAAACAAAAGTGTTTATAGAGAAATTAGAGAAAAAATAACTACCGCTAACAGGCGTTAACAGCAAAATAATCAACATTTACTTATGAGACAAAGGAAACTTGAATCGGACTTTCAACTAAATGAAATATTTGAAATCGAAACTGAATCTCATCTTTCAGATGACGAAAGCTCTGATTTATTCGTTGAAAGATTGTATGATATTGGATGGATAATTATGCTTTTCAATAGTTTAGAAGGTTCTGTAAATTATGCAGTTGACAAAGCACTAGATCCTCATGAGAGACGGAGTGAAATTAATCATCTTCTTATTTGCGAAATGAATTATAGCTCTAAAGTATCGTTTATAATTAGACATTATGGTATGCTAATATACAATGATGAGAAATATAAAGATTTTATACCTGAACTTGAAATTTTAGAAAAAAAATTACGTGATGCTGGAACAACAAGAAATATTTATGCTCATGCCAATTATGGAATGACAGTCAATGAAAATTACATTCGAGTTAAGACAAAAGCAAAAAGGAATGGAGTCTTTTATGATTATATGCGTTTCGAAAAAGAGGATATTAAAGAAGATCAAAATCTAATATTAAATGCTAGAAATCTTTTAGAAGATTTTGATCAAAAGTTTTGGGACAAAATATTCTGCTGTTAACCAAAGTTTATGCCTATTGCTGGGCTTGCGCTTGCTATTTTGTTCTTCGTGGAAAATAATCTGGTAGCTACAACTTTATCTTTCAATTTAATTCCGTAGTTTTGTTTTGGTCGGTGTTCGCAGTAGCAACAGAGCAAAAGCCGAAAAACGTTAGCAGAAATGCCCAAAAATCGAAAAAGAAACTATACATTGTCAATTAGAAAACACTAAGAATCATATAGTAACGATAAATTTAGCAATTAAAATCTAACAACATTAAATAAATATGAAAAGAAAAGTATTTATCTTTTTTATATGGTTTATTATTAATCCAATTTACGGACAGATAAATTTTGATGAAAAAGTCAACATTTATAACCTTGATTCGTTAAGTAATAATGTTATTTATGACGATTTTGATAATGATAATGATATTGACTTAATAAAATATGTTACTTATAACGAAAGAAATGTTTTGCTTCAAAAAAATGAAAACGGCGATTTTAATGCAACATTACCAAAATTTATAACGAACGGCGTAAGTCCAATTATCTCCTTAGATATAAATAATGATAGTTATCCAGATTTAATTACTTATCATTCATTTAACACAATTGGTGTTTTACATAATTTACACAATGATACATTTGGTAATGAACAAACATTGATAAATTTTTCTGGATCGTATTCAATATCACCAATTAAATTCGATTACAACAGCGATGGATTTATTGACTTAATCGTAAGGGATAATCAGAATAACGCCTACGTGCTGTTAAACAATCAGAATGGTGGGTTTTTATCTCAACAATTTTTATTTGCATTGGGTAGTCCTTTTACCTCCATTTACAAAATTGATGATTTTGATTATGATGGGGATTTTGACCTATATACATTGGGTAATCCAAACTTGAAAATTTACATAAACAATAATGGAAACTTCGTTAATCCACCTGCACTGAATATAGATGCTGAGCCTTTTAAGGAATTTGGAATACTAGATGTAAACGGAAACGGATATAAAGATATCTTATATTGGAAAAATGATGCGCTTTGGGTTAAATATTTTGGCTTAAATACCATTACTAATCAAATAGTGGTTTTAAATGACCTGCCTGTTGTACAAAATATCCCATTTTACACTAATTCCAACAATAGTCGCTCTGTATATATAAAAGGTATAAGTCCAAGTGTCTACGATGTATATGTTGCTTTAGAATCAACACAAAATCAATCCAATATTCATAAATTCACTATTAATAATGGAGTATTTAGTTCGGCAGAAATTGTATTACCTAACTTTAACATCAATACATTTACCTTAAATAATTATATCTTTTCAGACCTTAACAATAGTGGAAACGTTGATTTCTTATTTTCTTCAAATTATAATTCCCAAAACATGCTCCTTGTAAATTATGATATTGATAATTTATCTGATAAGACAATCTGTTACCAACAAACTATTAACACAAATAATTTTACTGTAACCGATATGAATGGCGATGGTGAAGAGGATGTTTGTATCGGGCAACAAAACGGATTAGGTTATTACAAAAAGATGGTTAATAATCAACATGGTGCTATAAAAAATTTAATAGGTGTAATGTCGAACCCAAACGCAGCTACGTTCACTTTGAATTCTATCATGGATTTTGATAATGATGGATTGGGTGATGTAATTGATTATAGCGATTCTGGTATGTACGCTAAAGTTTTTAAGAATTTAGGAAACGATAATTTTTTATATGTCCAAAATGTCTCAATCCCAATTTTAACAACAGGAATTTTTTTTGTAGATATTGATAATGACGGTTTTAAGGATTTGCTTTTTCAAAAAAATCCTTATACCACTGGCAATGAACTCATGTGGTCAAAAAATTACAATGGTAGTAATTTTGGAAGCGTTCAACCAATATCTTTTAATTATCCAAATACTGTTGAAACAACTTCTCTGGCTTTTGGTGATATTAATAATAACGGTGCTTCTGATATACTAATGCTAAGTAATTATTATTCTAATAATTCCTACCATTATGAAATAATTTTAATTGAAAATCAAAATGGTATTTTTTCTGCTACAAGTATAGCAACTTTAATAGATCATTATAGTGGTGGAAATATTAAAATAAAAGATATAGATCAAGATGGTGATTTAGATTTTTTTGTTTTCGACATCAACGTAAAACCTTTCTTATTCTATCGAAATGATGGCCAAAATATTTTTTACAAAATTAGTATTGAGAATATAAACATTCATGATATAGAGTTTGACGATAATGATGGAGATGGAAAATATGAAATCTATGCAACAAATTATAACTCAAATTCCTACTCAAGTGATATTTTTTATTATATAACATCCGATTTTATAAATTTCTCAAAATTTGAAATCGACTCTTTCGAATCATATCATCAATCAAGAATAGATCTATTATTATTCGATTACAATGGGGATAATAAAAAAGATTTATTTGTTAATAATCCAAATTTTGTAAGTGGTTTGGTATCCGTTTATATTAATTCTTCAAATTCGCTTTCTATAAATGAGACTACTAATAATTTGAATCTAAAAATGTTTCCTAATCCATTTACAAATACTATTAATTGGAATGGTGAAAATAATATAGATTATAAATTGCAATTATTTACATTAAATGGCAAATTGATACACGAAGAGAAAACTACAAATAACAAGATAGATTTTTCATTTTTAGAAGGTGGAATCTATCTATTAGTTATAGAAAATATAGAATTGCACTCTAAAAATACATACCGAATAATTAAAAAATAAACTTCGTTATTTACCGATTTTACATCAATAAAGCACTAAGCGATTAATTAAAAAATAGCTAATTAAAAACATCTGCTAATCACAGCTAGCAACTATTTCTCGTCTATTGCTAATGGAAACCATAATTTTCATAACTTCGTTTTTCGGTAATAGAAAAAACAAACGTTTCAAAAGTCGCAACAGCTTGCTAGCTATATTTCGTTGACTGTAAGCTTAAATTCTGAGTAAAAAATGAAATCCATCTTTTATATAATATTTTTTATTCTTTTTGTTAGTTGCGAAAAGAAAAATGAGTTGAAAAAAACACCCAATATTGATTCAACTGATAAAAAATTTGAAGAAATTAACTTAATAGATACTTTAAAATCTGAGGGATTTAGCTCTGACTTAAATGATACATTTAAAGATTTTAAAATATACGAAATTAACGATACAATAAAAGTAGAATTCAATGGAGATAATGTAAAAGATTTTCTATATTTTTTAAATAGTGGAGATGAAAAAAATATCATTATTTTAGATGGTAAAACTAAACTGAAAACTAAAATTGGTGATGACCAATCGTTTGATAAAATTTCAAAGAATTTTAATTGGGCAGATTATTGGGGCGTAACTAACGATAAACAAACTTTTGAAGTATTAGTAAACGAAAGCGAAGTTATTGGTGATACAATTATAAAATTAGAAAATAAATCAATTTTTATAAGAAAAGAAGAAGTTGGCGGAGGAGTTATTACGTTTAAAAATGGAAAATATATTTGGATTCACCAATCTGATTAAAAGCCTACAGTTAACACATGTTTGCCAAAACTTCTGGACTTACACTTGCTATTTAATTTTCATGGAAAATAATCTGGTTACTACGATTCTATCTTTCAATTTAATTCTGTAGGTTTGTTTTGGTCGGTGTTGGCAGAAGCAACAGACGAAAAGCGATATAACGTTGGTGGCAATTTTAACACACCGCAATTGTAACAAACTATTTTTTTTTAAGACCAATTAAGAAAAAGAAAATATGGAACCAAACAGAAGACTTTGGCTGAAAAAAATTGGTATAGGAGTAGCGGGTATTGGACTTTCAAACTTCAATACATTTGCTTCTCCTCTTGTATCAGAAAATTTAATTAATAGTTTTGAGGATGATAGCAGCTTAATTTTTTTACGCTCAAACGAAAATCCTTATGGTCCATCTCCATTAGCAAGGAAAGCATTTGCTGATAATGTGAATATTAGTAACCGCTATAATTGGGATTTGGCGACTCAACTGATTGCTGACCTTGCAAAAAAAAATAGTGTTAATGACGAAAACATATTCTTGGGAGCTGGTTCAACTGAAATTTTAGACTTGGTTGCAAAATTGGTTTCACAAGACAAAGGACACGAACCGAAGGTGACTGGCAGCGCAAATTATGTAATTGCAGACCCAAGCTATGATTATTGGACAGTTACATTAGATTATTTAGGTTTAACGAAAATTAAAGTACCACTTACAACCGACAAGAAAATTAATTTGCAAGCTATGCAGGAAGCTGTAAACCAAGACACAAAATTGGTTTATATCTGTAATCCAAATAATCCAACAGGAACAATTTGTGAAAGAGAAGCATTGGTAGAATGTGTAACCAAGATTTCACAAAATACAATTGTGTTAATTGATGAGGCCTATTTAGACTTTACTAAACAGCAATCCCTTAGTAATATCGTAAATGACCACAAAAATATTATTATCGTCAAAACATTTTCCAAAATCTATGGTCTGGCTGGAGCACGAATTGGGTATGCAATTGCAAACAAAACAATAATTGATAATTTGGCAAATTCGCAATCCAATACAAATAATAACGTTAGTGTAGTATCAAAACTTGCTGCTATAGCTTCGTTGAAAGATGATAAATTTGTTTCAAATTGCTACTTGCTAAATGAAAATGCAAGACAATATACCATCAACGAACTCCAAAAATTAAATTGTGAGTGCATTTCTTCTAATACAAATTTCATCTATTTTTCACTTGAAAAATACAACAAGGACTATTTTAAGCAATTAGAAAACAATAATATTGAAGGAGGAAGAATATATGAAGAGCAAGGTAAATGGACAAGAATTACAGTGGGTAAAATGGACGAAATGAAAAAATTTATTAAAGCTTTAGAATAAATAAAAAACAGTACACAGCGAACGTTTTAGTTATTACTGAGCTTGCGCTTGCTATTTTTATCTTCAAGGAAAAATAATCTAGTGTCTACAACTCTATCTCTCTAAGAAAAGTCGTAGTTTTGTTTTGGTTCATACGTGAAGTTAAGAAACGTTGGTCGCAACTTAAAAACATCCCATAAAAATGACAAACCTTTTTAGAAAAATTGCTCTAATCCTACTTGTATTTATAAGTTGTCTAAGTTATGCTCAAAATAAGGAAGTAGATTCCTTGATTCAGAAACTTGACAACAAAGATGCTTATATTGTTTTGACGAAAACAACTTCGCCGAGGCTAAAAGGAAATACAGCAAACAGAATTATTGAAATAGGAAAAATGGCTTCACCAGAATTAATTAAAATTCTTGACAGTCAAAGCCAAGGAGTTGTTGCTCATTTCATACTTTCTAAAATTTGGCAAGAAGTATGGGAGGAAGAAATTTGCTGTAATATTAGAAGTGTTGGAGAAATTGAGATTTTGACAATTAATGGACTTGAAATTAGAGTTGAAAATAATGTTTTGTACTCGACACAAGAGAGTCTAAAAAGAAAAAAGGAAATTTGGAAGAAGTTATGTCAAGTATAAAAAACTGCTCGTAAGAACGTTTTTTTACTACTGCAACGCTTAGAACTTATTTGAACTCTTAGTCTTTTATCTTTTTACCTTTTCATCACATTCTGTTTTCAAAAGTTTTCGATATATTTGCTTTAGTCTGTGACAAAAACAGCAACAGACTCAAAGTGATACAATGTTTGCAATAAAAGTTGTAATGCTCTCAAAAAAACAATTTTGAATTTATTGATAAAATGAAACTTGAACCAATAACACTAAATATTGATAAATCGTTAAAAATTTATTCTTCAGATAATTGCCAAGTCTTAATAGATTCTTATGATGAATATTATCCTAAAATTGGTTACAATTTACCTTGGATAGGCTACTTCATAGTAAAAGATGATGAAATTGTTGGTTCATGTGGTTATACAGGAAAACCTATAGATGGAAAAGTTGAAATAGCTTATTGGACATTTAAAGAATATGAAGGTCAAGGAATTGCCTCATTTGCCTGTAATGAACTTATTTCAATTTCTCGAAAAACTGATCCAACAATTAAAATTACTGCGAAAACTGAACCAAGAAATAATGCGTCTACAAAAATTTTAGTCAACAACGGATTTACATTTTCTGAAGTTGTTCAAGACGAAGAAATTGGAGATGCTTGGCTTTGGAGCTTAAAAGAATAAAAATAAGCCAATCACTAAGGATGGTTTGCTATTTTCATCTTCGTGGAAAATAATTTGATTGTTACCACTCTATCTTTATAAGAAAAACATTAGTTTTGTTTTGGTCAGTAATAGGCCTAAAGCTAGGGAACGTTGGCGCAAATTATAGATATGAGTAGAAATTGAAAATTAATATATGGAAAAAATATTCGGCTGGTTTTTAATTGTTTTTAGTTCAGTAATGTTATTGTTTCTTTCATTCACCATAATTGCAATAACTCTTGGAGTATTATTTATGAATTACAATATTCCAATTTCTACTAAAAATATATTGTTCAATATATTGGGACTTTCTATTGGTTATTTTCTTTTAATATCCTTTTTAAGAAAAGGCCTTAAAAAAATTAAAAAAGAGAAGATTTCCGAAAAACAAACAGAATAAAATTAATAACTTGCGCTAACACGTGTTTTTCGTTATTACTTTGCTTACGCTTGCTATTTTCATCTTCGTGGAAAATAATGTGGTGACATCAACTCTTCTTTTCAAAGAAATATTGTAGTTTTGTTTAGGTAAGTAATTGCAGTAGCAACTGTTGCAAGCCGCAACGTTAGCAGTAATAATACTCAACCTGCATAAATATGAGAATATCTTTCTTCTTATTAATAATTTCATTTTCCATCAAACTTAATGGACAAGTCAATAATAAGTCTGTTGATACAATTAATATCTACACAGAAAAATATTATAAACTGAATGATTCATTATCAAAACCAATTGATGTTTCACTTGAAAAATTAATAAAAAATCCTAAAAAGTACAATAGAAAATATATAAGATTTCTGGATTTCTTCATATTGATTTACCATATAGTTTATTGTATAAATCGAAAGAAAGCTATACTAATGGTGAAAATTCTAATGCTGTTATTTTTTTGCTTCATAAAGAAGATTGTTATGTAATAAGTCAAAAACATAATGATTTAACAGTCATTGTTTCAGGAGTTTTTAATGTTTATAAAAAGCAGAAATCAATATATAGTATTCAAAAAGTTGACACTGTGGAATAAATTACTACTGCTAACAAATGTTTGTTGCTATTGTTTGTCTTACACTTACTATTTTAATCATCATGGAAAATAAACTGGCGAATACAACTCTACTTTTCTAAGAAATATTGTAGGTTTGTTTAGGTTAGTGC
This sequence comes from Flavobacterium koreense, assembly GCF_054776075.1. NCBI lineage: Bacteria > Pseudomonadati > Bacteroidota > Flavobacteriia > Flavobacteriales > Flavobacteriaceae > Flavobacterium > Flavobacterium koreense. The sequence goes on along the minus strand of NZ_BAAHCF010000029.1, from coordinate 621,142 downwards.
TTGCAATCACCAAGGAAAAAATCATGAATAAAAGAAACAATTTTTAAATTTTACCGAAAGAAATCAGAAATGAAGCTTACTAAAAATGATTTTTTATTTTATTTGGGTTTAATATTTGCAATTTGGTTTGCCTGGACAGGAATGGTTTGGACCTATAATGCTGCACTTTTTATTGCATATCCAATTGGAATAATAAGTTTGATTATTTGGACGGTAATTAGAAATGAAAACAGAAAACGAACCAAGTTTATACCAATTATTCTAACAATCGGATTGATACTTTCATTGTCAGTTTTATTATGCTTACTAATATGGGATTAAACTGCCAGCTATTATCAAAGAACTATGCTTAAAAATCAAATAAAAAACTAGAAATGAAAAACTACAAACTTATTTTTTTAACTGCATTTGCTATAGTAAGTCTAGTGAGTTGTAAAGATTCCCAAAAGAACTCTTCTAATAATAGTAAAACAGATTCCACAACCAATCCAACAGAAACAAAAAAATCAACTTCTATTAAGCAAAAAATAACGCCTTGTCTTTGGGTTGATAAAGATGCAAAAGCAGTTGTAGAGTATTACCTTTCTATTTTCAAAGAGGGTAAAATGAAAGAATACCACCAATATAAAAATCCAACGGAAGCTAAAGATCAAGGTGGTCAAGATAGCTTCGAAACAGCGGTTATGGAAATTGGTGATATAGAATTTAGCATTTTAGCTGCTGGACCTTATTTCAAATTTAATGAATCTATTTCGTTTGTTATCAATTGCAAAGACCAAGCAGAAGTAGATTATTATTGGGAAGCTTTGACTGCAAATGGTGGTCAAGAAGGTTCTTGTGGTTGGTGTAAAGACAAATATGGCTTGTCGTGGCAGGTTGTTCCTGTTGAATATTTTGACCTTATCAACAGCGAAGATTCTAAAGTTAGAGAAAAGGCAATGAAAAACACTATGAAACAGAAAAAGTTAATCCTTTCTGAACTTAAATAGACAAGTGTTATAGGTGTTTTTTATTAAAATCAAAAATACTTCTTTCTCAACCAAAACGCCACATTCACCAAAATAATTAATGCTGGAACTTCAACTAAAGGTCCAATAACGCCTGCAAAAGCCTGTCCGCTATTGATTCCGAAAACACCTATGGAAACAGCAATTGCTAACTCAAAATTATTTCCTGAAGCTGTAAACGATAATGCAACAGCATCACGATAATTGGCACCAATTTTCTTGGAAACAAAAAAAATCAAGAAAAACATAATAGCAAAGAAAATCACTAGTGGAATGGCAATTCGAATTACGTCCATCGGTAAATCGACAATCATTTCGCCTTTCAAACTGAACATTACAACAATCGTAAAAAGAAGCGCTATCAAAGTAATCGGTGAAACAAATGGAAGAAACTTTTGATTGAACCATTTTTCGCCAACATATTTTTTAATCATAAATCGGCTAATCACTGCTAATGCAAACGGAATTCCGAGATAAATTCCAACGGTTTTGGCGATTTCTGAAATAGTAATATCGAGTTCCAAACCTTTGATTCCGAATAAAGGCAACATCACTGCCAAATAAAAATAAGCATACAAACTGAAGAAAAACACTTGTAGCAAACTATTAATTCCGATTAATCCTGCTGTTAGCTCTCTGTTTCCTTCGGCTAGTTCGTTCCAAACGATTACCATTGCAATGCACGGAGCAATTCCAATGATGATTAATCCTGTCATGTATTCTGGATAGTCTTTTAGGAAAAAAGTCGCCAATAAAAACATCAAAAAAGGTCCAACAATCCAAGTGATAAAAAAGGAAGCTGTCAATAATTTGGGTTGTTCAAACATTTTAGGAACTTGAGAAAAATCGATTTTTGTTAATGGTGGATACATCATCAAAATCAATCCAATTGCCAAAGGAATATTCGTAGTTCCTGATGAAAACGAATTAATAAAATCGGCTGAATTCGGAATAAAATAACCGATGCCAACTCCAATTAGCATAGCTAGAAATATCCAAAGTGTTAGAAATCGGTCGAGGAAATTTAGTCGTTTCTTCATATCCTTAATTCTTTATTTGAGAAAAAACATAATACATTTCAGAGGCTATTTGTAAACTTCTTTCTGCGTATTTTTCGTTCATAATTTCAGTTCCGTCAAAGGCTTTTGGATCGTCATATTTTATTGGAAATCTGGCTTCTGCTCCAAAAACCATTGGACAACCTTCATCGGCATTATTACAAGTCATGATAGCTCCAAAATTATTTTTCGGATTAAAATCATCGAAATACGCTTTTGAAAAACAAATAATGGGATGTTGATTTTCATCAAATTTCACCGCATAAACAGGGTTTTGTTCTTCACTCAATTTCTGAATTTCAAAACCTTGATTTACCAAAGTCTCAACTACTTTTGGAAACATAGCTGTAGCTTCCGTTCCACCAGAATAGCAAAAAACCTTTTGAATTCCGAATTGAAATGCCATAGTTTGTGCCCAAATTTGCGACAAATGACTTCTGCGTGAATTGTGTGTGCAAATGAAGTTTAGACGAATTTCTTCGTTGGAGTTTACTTTATTTTGAATATAATCAATCAAAGGTTTCAAAACTTCTGTGCGCTCGTTTGGAACAGAAATTTTTGAAATAGTTGTTATGGTTTTGGATAGATTTTCTAGCATAAATACTTTTTTAACCACAAAGACACTAAGAAGACACTAAGCTCACAAAGTCTTTATTATTTATATTTTTCAAATTCTTTTGATTAAATTTTTAACAACAACCAGAATCTGGAGTACAACAAGAAGTTTCTTTTGGTTTCCACTCTCCTATTTTTACTTTCAATTTTTCTGGCGGAATTCCACAATTGTCTTTTGCTAAACAATCGGTTAGTTTTGATTTTAATTGGAAGTTAGTTCCGTCAAAATCTAAACCGAATTTCCCAATGGTTTCTTTCATTTGGTATTCTACTTCGATTTCTAAATCTGGAATTTGCAATTTAGCTTCCGATAATTCAATGATGTGAACCAATTTTTCAGGATGCAATCGATGATCATAATCGTTGGCTTCCCAAAGTTGAAAATTCACAACTTCTTCTGCTCGAACTACGCCACCACAATCGATGAAATGTTTAGTGATTTTTCCAACTTCAGTAACGTGAAAATGACTTGGAACCAATTCGCCATTAGGCAATTGAAAAGCAATTTGTGAAAGATTTTTTAACTGATTTTTTATTTCTGATAGTTTCATGATATGAGTATTAAGATTGAAGTATTAAGTATTAAGACTGAATTACTATGTATTAAGATTTTGGAATTTGGAATTTAAATATTGGAATTTCTCTAACAACATTTGTTCTTTAGTTTATGTCGAATCATTCCAAAATGATTTTCTATTTTATCAATAGTATCCGGATTTATGCAATAGCAAATGGCAGTTCCTTCAATCGTTCCTTTTATGATATTGGCGTTCTTCAATTCTTTAAGATGTTGTGAAATCGTAGGTTGCGCCAATGGTAATTCGTTTACAATATCACCACAAATACATGAATCTACCGACAATAAATAATCGACAATTGCAATTCTTGCTGGATGTGAAAGCGCTTTAAATAGCGTTGCCATTTCGTTGTGCTCTTCTGAAAATGATTCTGATTTTGATGCTCCCATTTTTATAAATAATTATTATATTGCAATATTACGATAAAACAATTATATAAAGCAAATTATTATGTTAAATTTATACTACAAATCAAACTTCTCAATTCCGAAATAATTTCATACTTTTGAAATCTTAAAAAAGAAATAAAAATGGCAGCAATAACATTAGGTGGAAACCCAATAAACACAAATGGTTCATTACCTCAAGTAGGTTCAAAAGCAACCGATTTTCAATTAGTAAAAAGCGATTTATCTGTAGCAACTTTAGCTGATTATGCAGGAAGCAAATTGGTTTTAAACATTTTCCCAAGTATTGATACTGGAACTTGTGCTACTTCGGTTAGAACTTTTAACGCAAAAGCTAGTGCTTTAGAAAACACAAAAGTATTATGTATTTCAAGAGATTTACCTTTTGCTCAAAAACGTTTTTGTGGCGCTGAAGGATTAGAAAATGTTGAAAATTTATCTGATTTCAAAGAAGGAAGTTTCGGGAAAAATTATGGTTTAGAAATCGTTGATGGTCCATTAGCAGGATTACATTCTAGAGTAGTTATCGTTTTAGACGAAAACGGAGTTGTAAAACACGCTGAACAAGTTGCAGAAATTGCAGACGAACCTAATTACGAAGCCGCTTTAGCATCACTATAATGGAATTCGAAAGAGATAAAACCTTCTTAACTGGACGATTTAAAAGTATGGGGTTTGCCTTTAAAGGCGCCATCAAATTAATTACAACTGAACACAGCGTTATGGTACAAAGCTGTTTGGCTGTTGTAATGATTATTGCAGGTTTCTACTTTGAAATTTCTCACGAAGAATGGTTGATTCAAACCTTAGCCATTGGTTTAGTCCTTGGAATTGAAGGTCTAAACACTGCAGTAGAAAAAGTGGCCGATTTCATTCATCCTGAATACCATGAACGCATTGGTTTTATCAAAGACATTGCAGCTGGAGCCGTATTTTTTGCTGCGATGACTGCTATTGCTATTGGATGCATTATTTATATTCCAAAATTTTAATTGATTACAACATAAAATTTCTATTTTTATACCAACTATTTAATTTCGAATGGCAAAACAAGTAAAAAAAGAAAATACAAAATCTACCGAACCAGGAGAAAAGCTTCCTTGGAAAATGAAAAGACAATACAAAGTAGTTTTTGGTTGTCTTTTAGTACTTTTATCCATAGGACTTTTGGTGGCTTTCATTTCGTTTTTCATGCATGGTCAAGAAGATCAAAGTGTAGTTACCGCATTATCTGACAGAAACAAACCTGCAGAAAATTGGTTAGGAAAAGTAGGTGCATTTCTATCGGACTTCTTTATTTACAAAGGATTTGGTGCTGCTTCGTTTCTTTTTGTAAAATTATTTTTCATTACTGGTGCTTTCATGGTTTTAGATTTACCATTAAAGAAATTAAAATCAACTTGGTTTTGGGATTTATTTGCCATTATCATTTTATCCATTCTTTTCGGATTCTTTGCCAATTCCATTCCAGAACTTGGCGGAACTATTGGTTTTGAAATGAATCAATTCTTTCAAGATTACATCGGAAAAATTGGAACTTTCTTAGTTTTACTTTTTGGATTAGTAATTTATTTGTTGTTCAAAATCAAAATCTCTCCAGACAGCATCAAAATGTTTTTTGAGAAGAAGCAAAAAGAATTCAAAGAAGATATTGATGCCATGAAATCAAAACCTTCTGAAGATGTAAGTGGAGCTTACAACCTTGAAGAATATGCCGTTGAGGAATCTAAAGACGATTTAGATGAAGCATTTGAAGAACCTTATATAAAACCAGTAACCTCTCAGTTTGAAATCAATAAAGAAACATTGAAACCAACAATTTCAAGTTATTCTGAAATTGAATTGGAACCTACATTAAAAAATGAACCAAAAGTTACTCCTTCACTTTCACTAGAAGTTGAGCAACCCATAACTCCAAAAGCAGAACCTGCAAAAGAAATAATCAAAACCAATGACGAAGCTTTTGTAATTGAAAAATCGCAAGACGAAGATACGGTTGAAGAAAATTTGGCAGCCAAATTAGTAGCCGATTTTGGTTTATTTGACCCTAAATTGGAATTGTCTAATTATAAATTTCCAACTATTGATTTACTGAAAGAATACTCAAGCGTTGGAATTACCATCAATCAAGAGGAACTTGAGGACAACAAAAACAACATTGTAGAAACGTTACGTAACTACAAAATCGATATTGCTCAAATCAAAGCGACTGTTGGTCCATCGGTAACACTTTATGAAATTGTTCCAGAAGCTGGAGTTCGTATTTCTAAAATTAAAAGTTTGGAAGACGATATTGCACTTTCACTTTCAGCATTGGGTATTCGTATCATCGCTCCTATTCCAGGAAAAGGTACAATTGGTATTGAGGTTCCGAACAAGAATCCTACTATGGTTCCAATGAAAACGGTGATTGCATCTGCAAAGTTTCAAGAAGCCGAAATGGAATTACCAATTGCCTTAGGAAAAACAATTTCTAACGAAACTTTTGTATTTGACTTAGCCAAAATGCCTCACCTTTTAATGGCTGGAGCAACTGGACAAGGAAAATCGGTTGGTTTGAATGCTGTCTTAACTTCGTTATTATACAAAAAGCATCCTGCAGAAGTGAAGTTTGTTTTGGTAGATCCAAAGAAAGTGGAGTTAACACTTTTCAACAAAATTGAAAGACATTATTTAGCAAAATTACCAGATTCTGAAGATGCCATTATCACCGATAATAGTAAAGTAATCAATACGTTGAATTCACTTTGTATCGAAATGGACAACCGTTATTCTTTATTAAAAGATGCGATGGTTAGAAACATCAAAGAATACAATGAGAAATTCAAACAGCGTAAATTAAATCCAGAACACGGACACCAATTTTTACCTTATATAGTATTAGTGGTCGATGAGTTTGCCGATTTAATTATGACCGCCGGAAAAGAAGTAGAAACACCAATTGCTCGTTTGGCACAATTAGCTCGTGCTATCGGAATTCACTTAATCATTGCCACACAAAGACCTTCGGTTAATGTAATTACGGGTATGATTAAAGCTAACTTTCCTGCAAGAATTGCTTTTAGAGTAACATCAAAAATTGACTCAAGAACTATATTAGATTCTGGTGGAGCTGACCAATTGATTGGACGTGGAGATTTATTGTTTTCAAACGGAAATGATTTAGTTCGTGTACAATGTGCCTTTGTAGACACACCTGAAGTTGAAAAAATTGTAGATTATATTGGTTCTCAAAAAGCGTATGCAAGTGCTTTCATGCTTCCTGAGTATGTTGGTGAAGAAAGCAGCGTGAAATTAGACATCGATATTTCCGAAAGAGATTCTATGTTTAGAGAAGCTGCAGAAATAATTGTGACCGCACAACAAGGTTCGGCATCATTATTGCAAAGAAAATTGAAACTAGGTTACAATCGTGCCGGAAGACTAATAGATCAACTAGAAGCAGCCGGAATTGTTGGACCTTTTGAAGGCAGCAAAGCTAGAAGTGTAAACATTCCAGACTTGGTAGCTTTAGATCAATTTTTAAACAATGAACAAAACAATAATTAAAATGAATAAATTTCTGTCAATTGCGTTACTACTTTTTGTTAGTTTAACCGCTAATGCACAAGATAAAAAAGCTAAAGAGCTTTTAGACGATGTAACTGAAAAAATCAAAAGTTATAAGAACATCGTTATTGATTTTAAATACACTTTGAATAACGCCAAAGAAAACATTAACCAAGAAAGCAAAGGAAATGTAACTTTGGAAGGAAATAAGTATGTTCTTAATTTTATGGGCGTAACTAAAATTTACGACGGAAAGAAATCCTACACTATAAATCCAGAAGATGAAGAAGTTACTATTTCAAGTGTAAATGACAAAGATGATAAAGCTATTACTCCTGCCAAAATGCTAACGTTTTTCAATAGTGGTTATAAATATTCTATGGATATTTCTCAAAACATTAAAGGACGTAAAATTCAATACATCAAATTAATTCCGAATAGCGCTAAAGACCAACGTAAAGAGGTTTTGTTGGGAATTGATGTTCAAACTAAAACCATTTATAATCTTATAGAAGTTGGTAAAAATGGTACAAAAACTACATTGACTGTTAATTCTTTCAAAACCAATCAGCCATTGTCAAAAAATCAATTTACATTTGTAGCGAGTAAATATCCTAACTACTACATCAATAAATTAGATTAGCTTTTGTGAAAATATTAGACAAGTATTTATTAAAATCATTCCTGATTACATTTACTACGGTATTTGTAATCTTGTTTTTTATATTCATACTTCAAACGGTCTGGTTATTCATTTCTGAGTTGGCTGGTAAAGATTTAGACTTCCTTTTGGTCGTAAAATTTTTACTATTCTCTATGCCAAGAATAGTTCCGCTAGTATTGCCTTTATCTGTGTTATTGGCTTCAATTATGACTTTTGGAAGCTTAGCAGAAAACTACGAATTTGCAGCAATGAAATCTTCTGGAATTTCTTTTCAGAGAACCATGAGAAGCATCACCGTATTTATAATTTTACTAAGCATTTTATCCTTTTTCTTTGCCAACAATGTAATTCCTTACGCAGAATATAAGTTCATCAACTTTAGACGAAATATCGCTCAAGTTAAGCCAGCAATGGCAATTGCAGAAGGTCAATTTAGTGAAGTTGGAAATTACACCATCAAAGTAGATAAAAAATCAGGTGAAAAAGGAAACTTTCTAACTGGAGTAACCATTCACAGGAAACTTCCAAATGGTGAAGGAAATACAACCGTAATTAAAGCTAAAAAAGGTGAACTAATAAGTAGTGAATCATCCAATACTTTAAAGTTAGTTTTAACAGATGGAAATTACTACGAAGACATTATTCCTAAGAAATATGAAGAACGTCCTAGAATTCCTTTTGCTAAAGGAACCTTCAAACGTGATGTAATTAATATTGATTTATCAAAATTGAATCAATCGAGTATGGACGAAGTAGATATTTCTAACACTAATACCATGCTTAATATAAGTGAGTTACGATTTACTATTGATTCACTTAATACCAATTACAAAAAAGACCTTCGCTCCTACACTGAGAACATTTATTTGCGCACTGGGATTAACAATACTTACTATCAACCCGATAGTACGCAAGTAAGAACCAAAGTTTCTTCCAATAATTTATTGGCTAATCTTACTGATAGTCAAAAAAGTGAGATAGTAAAAATTGCCTTCAGTAATATAGAAAATACTGTTTTTTCTATTGACAGTTCCATTTTTGAAATGCAAGCTAAACAGAAAAGTATCAACAAACATTGGATTGCATTACATGACAAATACATGATTGCTTTTTCATGCTTATTGATGTTTTTTATTGGAGCTCCACTAGGCTCCATCATCCGAAAAGGTGGTTTGGGATTACCTATTGTATTTGCAGTAGCGATTTTTATTGTATTCCATTTTATCAATACTTTTGGAAAAAGAGTAGCTCAAGAAGACGGAATGACTCCATTCATGGGCGTTTGGATGTCGTCTATTGTATTAACTCCTCTAGCAGTTTTACTTACCTATAGAGCTATTAATGACATTGGAGGTATGGTTAGTTTTGATGGTGTTCTACTTCCTCTTCAAAAGTTTTTTACAAAAAAAACACAAGAGAATGAGAATGCAACTCCAAAAACTATTGATGCCTCATTTGATACTAAATCACATATCGAAAAATATCAAAAATATGCCAATTTTGGGTTAATCGCTTATGGTATAACATTCATAACCTGCCTACTATGGTTTATGAATAATTCCATTATCACCACAATTTTGTTTGGATTAAGTCTTATAGTATTACTATATTTTATATATCAATCACAACAAATCGTTTCAAAAATAAGCAAGGCACATTGTATAGCAATCGAACCTGGTATGGGTATTTCAATATTAACTGGTTTTCCTTTTTATGGTTTGCTTTACCTTTACACCAAAAAAGCTTTGAACACATTAACTACTAATTAAGATCATGTCAAATAACATACAACTCAACACTATAGAAGAAGCTATCGAAGACATTCGTCAAGGTAAAGTCATCATTGTTGTTGATGATGAAGATAGAGAGAATGAAGGTGATTTCTTGGCTGCTGCCGAAAAAGTAACTCCCGAGATGATTAATTTTATGGCTACACATGGTCGTGGATTAATTTGCGCACCATTAACTGAAAGTCGTTGTAAAGAATTGGATTTACACGCGATGGTTAGAAACAATACAGACCATATGGAAACTGCTTTTACGGTTTCTGTAGATTTAAAAGGAAATGGAGTTACAACAGGTATTTCTGCAGCTGATAGAGCCAAAACTATTCTTTCTTTAGTAGATGAAAACACAAAACCCTATGATTTAGCGCGTCCTGGACATATCTTTCCGTTGGTTGCAAAGCAAGGTGGCGTTTTGAGAAGAACTGGTCATACAGAAGCAGCAATTGATTTTGCACGTTTAGCTGGATTCAAATCGGCAGGAGTTATTGTTGAAATCATGAATGAAGATGGAACAATGGCTCGCTTACCACAATTGGTTGAAGTGGCAAAGAAATTTGATTTAAAATTAGTTTCCATTGAAGCCTTAGTGGCTTATAGAATGCAACACGATAGCTTAATTGTAAAGAAAGAAGATTTTGAGATAGAAACACGTTTTGGACAATTTCGTTTGAGAGCTTATCTACAAACCACAAATAAACAAGTTCATGTAGCTTTAACCAAAGGAAGTTGGAGTAAAGGAGATTCTATTCTGACTCGTATCAATTCAACGCAAATCAACAACGATATTTTAGGAACCTTGACCAACAATGCCGACAAAAAATTGGATGATATGTTCCGATTGATTAACGAAGAAGGCAAAGGTGCCGTTATCTTTATTAATCAAGAAGTACAATCGTTAGATTTATTGAATCGTTTAAAAGAACTTAAAGTATTGCAAGAGCAAGGAATCATTAATGCACCACAAATTAGAATGGATGCGAAAGATTTTGGAATTGGAGCACAAATATTGCACGACATAGACATTTCTAAAATACGATTAATCACCAATACGCAACACACAAAACGCGTAGGAATGATTGGATATGGATTAGAAATCACGGATTACGTGGGTTATTAATGCAAAAAAATACAAAATTTAAGTTTCCTAAAGTATAGAAAATGAAACGATTAGTTTTTATAATAAAAATTAATCGTTTTTTTGTTTAAAATCTATTTGGAAAACAAAAAAAGGTTACTATATTTGCATCCGCAATACGGAAGTATGAGCGTCTTACTGGAGAAATGGCAGAGCGGTCGAATGCGGCAGTCTTGAAAACTGTTGACTGTAACAGGTCCGGGGGTTCGAATCCCTCTTTCTCCGCTAGCTGAAAAGCAAACGGTACTAAAACCCACTAAATTCAACAATTTAGTGGGTTTTTTCTTTTAGGGCTATATCAAATTATTCATTAAATCTCAAAGTTTAGGTGTCTTTTAAGGTGTCACTAAAAAAATAAATTTTAAGTGACACCTCGCAACGAAAGCACCGATACTACAAGGTGTTCAACAACATATTCAAAAAATGTACATCTTGTGTGTAGTTATTAAATCGAATAAATTTAATACTAACTTTAAGGTCACCAACAATGAACACATCAGTATCAATTCTCTTCTACATCAAGAGAGCAAAAGCCAACAATTTAGGGGTTTGTCCTATCTACACTAGAGTTACTGTCAATACCAAACGTTTTGAGTTTAGCACCAACAAATATATCAATCCTGATAAATGGTCCTCAGAAGGCAGCAAAGTAAAAGGTTCCACAGAAGAAGCTAGAACAATCAATAGTCATCTTGATTACTTAAAAAGTCAAGTTTTAGAAGCTGAGAAGAAACTTTTCAAAAAAGACATCAGTTTAAATTCAGAAAATCTAAAGAATGAATTGTTTGGTCTATCAGAAACCAAGCGTATGCTTGTTCCCATCTTCCAAGACCACAACAACAAAATAAAGGAATTAGTTGGAAAAGAATACGCTCCAGGAACATTAGAACGCTACACTACTTCACTCAAGCATACTATTGAGTTTATGCAATGGAAATACAACGTTTCAGATATCGATATTACAAAGATTGATCATGCCTTTATAACCGATTACGAGTTTTGGTTGAGAAGTGTTAGAAACTGTGCTAATAACACAGCAGTTAAGTACCTTAAAAACTTCAATAAAATAATTAAGCTTTGTTTGGCCAATGACTGGCTAGATAAAAACCCATTTGCAAACTATAAGTCAAAAGTCAAAGAAGTTGATCGAGTTTATTTAACAGAAAATGAAATTCAAAGCATAATTGAAAAAGATTTCAAAACAGAAAGACTATCTCTGGTTCGCGATATCTTCCTTTTCAGTTGCTTTACTGGTTTGGCATACATTGATGTCAAAAACCTAACAAAATCCCATATAAGCTTCGGTATTGATGGCGAGAAATGGATATTCACTCACAGACAAAAAACAGAAAGTGCTTCCAAAATCCCAATCCTTCCAGTTACACAAATGATAATCGATAAATATGAAAATCATCCACAATGTAACAACGAGGATAAACTACTACCTATTCTATCAAACCAAAAAATGAACGCTTATTTAAAAGAAATAGCTGGAGTTTGTGAAATTGAAAAAGAACTTACATTTCACATTGCTAGACATACTTTTGCAACAACAGTAACACTTACTAATGGAGTTCCTATCGAAAGCGTAAGTAAAATGTTAGGTCATAAAAACTTGAGAACTACTCAACATTATGCTAAAGTGCTGGACAGAAAAGTGAGTGAAGATATGAAAATATTAAAAAATAAATTTGTGGGAAATATAAAGGCACCTAAAAAAAATGTAATATAAGAATTTGTTTTAAAAATATTTTTATCTTTGTATTCGTGAAACTTTTAAATTACATATTATCAATCTATCTAATTGCACTATCATGCTTGCCTTGTGCAGATATGGAAGTAAGTAGTGCAGCACACAAAGCTGTTGAGATTTCAGATAATCATGATGAAAAATCTCATAATCACGATAAAGAAAATGATTTATGTTCGCCTTTTTGCAACTGCAACTGTTGTGGCTCACAAATAGTGAGTTATTTTAAGATTACTACTTTTAGTTTTACACCAATTACAAAGAGTATAAAAACGCAATTACCGTCCTATACCTCTATAGTTACTTCTAATTTCTACGGAAGTATTTGGCAACCACCGCAAATAGCATAATGAAGCCCGAGTAATTTCGGGTTAGAAACTTGTGAACTTTTCACAAATAATAGCAAAAGAAATTTTGCTAATCTTCTAATTCATTATACTATTTCAATGTTAGACAAAATCATACAATTCAGTATCAAGAACAAGTTTATAATACTATTATTTACTTTAGTTCTAATAGCGTTTGGTAGCTATTCTATAAAACAGTTACCACTCGATGCGTTACCCGATGTAACCAACAACCAAGTACAAATAATTACTACTGCTCCAACTTTAGCCAGTCAAGAAGTCGAGCAATTAATTACTTATCCTTTAGAACAATCTTTTAAAACAATCCCAAAAGTTATCGAGTTACGAAGTATTTCTCGTTTCGGGCTTTCAGTAGTCACAGTTGTTTTCAAAGACGATGTAGATATTTATTGGGCTAGAGAACAAATTTTTCAACGCCTTAGTCAAGCCAAAGAAAATATTCCTGCTTATGCTGGTTCTCCAGAGTTAGCACCAATATCAACTGGATTAGGCGAGATTTATCAGTATGATGTCTATGCCAAAAAAGGATATGAAGACAAATATGATGCTGTAAAATTACGAACCATTCAAGATTGGATTATTATTCCACAATTACAAGGTATTGAAGGCGTTGCCGAAGTTAGTACTTGGGGTGGAAAACTAAAACAATATGAAATCGCAGTTAATCCAAATACATTGAATAGTTTGGGAGTAACCATTACAGAAATTTTTGAAGCGTTAGAGAAAAACAATCAAAATACAGGTGGAGCTTATATCGAAAAAGACCAATACGCTTACTTTATTCGCGGTGTTGGGATGGCAACTGGCATTAAAGATTTAGAAAATGTAGTAGTCAAAAACAGAAATGGCGCACCAGTTTTAGTGCGTGATGTGGCTGCAGTCCGAGAAGGAGTTGCCTTAAGATATGGTGCGTCCACCAAAGATGGTAAAGGAGAAATTGTGTGCGGAATGGCATTAATGCTCAAAGGCGAAAATTCTAAAGCCGTGACTGAAAGAGTAAAGGAAAAAATGGTTCAAATCAATAAAACCTTACCCGAAGGAGTTGTTACCGAAGCATTTATCGATAGAGGAAAATTAGTTAATAGCGCCATAGGTACAGTTACTAAAAATTTATTGGAAGGTGCATTAATCGTAATTTTTGTGCTTATATTATTTCTAGGTAATCTTCGTGCCGGATTAATTGTAGCATCGGTAATTCCACTATCAATGCTTTTTGCAGTAATCTTAATGAACCATTTTGGAGTAAGCGGAAACCTAATGAGTTTAGGAGCGATCGATTTTGGAATTATTGTCGATGGTGCTGTTATTATTGTCGAAGCCACGATGCACCATTTGCAAAAAATCAAAAGGCAGAAAAACTTAACCCAATCCGAAATGGATAGCGAAGTATATAAATCGGCTTCAAAAATTCGTAACAGTGCAGCATTCGGAGAAATTATTATTTTAATTGTATATCTACCAATCCTAGCTTTAGTAGGAACAGAAGGTAAAATGTTCAAACCAATGGCAATGACAGTTGGCTTCGCAGTTGTCGGAGCATTTATTTTGTCGTTGACTTATGTACCTATGATGAGTGCAATGTTCTTATCAAAAAACACCGAACACAAAGCCAACTTTAGTGATAAAATGATGGCGTGGTTTGAGAAAATCTATACACCATTTTTAGATAAAGCATTACGTTTCAAAAAAGCTGTTTTAGGAATTTCATTAGCTCTATTTGTATTTGCCGTTATCGTTTTCCAAAATATGGGTGGCGAATTTATTCCAACCATCGAAGAAGGCGATTTAGCCATTAATGTAACTATAATGCCAGGCAGTTCTCTAACGCAAATGGTAAAAACAACAACTCAATATGAAAAAATATTAAAAGGAAAATTTCCTGAAATTAAAACCATTGTATCCAAAATAGGAAGCGGCGAAATTCCAACAGATCCAATGCCAATAGAAAGTGGCGATTTAATTATTGTTTTAAAAGACAAATCCGAATGGACATCTGCCGATAATTGGGAAGATTTAGCCAATTTAATGAAAGAAGAAATGGAAGCCATTCCAGGTGCAAACATCGAAATTTCGCAACCCATTCAGATGCGATTTAATGAGTTAGTTTCGGGAAGCAGAAGTGATATTGCAATCAAAATTTTTGGTGATGATTTAGAAGTTTTAGATACTAAAGCCAATGAATTAATAGGTAAAATCAATAAAATAGAAGGTATTGGAGATTTAAAAGCCGATAAAGTAACAGGACTTCCTCAAATCACAGTCAAATACGATTATAATAAAATTGCTTTATATGGTTTAAATATTGCCGACATCAATCAAATTATACGTTCTTCTTTTGCAGGCGAAAGCGCAGGTAAAATCTACGAAGAAAGCAAACGTTTTGATGTTGTCGTTAGAATGAACAAAGACAATCGTAGCGACATAACGGATGTTTCTAATCTGTTTATTCCATTACCAAACGGACAGCAAGTACCACTTTCGCAAGTAGCTTCTATCAATTACGAACAAGGTCCAGTGCAAGTTTCTCGTGAAAATGGTAAACGTAGAATTACAATAGGTTTAAATGTTCGTGGTCGTGATGTAAAAAGTGTTGTCGAAGAAATTCAACAAAAATTAGAAACCAGTTTTAAACTTCCTGCTGGGTATTATGTTACGTATGGAGGACAATTTGAAAATTTGGTGGAAGCCAACAAACGCCTTTCGGTAGCTTTACCAATCGCTTTAGGATTAATTATGGTGTTGTTATTTTTTACTTTCAATAGTATGAAACAAGCCGCATTAATTTTCACAGCCATTCCATTATCAGCAATCGGTGGCGTTTTTGCACTTTGGTTACGAGGAATGCCATTTAGTATATCAGCAGGCATTGGATTTATTGCTTTGTTTGGAATAGCTGTGTTGAACGGAATTGTGCTAATCTCCTATTTCAACCAACTCAAATCCGAAGGGATAACCGACCCATTACAACGGGTTTTAATAGGTACAAAAACCAGACTTAGACCAGTATTAATGACTGCTGCGGTTGCTTCATTAGGATTTTTGCCAATGGCATTATCAACTAGTGGTGGAGCCGAAGTACAAAAACCATTAGCAACGGTAGTTATTGGCGGATTAGTTTCGGCAACATTACTAACCTTAATCGTTTTACCAATACTTTATTTATTATTTGAAAAGGGAATTAAAAGAAGAAAAAAAATGTCAAATCCAATTGTAACAATACTCGTTTTGTTAATTAGTAGCTTTTCGTTTGCTCAAAACAGTCAAACAATAACATTAGAAAAAGCTATTGAAAAAGCAAAAGCAAATAACATCGACTTAAAAATCGCGGATAAGGAAATTGAAAAACAAACTGTTCTAAAGAAAACAGCGTTCCAAGTAGATCCTTTGCAAGTGCAATACCAAGGCGGACAATTCAATAGTGTTGATTACGACCACAATGTTTCCATTCAACAGTATTTTCCAATTGGTAAAATCACAAAAGCCAACCGTCAGTTGCAAGAAGAATTGGCAAAATTGGCTGAAAAACGAAAAGCATTAACGGAGTATGAAATTGAAAAAGCAGTGTCATTAGCCTATTATCAATATTTATATGGAGTTTCTATTCAAAAACTAAATAATGAGTTATTTGAAATTTATTCCAAATTCCTAAAAAATGCAGAACTTCGTTTTCAAACCGGAGAAAGTGGCAATATAGAAGTAATAAGTGCTAAAGCAAAATCAAAAGAAATAGAAACCCAAAAAGCACAGTTAGAATATGATTTGTTAATCTATCAAAAGCAATTGCAATACTTCATTCAAACAGATGAAAACATAGTTCCTGATGCCAATACACCATTGCAATATGCTAATCCAACAACGAGTAAAGATGACAAAATACAAGGATTAGTAAGCGATTATTACACACAGCAAATTTCAGTGTATCAAAAGGAAGCCAATACGTTCAAAGCAATGCGAACTCCTAAATTAGGTTTGGGTTATTTTGGTCAAACCATCGATACCAAATCCTATTTTCAGGGTTTTACTGCCGGATTGCAAATTCCTTTATTTGGTGGTGCAAATACAGCAAAAGCCAAAGCATCAGAAATTAGTATTTCGCAATCGCAATTAGAATTAGATAAAAGCAAATTGACTTTGAAATTACAGAAAGAAGAACTACAAAATGAGTTCGAAAAACAGAAAAAAGCACTTTTATATTACCAAAACGAAGGATTGCAATATGCCGAGCAAATCATCACTACAGCACAAAAAAGTTATGCTAATGGTGATATGAGTTACTGGTCGTATATCAGTTTTTTAAACCAAGCCATTGACATCAAAAAGCAAAATGCCGAAGCCGTTAATACTTACAATCAAAGTGCTATTCAATTGCAATTTCCATCTTTCAACAACAATTAATATTCCATTATATGAAATCGAAGATTCACGAATTCCGAAATATAAAAAATCAAATCATGAGTAAAAATATATTTTTAAAACCAAATTGTAATCGAAGTTCATTCTTCAACCTCTTTATTCTGTTTTCTATTCTCTTTACTCTAAATTCCTGCGGCGAAAAGAAAACCGAAGAAACCCACGAAGAAGAAAAGTCAGAAACTGAAGTAGCCTTAACCGAAGCACAATTCAAAACGATTGGTATCGAAACAGGTAGCATCGAAATGAAAAACCTGAATACTGTTATCAAAGCCAATGGTTATACTGCAGTTCCACCACAAAATATGGCGAATATTTCAACTTTAATTGGTGGTGTAGTAAAAGATATTTATGTGTTAGAAGGAACTTACGTTGCAAAAGGTAAAACATTGGCAACTATTCAAAACCTTGAAGTTACAGAAATGCAGGAGGATTATAATTCGGCTATTGCAAACATTGAATACTTGCAATTGGAATATAATCGTCAAAAAACATTGAGCGATGAAAATGTAAATCCTCGCAAAACATTTCAAGAAGTAAAATCAAAATTAGCAGTAGAAAGAGCTAAAGCACAAGCCGCAAAAAACAAGCTGCAAGCGTTAAATGTTAGTTTAAGCGGAAACACTTCGTTAATTCCAATTGTTTCGCCAATAAGCGGTTATGTGGGTAAAATCAGTATAACAAAAGGAGCATTTGCAGAAACAGGCGTAACACTTTTTGAAGTAGTAGATAACAGCCAAATGCACTTGGATTTAAATGTGTTTGAAAAAGATTTGGGAAAAATTTCCGTAGGTCAAGAAGTCGATTTTGTATTAACCAATCAGTCCAATAAATCCATTAAAGGAAAAATATTTGGCATCAATAAATCATTTTCAAACGAAAGCAAAACAGTTGCGGTTCATGCCAAAATCAATCCAAGCGATGCCAAAGATTTAATTTCTGGAATGTATGTAGCTGCCAATATCAATATCACCAATCAAACAGTTCAAGCACTACCAAAAGATGCAATTGTTAGAAATGGCGATAAATATTATATTTACATTCAAGAAGAACACCAAGAACAAGCTTCAAAAGTAAAAGAAGAAGAGCATCAACATAAAGAAGGAGAAGAACATTCAGACCACGCTGAAGGCGAAGAAGAAGGACACAATGAAGTGCACTTCAAAGCAATCGAAGTGGTTCCTGGAACTACTGATTTAGGTTACACCGAAATAAAATTAGTCGAAGAAATTCCTGCCGATGCGAAAATTGTTATAAAAGGTGCTTTTTACTTACTAGCAACTTCAAAAGGTGGCGGAGAACACGAACATTAAGAATAAATTATTAATCATTAAATAAATTCAAATGAAAAATTCAATTTTAAAATCAATCTTTTTTTTAACACTATTATTTTTTACAAGCAATACTGCTTCTGCTCAAAAAGCCAATCAAAAAGCTGTAATCAAAACTTTTTTACATTGTGATCATTGTAAAGAATGTGAAACTTGTGGTTTAAAATTCAAAACTGAGATGCTCAAAATTAAAGGTTTAAAAATGTATGAGCTTGACGATAAAGCAATGACATTTACAGTGTATTATAATGCAAAGAAAACAACCTTACAGACCATTAAAGAAGGTATTTCTAAATTAGGATACGATGCAGATGAAGTAAAAGCCGATCCAAAAGCGTATGAAAATTTAGATGGATGTTGTAAAGCGTAATCCAAATGGAAAACAAAAAATCACATTGGGAAAATGTTTTTGCAACCAAAAATCCTAATGAAGTAAGTTGGACACAAAAATATCCAAAAACTTCAATGGAGTATTTAGAAAATGTAAACCTATCAAAAACTGCCAATATCATTGATATTGGCGGTGGCGATAGCAATTTTGTGGATGCCTTATTAGAAAAAGGATATCAAAATATTTGGGTATTGGACATCTCTGAATTTGCTTTAGAAAGAGCCAAAAAACGTTTAGGAGATAAAGCCGATTTAATACATTGGATTGTTTCCGATATAACAGAATTTAAACCGATTGTCAAATTTGATTTTTGGCACGACAGAGCTGTTTTTCATTTTCTGACTGAAGATGAAAATATAACTAAATATATAAACATCGTTACTAATGCTATTGCTGATAATGGCAACTTTTTATTAGGTACTTTTTCTGAAAACGGACCTTTAAAATGTAGTGGATTGGAAATAAAACAATATTCAGAAAATTCGATGAAACAAACTTTTATAGAAAATTTTGAAGCAATAAAATGTTTTACAGAAAACCATACCACACCATTTGATACCATCCAGAACTTTCAATTTTGTGGATTTAAAAAAAATAGAAATGGAACATAAACACAAGTATGATGCAAAAGGCAATCAGCTTTGTTGCACTCTTGAAGAAAAAATAAATAAAAAAACCGAACATCATTCTGATGATGACGGACACGACCACGAGCATTCCAGCGAAGAAAAATCTACGTTTCAAATGTTTTTACCAGCAATCATAAGTTTTATTTTATTATTGGTTGCCATTGGTTTTGATAATTATTTTAAACAATCGTGGTTTGCAGGTTATGTTAGAATAGGATGGTATATTCTAGCATACATTCCAGTAGGATTGCCAGTAGTCAAAGAAGCATTTGAAAGTATTCGCAAAGGCGAGATATTTTCAGAATTTCTTTTAATGAGTATTGCAACTATTGGAGCGTTTGCTATAGGCGAATTTCCTGAAGGTGTTGCCGTAATGTTATTTTATGCCATTGGCGAAATATTCCAAACATTGGCGGTTCAAAGAGCAAAAGCTAACATCAAAACCTTACTCGACCAAAGACCAGACGAAGTAACTATTCTCGAAAACAATGTTGCTAAAACTATCAAAGCATCAACAGCTAAAATTGGCGATATTATCCAACTCAAAGCAGGTGAAAAACTGGGGTTAGATGGCGAATTACTTTCAGATACGGCTTCGTTTAATACTTCGGCACTCACAGGCGAAAGCAAACCCGACACCAAAGCAAAAGGCGAAACCGTTTTAGCAGGAATGATAAACCTAAATTCGGTTTGCCAAGTAAAAGTAACGGTTGCTTACACCGATAGTAAACTATCCAAAATTCTCGAAATGGTGCAAGATGCTACCGCCAAAAAAGCACCAACCGAATTGTTTATCAGAAAGTTTGCCAAGATTTATACGCCAATAGTTGTATTATTAGCCATTGTAATTTGTGTTGTTCCAATGCTTTTTGTAGATGATTATATATTTAGAGAATGGTTATACAGAGCGTTAGTTTTCTTGGTTATTTCGTGTCCTTGTGCGTTAGTAATAAGTATTCCGTTAGGTTATTTTGGAGGAATTGGAGCAGCTTCTAAAAACGGAATTCTTTTCAAAGGAAGTAATTTTCTCGATGTTATGGCGACCATTCAAAACGTAGTGATGGACAAAACAGGCACGATGACCGAAGGCGTTTTTAAGGTGCAAGAAGTTGTTTTTAATGCTGATTTCAACACAGCCGATATTCTACAAATGGTCAACGCTTTAGAAAGCCAAAGCACACATCCAGTTGCAACCGCCATTCATCAATATGTCGGAAAAATTGATAGTACAATCATTTTAAAAGATGTAGAAGAAATTTCAGGACACGGATTAAAAGCCAATGTTAACGGAAAAGAATTGTTAGTAGGTAATTTCAAACTAATGGATAAATTCTCCATTTCGTATGATATTGATCCAAAAAGTATTGTTTACACATTAATTGCTATTGCTTATGATAAAAAATTTGTGGGCTATTTAACCATTGCAGACAGCATAAAAGAAGATGCACAAATCACAATCGACAAACTAAAAGCATTAGGAATAAAAACTACAATGTTAAGTGGCGATAAAGATACAGTAGTGCAATTTGTAGCTCAAAAACTCGGAATTACAAATGCCTATGGCGATTTACTTCCCGAAGACAAAGTAAACAAAGTAAAAGAAATCATTGCCAAAAATGAAACCGTTTGTTTCGTAGGCGATGGTGTAAACGATGCACCAGTTGTTGCATTAAGCAACGTTGGTATTGCAATGGGCGGCCTAGGAAGCGATGCCACTATCGAAACTGCCGATGTAGTTATTCAAGACGATAGGCCATCAAAAATCCCAATAGCAATAAACATTGGCAAACAAACCAAAAAAATCGTTTGGCAAAATATTACTTTGGCATTTGTAGTAAAAGCAATTGTTTTAATACTCGGTGCAGGCGGTTTAGCCACCATGTGGGAAGCCGTTTTTGCCGATGTTGGTGTAGCACTTTTAGCTATTTTA
Source organism: Flavobacterium koreense (assembly GCF_054776075.1). Lineage (NCBI taxonomy): Bacteria > Pseudomonadati > Bacteroidota > Flavobacteriia > Flavobacteriales > Flavobacteriaceae > Flavobacterium > Flavobacterium koreense. The sequence goes on along the minus strand of NZ_BAAHCF010000029.1, from coordinate 599,533 downwards.
AATGCGGTAAGAATTCAGAGAATGAGATTTTAACAACAATTTTAACATAAAGCAATAATTTTTAATTAATTTTGTACTGTTTTAATAGAGATATGAAAAAATACCACGTTATACTATTAGTTTTTTTAGGCATGTTTCTTATGCCTAGTAGTGCTATGGCTTGTGGTAAAGGTTCAGACAAGAGTTCTTGCAAAAAAGAAATTTCCTCTACTAAATCAGAAAAAAAGAGTTGTTGTGACAACGATAATTCGAAAGATAAAGATCACAAAGGTTGTAAAGGCAATTGCGGTCATTCTAAATGTGGATGTTCTTCAACCTGTCCAACTTCTTCAGTAAGCTTTTTATCGGAAATTAATTTTAAAAATTATATGTTTAGCTATTCTTCAATCGAGAAAGTTAAATTTTCATACACAATACCATCAATCTCTGATGGGTTTTATTCCATTTGGCTAATTCCTAAAATAAGCTAAATCCAAATTTTGACAGCCATAAGTGTGTCAAATTCATAGCGCTTTGCTATACAATTCACAACAGTTTTAGAATACCTTTTGCTTTACCATTATTTGGTTTGCTTTACTATTTCTTTCGCAACTGTTATTTATTCAAATTTATTTTATCAATCAATCAAGGTAAAACACTTTGATTACTAACATTATTTAAAAATGAAAAGCTCATTTATAAAAATAATGGTAGCAGCTGTAATGTTGCTATCAACTTCTATCAACGCACAAATAAAAAATGCAAAAACCGAAACTGTGAAAATTTATGGTAACTGTGGCATGTGCGAAACCAAAATAGAAAAAGCGGGAAATCTTAAAAATATCGCTAATGTCGATTGGAATAAAGATACCCAAATGGCAACAATAACTTATGATGCTACCAAAACCAATCAAGATGAAATTCTAAAAAGAATTGCTTTAGTTGGCTATGATAGCGATAAGTTTCTTGCACCAGATGACGTATATAACAATCTTCATGGATGTTGTCAGTATGACAGGGTAGCAAAAGTTCCTGTTAAAGAAGAAGTAAAAACAAGTGACACAACTGAAAATCATGATAATCACGCAAATCATACTGAAACGCCTAAAACAGTAGTACAAGAAGCAAGCCAACTTAAAGCTGTTTTTGACAATTATTTCTTGGTAAAAGATGCGCTGGTATCTTCTAATGAAGATAATGTTGCCGTTGCTTCAAAAGAATTGGTTGTAGCAATTAATAATGTAAAAATGGATAAATTGGATATGGATGTTCACATGGTGTGGATGAAAGTAGTAAAGCAAATCAAAGAAGATGCAGAACACATTGCAGATACTAAAGATATCAAGCACCAACGCGATCATTTTACCACATTATCAAAAGATATCTATTCATTAATAAAGGTATCAAAATATGATACTCCTGTGTATTATCAATTTTGTCCTATGTTCAATGATGGCAAGGGTGCTAATTGGTTAAGCAAAGAAAATGCGGTTAAAAACCCATACTATGGCTCAATGATGTTAAGCTGTGGCAAAACAGTAGAAACTATTAAATAACTTTTAAAGAAATTATAAAATGAAAAAATTATCAATACTAGCTTCATTCTTTGGAGCAATACTTTTCACATCTTGTAACAATAACGATGACAATATGGATATGACATTAAATGTTGATTATCCTGCGGCTTACATTGTTAATGGTGAAGACGCAACAGTTTCAGTAGTCAAATTAAGTACTAATGAAGTTACAGGCACTATAGAACTAATGGGTTCAGGTTCTGATATGATTATGTGGCCACATCATATTTCTTCACATCAAAACCATTTAGCGATTGGAGTTCCTGGCATGGATTTGAGCGCAGGTCATTCAGGATTAAATACTTCTGGAATGGATGGAAAACTATTGGTAATTGACGCAATGAATGGTTCGATTGTTAAAAATATTAATCTACCATTAATGAACCATAACTCTATTTACTCTCCAAACGGGAATGAAATTTGGGTACCTCAAATGGATATGGACGGTAAAGTTTTAGTTTATAACGCTTCTACCAATGCTTTAATGAATACTATCACTGTGGGCATGATGCCTGCTGAACTTACATTTTCATTTGACGGAACAAAAGCTTATGTAGCAAACGGTGATGATGATAATGTAACCATTATAGACACTGCAACAAAAGCAGTATTAACTACTATTTCAGTTGGAGATAACCCGGTTGGTGCATGGACAGGAAGTAATAACAAAATGTATGTAGATAACGAAGATGGTCAGTCAATTTCTGTGATTGATGTGGCAACAAACTCAATTGATGAAACAATTTCTTTGGGCTTTATGCCAGGAATTGCTTCTTACAATGGTTCAAAAAATGAATTATGGGTTTCCGATCCTATGAACGGAAAAGTTCATTACTGGACTTGGGATGCAGGCATGAATATGTGGATGCATGGAAGTTCCTTTAATACAGGAGCAGGAGCTCATGCAATTGCATTTACCAACGATGGTAATACAGCATATGTAACCAATCAAACCGCAAATACAGTTTCTGTTGTTAATACTACAAACCATACTGTAACAAAAACTATTAATGTTGGTAGAAAACCAAACGGAATAGTTATCAAAATGTAATAGGTCAAAACTAAGCCTAATGGTACAATTAGGCTTAGTTAAATAAAACTGGCACAACAATGAAAAAACAAGTAAAATTTCTTGCAATACTATTCATCTTTTTTTCAATTACTACTAATGCTCAAATTAAAATTGGAGATAAGATGCCTTCAATTACGCTAAAAAGTAATACCAATACTGAGGTTAACATAACCTCATTCAAAGGCAAATATGTACTTATCGATTTTTGGGCATCTTGGTGTGCGCCTTGTAGATTAGGCAATAAGAGGTTAGTAAAACTCCATAATGACATAGATACAGCAAAAATTGAAATAATAGGAATATCAATCGATACAGACACAAGTAAATGGCTTAAAGCTATTGAAAAAGATAAAATTAAGTTCACTCAATTGATAGACTCAAAAGGTTTTGATGCTAATACTGCAATAGTTTTTGGAGTAGATGAATTACCATCAAAATACTTGTTTAATCCTGAAGGTATACTAATTGCAAAAAATCCAACAGAAGAAGAAATAGTAAAATTAATAAAATAGTAAAATGAAGAAAATTAATAAAACATATCTAATAGTAGCATCAATTGTTTTGATGTTCTCAATAAAAGGTAATGCCCAAATCGTAAAAGCCGAAATTAGGGCCACTGGTTTAACTTGTTCTATGTGCTCAAATGCTATAAACAAACAGCTAAAAACATTACCTGAAGTAGTTAATGTTGAAACTGACTTAAATACCAATACGTTTACAGTAACGTTAACAGAAGGAAATAATTTAAGCCCAAAAGTTTTTAAGGAGAAAGTGGAAAAAGCTGGCTTTTTTATAGGCACATTAGTGATAACAGCAAAACCTGAAACCATAACTAAAAGTCCTTATATTTTGGTTAATGACATAGCAACAAACGGAACGGAAATACAATTTCAAGTAGTTGACAAAGGCTATGTAACTGAAAAGGAGTTCAAAAAATTATCCAAATCATATAAGAATGTCGAAACGTATGCTGCAATCAATGAAGATGATTTCCACATTAAAATTCTAAATTAATGAGAAAGATAATTTTATTTTTTATTGCTGTAAGTTGTCAAGATGTTTTTAGCCAAGAGTTATTTGTAGTAACGGATCCGGCCAGTAATGTTCCTGCAAATTCGTTAGCAGTCAATGTAATGCAGTCTCTTTTTAAAGAGGAAATGAAATCAGGCTACAATTACCATTTTATGCCCGAAGTGACTTATGGTCTAAACAAAAACATAATGTTTCGAGCTTCTGCTTTTATAAGTAATAGAAGCAATCAACTAGTTACCGAAGGAGGTAGTTTTTATACTAAGTATCGTTTCTATTCATCAGATGATCTGAACAGTCATTTCAGAATGGCTGCATTTGGAAGATATAGTTTTAACAACGCTGACATTCACCAAGAGCAAATAGAAATATTAGGACACAACACAGGTTTCGAAGGAGGATTTGTAGCCACTAAGTTGATTAAAAAACTGGCAATTAGTTCGTCCATAAGCTTTGAGAAAGCCTTTGACAACAAGCCTGATTATCCGTTTCCTGATAATATGGGCGACAATGCTACAAATTATACCTTATCATTCGGTAAACTAATGTATCCAAAAAAATACACTAGTTACAAGCAGACAAATATCAATCTAATGATTGAATTCGTTGGGCAAACTATTAATGAAAATGGCAAGTCGTATGTAGACGTAGTACCGGCTATACAATTTATTTTCAACAGTCAGGCACGATTGGACTTTGCTTACCGACAAGAGCTTTTGAGTTCAATGGTACGCTCTGCTCCAAATGGTTTTTACTTCAATTTATATTATACTTTTTTCAATTTAAAAAAATAAAATCAAGATGAGTGAAACAAAATTTATCCCGGCATTAGGTTATGATTTTTTAAGCGATTACTATGATTTAGCTATAAAAGTAACAATGCCTGAAAAAAAGTTCAGAAACAGATTAATTGATTTTGTAGACCCAAAAGAGAATGAAAAAATAGTAGAGTTTGGTTTTGGAACGGCCCAAAACATTATCATACTCAAACAACGTTTTCCTAATTGTAATGTACTAGGAGTTGACATCGACCCAAAGATTAAGTCAATAGCTGAATATAAATTAAATAAGGCAGGAATTGAAGCACCTCTTTTTTTATATGATGGAAATAAGTTACCATTTGAAGATAATTCAATTGACAAGGTTTATAGTTCTCTTGTTTTTCATCAGTTAGACATGATTACAAAATTGAAATGTTTATTAGAGATTAATAGAATATTAAAACCAAATGGAGAATTAATCATTGGAGATTGGGGTAAAGCAAAAACAAAATGGATGAGGTTATCCTTTTACTTAGTTCAATTATTAGACGGTTTCAAAACTACCACTGATAATGTAAATGGATTGATGATAAAATACATTACTGATGCAGGATTTAAAAATGCTCGGGAAGTAGATTATATCAACACATCAATCGGGACTTATTCTTATTATAAAGCAGAAAAAATAATTAATAACTAAAAAATAACACAGTATGAAAGCACTTATTTTAACAGCTATTTTAGCAATCACTTTAGTTTCTTGCAATCAAAAAAACAAAGAAACAGAAAACAACACTACAGAAACTTCCGCAAATTCAAGTGAACTATATGCATGCCCAATGCATCCCGAGGTTCAAGGAAAAAAAGATGAAACATGTTCCAAATGTGGTATGGAATTAACCGAACTGGTAACTCAAACGCAAGCACCTCACGAAAAAAAAGCAACAGAAGCATCCTCTGCTGCAACAACACAATCCAATGTTAACATCGAGGATATTTTAATTAGTTACATAAATTTAAAAAACAAATTGGTTAAAGATGATACAAATGGTGCTGCCGAAAAAGCAAAAATACTATTCACCTCATTTGACAGATTTGACATCAAAGTTTTAAGCGAAAAACAAAAAAAAGAATATTTGGATATTGCAGATGATGCCAAAGAACACGCAGAGCATATTGGAGATAATGGAGGAAAGATAGAACATCAAAGAGAACATTTTGTAATGTTAAGTAAGGATATGAATGACTTAATTCAATTATTTGGAACCAGTCAAAAACTATATCTGGATTTTTGCCCAATGGCAGATGACAACAAAGGTGCTGTTTGGATAAGTGAAACAAAAGAAATCAAAAATCCATATTTTGGAAAAGAAATGGCTACTTGCGGTTCTATAAAAAAAGAATACTAGAATGAAAAAAATCATCAAAAAAATACTTTTTATTGGGTTAATTATTTTTTTGTTGATACAGTTATATCAACCTGCTCGAAATATTAGTTTTGAGCAGGATATAACTGGCAATTTTACAAAAGTCTATAATGTTCCTAAAAATGTTGAAATCATTTTGCGAACTTCTTGTTATGATTGCCACAGTAACAACACCTATTATCCTTGGTATTCTTACATTCAACCCGCTCGTTTTTTTATGGAAAGACATATAAAAGAAGGTAAAGAGGAATTGAATTTTAATGAATTTGGAAATTATTCAAAACGCAGGCAAAACAGCAAATTGAAAGCTATAAGTAAAGAAATCGAATCAAACGAAATGCCTTTGAGTTCTTATACTTTAATTCATAAAAATGCAATCCTTACAGCCTCACAAAAAAAGAAAGTTTTGGATTGGATAAATAAAATAGAAGATAGTATTTCATCACAAAATTAAAAATAATGGTAGAAAAATTAATAACATTCTCACTACGAAATCGAGCCGTTGTCTTGCTGGTTTCGGCTTGCTTATTTGCTTGGGGCATTTACAGCGTACAACAAAATCCCATAGATGCCATTCCTGATTTATCCGAAAACCAAGTAATTGTTTTTACAGAATGGATGGGAAGAAGCCCTCAGGTTATAGAAGCGCAGGTTACTTATCCATTGGTTTCCAACCTGCAAGGCATTCCAAAAGTCAAAAATATCCGGGGCGCTTCGATGTTTGGGATGAGCTTTGTTTACATCATTTTTGAAGATGATGTCGATATATATTGGGCAAGAACTCGGGTGTTGGAAAGATTAAATTATGCACAACGATTGTTACCACAAAATGTAGTACCAACTTTGGGTCCTGATGGTACAGGTGTAGGTCACGTTTTTTGGTATCATTTAAATGCGAATGGTATGGACTTGGGAGAACAAAGAGCCTTGCAAGATTGGTACGTGAAATTTGCCCTGCAAACCGTTCCGGGAGTTGCCGAAGTGGCTTCCTTTGGTGGGTTTGAAAAGCAGTACCAATTGGTGTTGGATCCACTAAAAATGCAGTACTATAATGTGAGTATGATGGAAGTAATGAATGCCGTTAAAACAAATAATAATGACGTTGGTGGCAGAAAATTTGAAATGAGCAATATGTCCTACATAGTCAGGGGATTGGGATATATAAAAAACATAAAAGATGTAGAAGACATAGCTATTAAAAACTATAATTCCGTTCCTGTAAAAGTTAAAGATATTGGTTCAATACAAATGGGTGGCGATTTGAGACTAGGTATTTTTGATGAAAATGGCACTGGTGAAGTTGTTGGCGGAATTGTGGTAATGCGTTATGGTGAAAATGCTGACAAAGTAATCACGGCAGTAAAAGAGAAAATGAAAGAAGTCGAAAAAGGATTGCCCGAAGGAGTTACTTTTAAAACGTCTTATGACCGAAGTGAATTAATAGAAAAAGCAATCGCATCTGTTAAAGGCACTTTAATAGAAGAAATGATTGTCGTTTCAATTGTTGTACTACTTTTTCTTTTTCATTGGCGAAGCGCTTTAATTATACTCATTCAATTACCAATATCTGTGGCTATTGGCTTTATTTTACTCGAAGCATTTGGTATTTCTTCAAACATTATGTCACTAACGGGGATTGCTCTGGCAATTGGTGTTGTCGTTGATGATGGTATCGTAATGGTAGAGAATGCATACAGGACAATTTCGGAGAAACAGGAAGAAATGGACAATAATCAGTAATTGGAAATAAGATGAAAAATAAAATTAAAAATATATTCAAAAAAGAAAACGATCCGTTGTCTTCTGAAGATAAGTTGAAGCTTATAGAAAGCTCTTCCAAATTAGTAGGCCCAGGTGTTTTCTACTCAACAATAATTGTAATTACATCCTTTTTGCCTGTATTTCTTCTCACGGGAATGGAAGGCAAGTTATTTAGTCCACTAGCTTGGACAAAATCGTTTATACTGATAGTTGATGCTTTTTTAGCCATTACACTTACACCTGTGTTAATTAGTTTCTTACTAAAAGGAAAACTTCGCCCAGAAGATAAGAACCCAATTAATAAAAAATTGGAAAGCATTTATACACCCATTTTGATTTTTTGTTTAAAATGGAGAAAAACAGTATTGGGCATCAACATTATTGCTTTGCTGATTGGCGTATTGATGTTTACTCGTTTGGGTTCAGAATTTATGCCTCCTTTAGATGAAGGATCTGTACTGTTTATGCCAGTAACCTTACCCGATGTATCCAACTCCGAAGTAAAGAGAATTCTTCAGGTTCAGGACAAATTGATCAAATCAATTCCCGAAGTGGCTCACGTGTTGGGAAAAGCAGGCAGGGCAAATACGGCAACCGATAATAGTCCAATAAGTATGGTTGAAACCATTATTTTGTTAAAACCTCAAGCAGAATGGCGAGAAGACAAAACCAAGAATGATATTATCACGGAAATAAACAACAAACTGCAAATCCCTGGTGTGACCAATGGCTTTACGCAACCTATTATCAACCGTATCAATATGCTTTCAACAGGAATCAGAACCGATGTGGGTATCAAGATTTACGGAGCAAGTTTAGATACTATAAACGTTTTGGCTCAAAAAATTAAAAAAACACTCGAAGGAACTTCTGGAGTTAAAGATTTGTATGCGGAACCCATAACAGGCGGAAAATATATTGATATTGAAGCAAAAAGAGACGTCATTGGTAGATATGGATTGACCATAGACGACATTAATAATGTGGTTGAAGCCTCTATTGGAGGTATGAAACTAACCACGACTATCGAGGGAAGACAGCGTTTTTCTGTAAATGCAAGATATGCTCAAGAATACCGTAACAGCATTGAAGCCTTAAAAAAACTACAAGTGCAAACAATGGATTTTGGTCCAATACCATTAGAAACTGTCGCTAATGTAAAAATAAGTGATGGCCCTCCAATGATAAATAGCGAAAATGCAATGCTCCGTGGCACAGTGTTGTTCAACGTTCGGGAACGTGATTTAGGAAGTACTGTAAAAGAGGCACAGGAGAAACTCAATGCAATGATGACCAAGATGCCAAAAGGATATTATGTGGAATGGAGCGGACAATGGGAAAATCAAATTAGAGCCAACAAAACATTAAGTTTAATACTGCCTATTGTTGTGGTCATTATATTTCTTGTTTTATATTTTACGTATCATTCAATGAAAGAGGCATTAATCACGATGATTACAGTACCCTTTGCTTTAATTGGAGGAATATTTATGGTTTATTTTTATGGTATTAATTTATCCGTTGCTGTTGCCGTTGGATTTATTGCACTGTTTGGAATGGCAATCGAAACAGCGATGCTAATGACTATCTATTTGAATGAAGCAATGAATAAGATGGTAGAAAAGCACGGGAATAGTAGCGAAACCATAACCGAAGAAATATTGAAACAATATATTATTGATGGTTCAGCCAAAAGGTTAAGACCAAAATTGATGACTGTTTCAGTTTCATTATTTGGACTAATCCCCATTCTTTGGGCAACAGGAACAGGATCAGATATAATGCTTCCCATCACTGTCCCACTAATTGGAGGCACCATTACCTCCACGATTTATGTATTATTAGTAACACCGGTTGTTTTTGAGATGGTTAAACTTCGAGAATTAAGAACAAAAGGAAAAATAGATCTTATAGATGTTAAAGAATAAATTTTATATAGCCATAAGTTGTTTGATTTTGACCGCCACTAATTTGGCAGCACAAACACTTTCCTTGGATAATGTATTGAGTACAATCAAGACAAACAATCCTCAACTAAAAATGTACGATGCCGAAATTCAAAGTATGGATGCAGCGGCAAAGGGTGCTAGAAGTTGGATGGCTCCACAAGTAGAGACGGGCTTTTTTATGGCACCTTACAACGCCAAAATGTGGAAAGCAGATGGTGCATTTCCTGGAATGGGGAATTATATGTTGGGCGTTACACAAATGATACCGAATGCTTCCAAGTTAAAAGCAGATTTTAATCTAATGAGTGCGATGTCATCGGTCGAAAAGGAAAATAAAAACTATACGATTAATCAATTGAAGGCACTAGCAAAAACAAATTATTATCAATGGTTGGTTTTAAATAAAAAAATAAAAATAGCCGATGATAATTTGTTGCTTTTAGACTATATGATTAAAAGTATGGAAATACGGTACCAGTATAATATGGATAAACTACCTACCTATTACAAAGCGAAATCTCAATATAGCATCCTGCAAAATATGATTCTAATGTTGAAAAATGATATTTCTCAAAAAAGAATTATGCTGAACACCTTGATGGCAAGAGATAAAAACACCGCATTTGAAATTGAGGAAACCTACGAAATAAAAGATTTCAATTCGGTAATATCAGATACCACTTCTCTTTCGAAAAATCGAAGCGATGTACAAGCCATCGAAAAAACGATGGAAATAAATCAGCTCAAAATTGCAGCCGAAAAAACAAAACTATTACCCGAGTTTGGTATAAAATACGACCATATGTTTGCTTTTGGAACACAACCACAACAGTTCTCCTTGTTGGGAATGGTTACTATTCCTATGCCTTGGTCAACCAAAATGAATAAAGCCAATATCAATAGTTTTAAAATTAAAAATGAAAGCTTGAACTGGCAAAAACAAATGATTTTGAATGAAGCTGCAGGAATGATTTCGGGAATGAATACAGAACTAACTTCCTTAAAAAAACAGTACGAAATCGCCCAAAAAAGTATCATACCTGCTTTACGAAAAAATTATGAAACCGCAATCTTGGCTTGGCAAAATAACACTGGTGATTTATTTGTCACTCTCGATGCTTGGGAAGCATTAAATATGGCTCAAATTGATGCCTTGGACAAATTACAAAGTATTTTGGCAGCACAAGTAGAAATTGAAAAACAATTAGAAACCAAATAATTATGAACAAGTATATAAAGTATGGTTTAGCTCTTGTTGTAATTTCCATTATCGGAATTGCAATCTATTTCTTTGCCAAAAAATCAGATAATCATTCGGAAATGGGACATCAAAACGAGGTTTACACTTGTTCAATGCACCCGGAAATCATTAGAGATAAACCCGGAAATTGTCCCATTTGCGGAATGACTTTGGTAAAAAAAGTAACAGAGAATAATTCCGTTGACGACAATTCAATCGACAATCTTATAAAACCTACCGACAATTTTATAGTAGGTAATTATCAAACAACAACGGCAATAGACACTGCTTTGAGCAGTGAAATAAATTTACCGGGAATTGTGGAGTATGATCCCAATTCATCGGTAAATATTGCAGCTCGAATGAGCGGTCGAATCGAAAAAATGTATGTCAATTATAAATATCAAAAAGTAAATAAAGGACAAAAACTATTTGATTTATACAGCCCTGAATTACTGACGGAGCAACAAAACTTCATTTATATGGTCATTAATGATGTTGAAAATCCTGCGATTATTAATGCATCCAGACAAAAATTGTTGCTTTATGGAATGACGGAAAGTCAAATTAATTTTTTGGTTGCAACTAAAAAATCGAATCCTGTAATCTCAATCTTTAGTCCTGCTTCTGGTATTATTGACGGTACAGGAACGATGGATAATACAACAAATCCTGCGATGCAAAGTGCAAGTAACAACACTGCAACATTGGATGTGAAAGAAGGGAGTTATATAAAAAAAGGAGAAGTCATTTTTAAACTATTAAATACGGATAAAGTATGGGGAATATTCAATGTTATCCAAGGATATAATAGTCTAATAAAAGCCAATCAATCCATCAGAATTACTTCCGAACTTGACAAAAACGAATTTATGGATGCCAAAATAAATTTTGTCGAAACACAATTAAATGCAACTGATAAAACCAATAGAATTCGAGTTTATTTAAATAACAATAAATTAAAATTACCAATTGGGTTAAGATTGCAAGGAGTTGTGAAAACAAATCCAGTAAATGGAATTTGGATTCAAAAACAGTCAATGGTAAGCATTGGAAACAAGAAAATAGTTTTCTTAAAAATGGACAATGGCTATAGGGCAACCTCCATAAAAACAGGAATTGAAATAGTTGATTTTATCCAAATTATGGAGGGTATTTCAGTAAAAGACACCATTGCCAAAAACGCACAATATTTAATTGACAGCGAAAGCTTTATTAAAACCGAATAATAATGAAGACAATAAAAAAAATAAGTGTACTATCAATACTATTTATGGTAATGGTGGCTTGTAATACTAAAGACAAAGAAGACCATAGCAAACACAATAAGAGTGCAGCAACAACATTTTACACTTGTTCTATGGATCCACAAGTTAAGGAAGACAAACCCGGAAAATGCCCCATTTGCCATATGGAGTTAACCCCAATAAAACAAGATGACACAGAGGCTAATGAAATAAGTTTGAGTAAACAGCAAATACAATTGGGAAATATCACTACACAAACTATTTCAGAAACTCAAAGCAGTTTAGAGCAAAATTATACAGGAGTCTTGTCCATTAATCAAGAAAAAATAAAAACCATTTCTGCAAGAGCAATGGGACGAATTGAAAAGTTGTATTTCAAAACCGTTGGTGATTATGTTTCTAAAAACCAAGCCGTATATCAATTGTATAGTGAAGATATTGCCATTGCCAAACAGGATTATTTTACGGCATACAAACAACTGGCAATGCCTGGCGATTTTGGAAAAAATGCCCGAAATATGCTCAATGCAGCAAAACAAAAACTGTTGTTCTTTGGTTTAACCAATGCCCAGATTGAAAGTATAAAAACCAGCAAGGAAGTTTCTCCTTATACCATTTTTTATAGCACTGCCAGTGGAACAATATCGGAAATAAGTACCACAGAAGGCAGTTATGCAATGGAAGGTTCCCCCATCATTAAATTGGCGGATTTAAACAGTCTTTGGTTAGAAACACAGGTTAACGTAAACTATGCCAAGAATCTAAAAATAGGACAAAAAGCCCAAATTACATTTACCGATTTTCCTGATAAAACCATAAATGCGCAAGTTTCTTTTATCAATCCTGAAATAAATCCCGATACTCGTCTGCTTTTAATTCGATTGGAAATATCAAATCCAAATTTGCAACTAAAACCCGGGATGCAGGCTATGGCAAAATTAACACAATCCAATTTAAAAGGATTGTATATTCCTGTTGATGCAGTTATCAGGGAGGAAAACGCTTCCTATGTTTGGGTTGAAAAAAGACCGGGAGTATTTGAAAACGTAATGGTAGAAACTGGAATAGAAACCAATGGAATGATAGAAATCAAATCTGAAATAGATCCTGCCAAAAAAGTCGTTATTACAGGGGCTTATGCCATAAACAGCGAATATAAATTCCGAAAAGGCAGTGATCCGATGGAAGGTATGAAAATGTAATTAAAACAGTAAGTATGAACAATTTTAATCAAATAATTCAACAATATAAAAACGATAACGAGAGTGTTTATAATACTTGGTTTGTTGACAATAATCAACGTTTAAAGGCATTCAGGACTATCCGACGCGGAATTATTCAGGTTGTTGAAGATATAAAAAATAAATCATTTCCAAATGATTTTAAAAATAGCAGCTTAGAATTTGTACTTAATTGCATTGCCGAGCAAAAACAGATATTTGTTGGGGTTTCACATCCTTTTTATTGGAAACCCAAACTCCGAATTCCTGACATCTATGAAAACCAAATCAATAAGATTGCTTTTGGTCAATTCTTAGAAAATTGTATTAATGCAAAAAACGAAGAACAAGTACTCAAAGAAATTGTTAAACTTGATGAATTACGTATTAAAGGATTAGGTCCGGCCGTTGCCAGTATTTTATATTTCTTACATCCAACATGGTTTCCTCCTTTCAACACAGCAATTGTAAACGGTTTTAATTTTTTGTTCAAGGATAAAAAGAAACTGGGAAGCTGGAGTGAATACTTAAAAATTAGAGAGACACTTATGGAGACCAATAACAAATTCAAATCAGAACTGTCTAATGACTTAGGTGCAATTGCAGGATTGTGTTTTGAAATTGGGACTCAAAAAATGCTCATAGGAAATGATGATTATTTGAGTGAAGAAGAACGATGTAAATTTGAAAAAAGTATTGTAAGACGTCAATTGGAAATTATTGAAGAAAAACAGGAAGAAAATTTACATAGTGAAATGCAATACCATTTATTAAAAATTGGTGCCTCACTTGGTTTCGATGTTACACCGGCAAACAATGATAAAAGCAAGTCTTTTAATGGCCTAAATTTTTCATTTATAGCAATGAATAAATTTCCTGAATTGCCTTGCGATAAAGACACACAAAACACTATCAAGCTTATCGATGTACTTTGGTTCGAAAAAGGAACAAATAATATTATTGGAGCATTTGAAGTAGAAAAAAGCACCAGTATTTATTCTGGCATTTTGCGCCTTTCAGACCTACATTTTAGCATTTCTGATGGAGATGAGGTATTTTATATTATAATCCCCGACAGTCGCGAAAAGGATGTTATTCAGCAACTCAACAGACCTGTCATAAAAAATTCAAGAATATGTATCAAATACATATTGTTTTCAGAGTTAAGAGCCAATTGTGATGCTATTTGCAAATTTGGTACAAACCATTCTATAATGGATAAAATCTCAAAATCAGTTTAATAAAAACCAATAATTAAATAGCAAAATGAAAAAGAGAATAATATTAATAGTGTTTCTTCTAACTAATCTTTTTGGATTTACACAAAACGATGGGAATGATTTGATTGGGAATTGGCAAACAAATGATAAAATTTATCTGATCAAAATTTTTAAAGAAAATAATCAATATCAAGCTACTATCTATTCTATTAAAGGTAAAATAGTAGAGAAGAAAAAAAATAATATTTGGGATTTAAAGTTCAATCCTGACAAAAAAATATGGGAAAATGGAAAACTACAGTTACCCGATATGGAGCATAGTGTTGACTGTCAAATTAAAATGAGTAACAAGAACGAAGCCATAATTTTAGGATATCATGGAATAAAATTTCTTGGAAAAGAAAGAAAAATGAAACGAATAGATGAGTAAACATATAAAACTCTATATCAAGAATATGGTGTGCAGCCGTTGCAAGATGGTAGTGAAATCTGTATTTGAAAGAATGGAAATTAATACTATTTCAGTTGAGTTGGGTGAAGTCGAATTAAAAAATAACATTTCCGAAAATCAAAAAAACGAATTACTAAAAAATCTTCGTGCTTTTGGCTTTGATTTAATCGATGATAGGAAAAGTAAAACGATTGACAAGATTAAAACATTGATTATTGATTTAGTCCAAAATAAAAACAATGATTTAAAAACAAACCTTTCAGAATATTTATTTCAAGAGCTAAACCAAGACTATAATACCTTGAGCAATCTCTTTTCCGAAGTAGAAAACACAACAATTGAAAAATACTTCATCAATCAAAAAATTGAAAAAGTAAAAGAGTTGATTGTGTATGATGAATTATCGCTTAGTCAAATTGCCTATTCATTAAATTACAGTAGCGTTTCGCATTTAAGTAACCAATTCAAAAAAGTAACCGGTTT
Source organism: Flavobacterium koreense (assembly GCF_054776075.1). Classification (NCBI taxonomy): domain Bacteria; kingdom Pseudomonadati; phylum Bacteroidota; class Flavobacteriia; order Flavobacteriales; family Flavobacteriaceae; genus Flavobacterium; species Flavobacterium koreense. The sequence continues at coordinate 584,117 of NZ_BAAHCF010000029.1, read as the reverse complement.
TTCACCAACATACTTCAAGAATTTAAAATCGATTAAAAGAAAACAAATAGAAGATTTATAAATCTTGCAAATCAAACCCAAAATTGTGCAACTCTAAAAAACAGTTAAGAAGGAAATTTGTATTAAAATAATATAAAAGATGATACATACTTACAACATTACCGGAATGACTTGCGATGGTTGTCGAACCAAAGTCGAAAAAACATTGAATGCTATTGATGGCGTTGAAGCTAAAGTTTCATTAAACCCACCCATAGCCACTATAACTATGGAAAAGCACATTCCAACAACACAATTGCAAGAAGCATTAACTGCTGTTGGAAAATACACCATAGAAATGAGCAACGCTAAAACAAAGGAGCACACTTTAACGAAAGATGTTGCTGAAAAATCATGTTGCTCCACGAATTCTCACAATCATAAAAAAGAAACTGTTGTCCAAACCAATACGCAAGGAAAGTATTATTGTCCAATGCATTGTGAAGGCGAAAAAGTTTACGACAAAGCAGGTGACTGTCCTGTTTGTGGCATGGATTTAGTCAAAGCACCTGAACTAACTGCAAACAAGACATTATATACGTGTCCTATGCACCCCGAAGTTATTCAGGAAACTCCGGGTTCATGTCCTATTTGCGGAATGGATTTAGTGCCCATGAATCCTACTGATTCCGAAGACCAAAAAACCTATAAGGACTTGGTTAAGAAAATGAAAATCGCGGTCGTATTTACGGTTCCCATTTTCGCTATTGCTATGTTAGAAATGACACACAACAATCCTTTGTTTAGAATAATGGATGCCTCAAAATGGAATTGGGTACAATTAATATTGTCACTTCCTGTGGTTTTTTATGCCTGTTGGATATTCTTTGTTCGCGCATGGAAATCAATAATTACTTGGAATTTGAATATGTTTACCCTTATCGGAATAGGCACAGGAGTGGCATTTCTATTTAGTTTAGTCGGAATGTTTTTTCCTGATATTTTCCCAAGCGAATTCAAGACAGAACACGGAACAGTTCTATTATACTTCGAAGCAACAACAGTGATATTAACGTTAGTTTTATTAGGACAACTATTAGAAGCCAGAGCACACAGTCAAACTAGCGGCGCTATAAAGGAATTATTAAAACTCGCACCAACCGAAGCCACTTTGGTAATCGATGGAGGCGATAAAGTAATCTCAATCCATGACATTAAGAAAGGTGATTTATTACGGGTAAAACCCGGAGACAAAATTCCTGTAGATGGAAAAATAACCGATGGAGAAAGCAGTATCGATGAAGCCATGATTACCGGAGAACCAATACCCGTTGACAAAAAGAAAGACGACAATGTAATTGCCGGAACAATCAATGGGAACAAGTCATTTATAATGGTTGCAGAAAAAGTGGGTTCAGAAACACTACTCTCTCAAATCGTTCAAATGGTCAACGATGCTTCCCGTTCGAGAGCGCCAATCCAAAAATTAGCCGATAGCATTTCTAAATATTTTGTTCCTATTGTAGTCATCATTTCTGTAATTACTTTTTTCATTTGGGCAAAATTTGGTCCCGAACCGGCATTAGTCTATGGTTTTATAAATGCTATTGCCGTTTTAATTATTGCTTGTCCGTGTGCGTTAGGATTGGCAACACCCATGTCAGTAATGGTAGGTGTTGGTAAAGGTGCACAATCCGGCGTTTTGATAAAAAATGCCGAAGCTCTGGAAAACATGAATAAAGTAAATGTGCTTATAACGGATAAAACAGGAACAATAACCGAAGGAAAACCATCGGTCGAAAAAATTTATGCGGCCAATAACAATGATAACGATCTATTGCAAAGCATAGCTTCATTAAACCAATACAGCGAACATCCATTGGCGCAGGCGGTTGTCAATTATGCCAAAACAAAATCCATTTCATTAATTGAAGTTAAGGATTTTGAAGCCGTTGCCGGAAAAGGCGTTACAGGAACAGTAACCAATAAAAAAGTAGCATTAGGTAATAAAAAACTAATGGAACAAGTAAAAGCTAGTATTTCTGACGATATAGAAAACAAAATCATTACCGAACAAAAACTAGGAAAAACCGTTTCATATATTGTAGTAGAAGGTATTGCTGTTGGATTTGTATCCATTACTGATGCCATAAAAACGTCAAGTGCCGCTGCAATAAAAGAACTGATGCAACAAGGAGTTGAAGTAATTATGATGACAGGCGATAATATCAATACAGCCAAAGCAGTTGCAGAAGAATTGAACCTGTCTTCCTATAAAGCAGGATGTTTACCCGAAGACAAATTAAACGAAATCAAAAAATTACAAGCAGAAGGCAAAATTGTGGCCATGGCTGGTGATGGTATCAACGATGCACCGGCATTAGCACAAGCCAATATCGGAATAGCTATGGGAACAGGAACAGATGTCGCAATTGAAAGTGCCAAAATAACTTTAGTCAAAGGCGATTTACAAGGCATTGTAAAAGCCAAGAACTTAAGCCATGCTGTTATGAAAAACATCAAGCAAAATTTATTTTTTGCCTTTTTCTATAACGTATTGGGTGTTCCAATCGCAGCTGGTGTTCTATATCCATTTTTCGGTATATTATTATCCCCAATGATTGCGGCTTTAGCCATGTCATTTAGTTCTGTATCAGTAATTGTAAATGCGTTACGATTACGCACATTAAAACTATAAACTTATAAAATGAAAAAAACAATCTTAACAGGCTTAATTATTTTGCAATCCTTATTATTATCTGCCCAAGACAAAGTCCAGATAAGAGTTACTTCAGCCAGTCCTGCGGCATCTTTTGAGCAAGAAGTCGGCAGCGGAAAAATAAAAATAACATACAGCAGACCATTAGTAAGAGGTCGTAAAATATTTGGGGAGTTAGTACCTTTTGATAAGCTTTGGCGAACTGGTGCAAGTGATTGTACCGTCATAACCACTTCCGAAGATATTTCTTTTGGTAACAATGTATTAAAAGCAGGAAGCTATTCAATATTTTCAATTCCTTCAATAAATGACTGGACTATAATTGTTAACTCAGATACTACCTTGCATGGAGAAACGGGCTATGATGAAAAAAAAGATATAATGCGTTTCAAAGTCCCTTTAGAAAAAAGCCCCAATTTTTATGAAACTTTTACTATTGAATTAAATGATATCAATAGCAAAGGCGAAGCATTCCTAAAAATACTTTGGGAAAATACTTTGGTTAAAATACCGGTAAAGAGCAAGGAGGACGATACAATAGTGGCATTGATAGATCAACATATAATTAAGGGTAAAACTCAGGATGCCAATTTATTATTTCAGGCAGCTAATTATTATTACAGTACTAATAGAGATTATAAACAAGCAATTATATGGCTTTTGGAAGCAGAAAAAATAAATCCTCAAAATTTCTATTATCCTAATCTAAGACAAAAATTAGCTTCTGAAAACAAAGATTACACTATTGCAATTGAAGCTGCAAAGCGAGCCATTTCAATTGCTGATAAGGAGAAAATGAAAAAAACTATTGATAGTTTGAACAATAAAATTTCAGATTGGGAAATCTTGTTAAAAAAATAATAGTGTAAAATTAAAATAATACAATTACTATAATGGATATACAAAACATTCTTTCAAAAAAACTGTTACCAATCGTAATCTTCGTTTTGGCAACACAAACGCTGTTTTCGCAAAACATAGTTCGTTACGATTTATATGTTCGTGATACCATCGTAAACTATTCTGGAAAAGAAAAAAGAGCAATTGCAGTAAATGGTCAAATTCCTATGCCAACATTAACATTTACAGAAGGTGATATTGCTGAAATTTATGTACATAACGAATTAAAAGAAAGCACTTCATTGCATTGGCACGGACTATTTTTACCTAATAAAGAAGATGGTGTCCCAAACCTTACACAAATGCCAATAGAACCGGGAACTACTCACAAATATTCGTTTCCAATAATTCAAAGCGGAACTCATTGGTACCACAGTCATTCAGGATTACAGGAACAAATTGGTATGTATGGTATGTTCATTATGAACAAAAAACAAAATGACAAAACATTCCGAAAAGGTATAGATGATTTACCAACTGTGCCTATTATTTTAAGTGAATGGACCGATTTAAAACCCGAGAACGTTCACAGAATGTTACACAATGCAACCGATTGGTTTGCAATTAAAAAAGGAACAACACAAAGTTATGCTGAAGCCATAAAACAAGGTCATTTCAAAACAAAAATAGCCAATGAATGGAAACGAATGAATGCTATGGATGTGAGCGATGTATATTATGATAAGTTTCTGATTAATGGTAAAAATGAAAGTCAGTTATCACAGTTTAAAAGTGGAGATAAAGTTCGTTTGCGTGTGGCAAATGGTGGAGCTTCATCATACTTTTGGTTAACTTATGCTGGAGGAAAAATAACAGTTGTAGCTAGTGATGGTAACGATGTAGAACCTGTTGAAGTAGATAGATTATTGATAGCAGTATCCGAGACTTATGACATTATAGTTACAATTCCTGCAAGTAATACTTCTTATGAATTTTTAGCAACTCCAGAAGACCGCACAAAATCTACTTCATTATACATTGGAAATGGCATCAAACAATTGATTGCTCCGTTGCCAAAATTAAAATATTTTGAGGGAATGAAAATGATGAACGGAATGATGAAAATGAATGGGGATTTAGATGATATGGGAATGAGTATGTCCTTAAATCAAATGGATATGAATGTAGTAATGTACCCAGAAATAACTGGTGCAGTAAGCGCAAAACATAAGGGTACTATGAGCGATATGGAAACGAGTACCGATCATTCCAATCACAATCAAAATCAGTACAATGCCAATGCGTTATCTACAATTACAACACTCAATTATGCCATGTTGAAAGCGACCGATAAAACAACTTTACCCAAAGATGCCCCAGTAAAAGAACTTCGTTTTGAACTAACAGGTAACATGAACCGATATGTTTGGAGTTTAGACAATAAAGTAGTTTCTGAAACAGATAAAATCCTAATAAAAAAAGGAGAAAACATTAGAATTACACTTTACAATGGTTCCATGATGCGTCATCCAATGCACTTACATGGACATGATTTCAGAATATTAAATGGTCAAGAGGAATATGCACCATTAAAAAATGTAATGGACTTAATGCCTATGGAAACCAACATAATTGAATTCAATGCCAATGTTGAAGGAGATTGGTTTTTTCATTGTCATATTTTGTATCACATGATGGCAGGAATGGGAAGAGTATTCACCTATGAAAACCAAACGCCAAATCCGCTAATTCCAAATCCAAAAGTAGCACAAAGAAAATTATTTGCCGATGATAGAGCTTTTCATTTCATGGCAGAAAATGATTTTGCTACTAATGGAAATGATGGTATGGCAATGATCCAAAATACACGTTGGAGTTTAGGTGCAGAATGGCGACTAGGATACAATGATATGCATGGTTATGAAGCCGAATTTCATTTAGGCAGATACATAGGAAAAATGCAGTGGTTGATGCCTTTTATTGGTTTCGATTGGCGTTACAGGAATATGGATGGAATGATAGAAAAAAACATTTTTGGACAAGAAAATACCAAAGATAAAAGAGCCGTTCTAAGTGCCGGGGTTAATTACACATTACCAATGTTAGTAATTGCTCAAGCAGAAGTATTTCAGGATGGAAACATAAGATTACAGTTAATGAGAGAGGATATTCCAATTTCAAAACGCTTAAGAATGGGGTTTATGGTAAACACCGATACAGAATTTATGCTAGATGCACGTTACATTTTAAAAAGAAATATAAGTTTAAGAACACATTACGATAGTGATATGGGATTTGGGTTAGGTATTAGTTTAAATTATTAAAAAAGTTTCAATCAAAAATTAATACCAAAGAAATTGAACCCAAAAATCAACCAATTATTAACAGATTTAAACGAACAGTTAAATTTTACTGATTTAGAAATAGACGACCCAATCAAGCGTTGTGAAAGTGCTATAGATATTATTTTGAAATCACTTCAAAAATTAAAAGTATTATTTGAAAAAGAGAAAAATAAATCAAGTCAACAAGAAATAGAGTTCTTTAAAAATGTAAAGCCAAAATTTACGTCAAAACTAATTTATTATAACGTTATATTCAAAATTGAAACGAAGAAACCGCATGGTGGTGAAAGAATTATCAAAAGATACCTTAATAACGAATTAGATAAACTTAAAAGATATTTTGATGGTAACTTAGACTTCTACAGATATTACAGAACAGGAAGCAGCTATTTAGATCACAAATATTTTTTACGAGGAAAAATCGATGTAAAATTAGCTTTAGATAGTTTTTATTTTGAAGCAGATCATACATTTTCAACCTCTCACGATTTTAAAGTAGCAAAGATTTTAGCGCACGATTTAATCCAAGTTTATCTCGAAGATAAATTGTTGATGATGGAAAATAAAGACACAAAGGAAAAATCACAAGTCAACCCGAAGGTAAAGCAAACTTGGACAGGTTCTAAAGTCGCATTAATAGAGCTTTTGTATGCTTTGCATACCGAAGGTGTGTTTAATAATGGAGCATCCGATTTGAAAGATATTGCGGAGTATTTTGAAAACATATTCAACATCGATTTAGGTCAGTATCACAGGGCTTTCCTTGAAATTAGAATGCGAAAATCTGACCAAACCAAATTCCTAAACGCATTAAAAGAAAAATTAGTAAAACGGATGGAAAACACAGACGACTTACTTTAAGACCAATAAATACAACACTTTGTATAAAAATCTATCACAACTTGTGATTGACTTGTGATTTAAAACTATTCAAAAACTACAAATTTGTGCCATAACAATCTAAAACATACGTTATGGCAATCGAAGTTATTACACGCGAAGACTTAAACGAATTCAGAAGTCTTCTTTTGAACGATTTAAAAGAAATCATTCAATCCAAACCGCAACAAACAAAACAGTGGCTCAAATCCAATGAAGTCCGTAAACTGTTAAACATTTCTCCAGGTACTTTGCAAAATCTCCGCATCAACGGAACACTCACCTACACCAAAATAGGTGGCATAATGTATTATGACAATTCAGATATTGATAAGTTATTAAATGGAAATAAGGTAAATGCTTTACCTACTCTGTTCAAATAATTTTAGCAATTATGAATTATATCAAACACTTAACTGGTTTCTTCGAAAAAGTAGCCATTGATAAAACGCTAAATCCAACACACGTAAGTTTATACATTGCATTGTTTCAATTTTGGAATTGCAATCGTTTCAAAAATCCAATCAGTATTAATCGCGATGAGGTAATGCGAATAAGTAAAATAAGTTCCAAAGCAACCTATCATAAATGTCTGAAGAACTTGCATAGTTTGGGTTATATCAATTACGAACCATCATACAATCCATTCAAAGGAAGTCATGTCATTTTATTCAACTTTTCAGAAGATTTAAAACCGCTGCCAAAATCCGAAAGAAAACCAAAAAATGAACCACTTATTGAACTTGTTTCTGAACAAGCTTTGAACAAGTCTTGTACTAGTAGTGAAACAGGTACTGAACAAGCAGTAGTACCTTCTATAAACTATATAAACAATACAAACATTTTAAACGATAAAAACGTTTCAAACTTGGAAAAGCACTCAAAAAATTTTGTAGAAATAAATAATTTGGATTTAAAAAACGATGATGAAGAAAAAGAAAAAAGTTCCGCAAAAAAAGAAAAAGAAGAAAAGTCACAGCCAACAATCGAAGAAGTCAAAATCTATTTCCAAGAAAATAACTTTCCGGAACAAGAAGCTCAAAAATTCTTCAACTATTTCAAAAGTGTCGGTTGGTTAGTCGGAGGT
>NZ_BAAHCF010000029.1:495079-576258 GCF_054776075.1 Flavobacterium koreense | reverse complement strand
AAACACCAATGGTCGATTGGCAAGCAGCAGCACAAAATTGGATGATTAACGCACCAAAATTTATTTCAAATGCAGAACAACCAAACAGAGCAAAACAACTCAACACAACAACCAACAAAGACTATTCAGAGCCATTATAGCTATGATGAGGTCATTACTTGGTTAGAAAATAAAGGAGTTGAACTATATGGCAATCATTTCAAAATCATTGAAACCGATTATCCAATTGTGTACAAACTAATCGCGTATTTCTTAAAAGACGAACCAACATGTTTTCAATATGGAATAAACCTCAACAAAGGAATTCTACTAACCGGACCAATCGGCTGCGGTAAAACATCATTGATGAATTTAATGAAATACCTAACAGCAACAGAACATAAGTTTTTCGTAAAACCATGTCGCGATATCAGCTTTGAATTCATCCAGGACGGCTACCAAATAATCCACAAATACAGCAATGGCAAACTATACCAATCAGAACCAAGAACCTATTGCTTTGACGATTTAGGAACAGAAAACAACTTAAAATATTTTGGTAACGAATGCAATGTCATGGCAGAAATTCTATTGAGCAGATATGATCTATTCATTTCAAAAAAACTATTTACTCACATAACCACCAACCTATCAGCCACAGAAATTGAAAAACATTACGGCAATCGAGTTCGCTCACGATTACGAGAGATGGTAAATTTAATAGCATTTGAAAAATCAGCTCAAGACAAAAGATAAAATCCGTATAAATCCGCGTTGCGAAGCATCTGTTTCATCCGCGTTCCAATAACAAGAAACAATATGAACACAATAACCAACTTCTGGAACTACTTCCAACAAAACAACTTCGTTTTCCTTCTTCTAAACGAAATACCAAAAGACCAACTAAAAATCCATTTCGACAAACTAATCGAGATACTACATCAATACAACAAAAACCTAGACCTCATCATTAAAAACAAAAAAAACGGTGCAGAGATAATCATTACAGCAAACGGAAATCCTTATCTTTTCAAAGAAGTAGAGTTACTAGTCCATCATGCACCAATTGTAGAACGTTGGAAAATAACTGCATTCCTCCAACCCGAAACCAACCTAACCAAATACGAAATTGGCACCGACAAACCACTAGAATATTACGGCATAACTTTACGAATAAGCGAAATGTATTTCATCCCATTAGAAAACCCAAACAAACCAACCGATTTAGGAATAAAAGTGTTACTCAAAAACTATATTGTCCACAAAGACAACCCAAGACTTCGAGAAGCAGTTTACGTCCATATCGAACATCTAATTGGTGAAAAAGCATTTGCTAATGATATTGCATTTATTGAGATTGGACAATTGGAAGGAGATAGTGAAAGCCAAATTGAATTATATAATTTAAAATCATACATTGAGATTGAAATGACAAATTAGTTCTATAATTAAATTATCAAAAATTAAGCTATTTGAAAGAGTGAAACTAATTTCATATCAAAGTAGATTGAATTATGAAAATTGAGTAATTTATTATTAACTTTTTTGTTATATTTTTGTGGAATTGTTTTCATTTGAAACTTTAAAATTTATTCATTAGAATAGATGTAATCATATTTAATTTATGAAAAAACATACCACAAAATTAACATCTAAAAGTATTGAAGGTAGTGGATTACCATCAGATTATAAGAAAGCTATAGCTGAATATATTTGGAATGGTTTTGATGCTGGAGCATCTACAATAAATATTGATTTTTCAGCAAACTCCATTGGAACACTTGAAAGTTTTTCAATTTCTGATAATGGTTCAGGAATTAGTTTCGATAATATATCAGATACTTTTGGAAATTTTATGGTTTCATTGAAAGCGAACTCGTTTTCAGAAACAGGATTTGTAAAAGGAAAAAAAGGAAAGGGAAGATATTCTTTTTCAACTTTTTGTAATAAAGCAACTTGGAGTACAATTTTTAAAACAAAAGAGGATAAATTTTTAGAATACAATATTCAAATCAAAAAAGAGAGTAGTCAAGATTTTGAAACATTTGATAGAGTAATTTCAAAAGAACAAAAGACAGGTACTAAAGTGATTTTTGAGGGCTTTACTGAAATTTATGGAGATTTATTAGATAATGAAGAATTTGAAAAGTTTTTAGCAAATGAGTTTGGCTGGTTTCTATACTTAAATAAAGAGAGAGATTTTAAAATACTTCTTAATAATAATCCTTTAGATTATTTTTCTGTAATAGATGATACCGATGAAAAAAATATTCCAATTGGAGATTATAATTTTAAGGTTAGTTATATAAGATGGAAGGAGAAAATAGGTGATAAATATTATTATTACTTTTTAAATGACGAGAAAAAGCAAGTTTTTAGAAAACACACTTCATTTAACAATAAAGCTGTAGATTTTCATCATTCTCTATATATTGAAGCAACCTATTTTGACAACTTCAATGCCACAAAAGAAGATAATCCAACATTTGACTTTTCTGGTAAAAACCAAACAGATATTACATTTAGAAACCTTGTAGAGTTACTAAATGAATTTGTTTCTGAAAAAGAAAAATTATTCATTAGAAATTCAAAAGCTAATGAGTTAATTGAAAGTTACAACAAAAACAAAGTATTTCCAGTTTTCAAAAACAATTCATATGATCATTTAAGAAAAATTGATTTAGAAAATGTAATCAAAGAGTTATATAGTGTTCAACCAAAAATTTTTCAAAGTCTAACTACAACTCAAAGCAAAACAATTGTTGGGTTTTTAAATTTACTACTTGATACTGATCAAAGAGAAAGTGTTTTGACTATTGTTGAAAATGTTGTAAAACTTACAGATGACGAAAGAGAGGAACTAGCCAGAACTTTAAAGAGAACAAATTTATCCCATATAAATACACTAATAAAGTTACTAGAGAATAGATTTAATGTTGTTGAAATCTTAAAAGCATTAATCTTCGATTTGGAAAAATTCACAAATGAAAGAGAGCATATTCAAAAAGTTATAGAAGACAATTATTGGTTATTTGGTGAGCAATTTCATTTAGTTTCTGCTGACAAGAATTTTGAAATCTTATTAAATAATTATTTTGCACACCTCGAAATTGATAATAAAAAACCAGAAACAATAGATAATAAAGAGAAGCTTAAAAGGCCTGATATTTTTATTAGTAGAAAATCAGACATTCCAGATGCTACAAATAATGATTTAACCATTGAAGAAAATATTATTGTTGAATTAAAACGACCTTCTGTAGTAATTGGTTCTGAACAATTTCAACAAGTTGAAAGATATTTAAGGTTTATTATAGAGGAAGAACGTTTTAATAGTTTAAGAAGAAATTGGAAATTTATTTTAGTTGGTAAAAAAGTTGATGATTATATTATTGATTTATATGAAAACCAAAAAAATAAAGGACAAAAATATCTAGTCCAATCAATTAGAAATTACGAAATATATGCAATGACTTGGGATGATTTATTTATGCTGTTCAAAATAAAACACAAACACTTAATTGATAAATTAGAATTCAAATCTGCCGTAATTGAAAACTTAGAAGCAAAAGGAGTAAATTTAAATAAAGATGCTTCAGATGAATTAACAAGAATTACTACTAACAGTCAATTAAATTAAAACTATAATTAGCTCATAGAACTTCTAATGAATAACAAATATGATTTTTATATAGATGAAAGTTGTCATTTAGAACATGACAATATTCCGGTAATGTGTATCGGATACATCAAAGTACCTATGAATGAGTACGCTGAATTACAAAAAGAATTCAATCAAATCCTTACGAAATACAATCAAAAATCAGAATTGAAATGGAATAAATTTTCAAATGCAAGAACTGAATTATACAAAGAGCTAGTCGATTATTTTTTTAGATCATCATTACAGTTTCGATGTGTTTTAGTAAAATATAAGGAGCGTTTAAATCATATAGATTTTAACCAAGGTTCTCATGATAATTTCTACTATAAAATGACCTATTATTTATTGCATCCAAACAATAGTAATGGCGATGAATACAGAGTTTTTATTGATATTCAAAATACTCGTGGTAGAGAAAAACTAAAAAAGATTAATGAAGTTTTTAATACCGAATATAAAGGCAATAGTCCATTCAAGCAATTTCAACATTTACATTCTCACGATAATAATTTCTTTCAACTTGCCGATTTCTTTATTGGAGCAATAACATATAAAACAAGAGTAGTAATGAATAATATTGTAAATCCAACTCAAAACAGAATGGATTTCATTAAATATTTAGAAACTAAATCTGGTTTTAATCTCGAAGAAGGAACAGAACCTTGGGAAACAAAGTTCAATATTTTTGATCACCAACCTAAAATAAAACTATAATGGATTTATTAGACTTGGACGATCACATATCTAATTTAGGAATTGACCCATCAGCAGAACATTTAGAAGAATTATTTCAATTATTCAAAGCCGATTTTATTGATAATGTTTTTTATTTTGATGGCTGTAAAGTAAAGATTGATATAGCAAACTCAAAAGAAGAAGGATTTGAAGCTTATCCTCATACTTTTGTAAAAATCATTACAAGAGGAGATAAAGGCAAAAGAAGCTTTGATAAAAAAAGAGCTAATAAAATTCATTGGATAAGACCAATATTAGAAAATAAAGATACTGAAGATGTGACTTGCTTTCAATTTTTGGAAGCTGATGGTAAAATCAGAGATTATTTTTGGTTTAAAGAAGGAAACTTTTTAGTTGTAATGGAAAAAATAACTCCTGACTATATGATTATTTCTTGTTTTCATATTGATGATGCTAGAAATCAAAAGTACTATGAAGATAAGTATGCTAAGAGGATAAAATAAAAAAGCCACAGGCTACGGTGCTGTGGCGTACGTTTTCACGAACCAGGTCCTTTTCCCTAGGGAAATGACTTTGCAAATATACAACTCTTGTACCAAAAAACAAATTTTATATCAAAAAACGTATTAATAGCCAACTTCATATAATGTTTTCTTAAGAATGATTTACAAAAAATATACCACAAAAAGGAAATTACTTTAACTAACTCATTATCTCATTCAGCTGCACAAAAATCGCTCCTAGTCCAAGTATTCCTAGCATCAATTCTTTGTTTGCTTCATTTCGCTAATTTCGTTAAACAATATAGTAATTTAAAATAAATAAAAATGAGTAGAATTTTAGGTCTTGATTTAGGTACAAACTCAATTGGTTGGGCAATGATTGATAATGAAACTGTAAGCTTATTAAACTCCGGAATGAGGGTTTTCAAAACTTCTCCAAAACAGAAAGTGATAAGAAAGAGGAACAATCAAAAGGCAATTATTTCATTAAACACAATATCTATTATAACATTAATTTTAGTTATTTTAAATTTTGAAAATTGGCAATTTTGGTTGAATGCTACACTAACTTCTATTATCACTAAAATCACAATATCAAATCAATAAATCTAACAATGGAATTTAGAAATCCTCATTACATAGTTCCTCCAGGTTCTGCTAAACAAATTTTGTCCCATCCATTTTTAAGAAGAGGAGTTACAGAGTTAGCTATTTTTCAAGAACACAGATATGCTTTTTTTTATTGGTTAAAATGGACTAGAGAGAATACAGATTGTAAACCACCGTGCTTAGTAAGTTTAGATTGGCATCAAGATTTGTGTTATCCTTGTGAAACCGAAAAAAAGTGGTTATCAGAACTTGATCAATCAAATGATGGTGAAGTAGCTTTATTTAGTTGGGCTAAATTAGCAGGAAATAATGATGGTCACATTTTATCTGCTGCATATCTTAATATTATTGGAGATATTTATGTTCACTGCCGACAAGGTACTTTTGAAAGTAATTGGGAAGATGAAGAATTTATTGATATAAATGGTAACAAACATACAATTAAAAAGTTTAAAACACATAAAGAGCTAGAAGATTGCTTGTTAGCTTCTAATGAAACCAAAGTATATTTCGACATAGATTTAGACTTTTTCACCTTGAATAATCCTTATAATGGAAAAGGTAAAAAATTCACATACATGGAAAAAGAAGAAATGCAAAATATACTTTCAATTAGTAATCCTTTAACACAATGGATATTTGAAAGATTATGTGGCTTCACAATAGCAACTGAACCGAAACATTGTGGTGGTCTTTTGAAGTCTAATAAACTTTTAGATATTATAAACAAAATATATTTCCAACCAAGTATCTTTTCAGAAAATTGCGATTGGAAACATAAAAGAGAAAAGTAAAAGAGAAAATTTAGTTTTCAATTGCCACTCCTTCCCAACGCTCCAAAAAAAATTACTGTCATGGTTTTTGTCCCAACGCTCATCAAGCACTTTGCCTAATGACAGGAAAATTATGCTTTAATTGAAAAATCGTGCACGCCATTAGGCAAAGAGCTTGCCCAACGCACAAAACAAAAACACGTACGCTTCGCAACTCATGCCAGTAATTTTTTTTCCCAAAGCTTCTTTACATAATGTGGCATTATAGTGCATAAAGAACTATCCTGCTACTAATCAAAATCTCGGATGCACTATAATAACATTATGTAAAAAAGCCGCTCTCCCAACGCGCTTGCCAGTGGCTCCAGGACAACATTTTTTTGCAGCTCCCATCGCATCACCCAGCTACAAAAAACACCGTCCTTCGCCACTGTCTTTAACAACGTTCGCCATTTCATAGGAAGCATTACGTTTTTCATTGCTTTTAAGAACGTTTACGGTAACTGTTTTATCAACTTTGTGGTTAAATAGGAAGTATTTGCATTGCTTTTGTAAGTAATAAAATGGCTTTTAATTTTATTAAATTTGCCTAGGGTAAAAGCCATTTTATTACCCACAAAACCAAAATTCCCAGTAAGAGTATTATTTTTTATTTGCCAGAAACCCCACAGTTATTGCTCCAGCGAAAAAGCTGATGCCATACCATTTTTTAAGATAATCTGCTGCATACTGAACACTGTGACTGTCAACTGAATTTCAGGCATCAGCTTTTTCACTAAAGCAATCAGAAACATCCCAATAAGCAAATAAAAAATGATACCCTTACTTGCGCTACTGCCACATCGCACTCGGTAGTATGATGCATTGTTTTTTGAAGATGCTTCACATTTTCATAAGACATTTTTCTGCTAACTGAACACTGAGACTGCCAACTGACTTTCAGGCATCCTCAAAAATCAAAACCAAAAGAAAGAGTATCAAATTCTTTGGCCGGATAAATAGCTTGTGTATTTTATGATTTGGTTTATTCATCCATCCAAAGAATTTGATACCTTTTCCGAAGACGTCTATCTTTCAAATCAACACTCATTCCTTCAGATAAAATCCGATTAAACAAGAACATTTGATTTGAATATTCAAAATAAAAAATAAAAAAAAGAGAGCAAAGATAAGTTCCAGGTATTCAAAAAAGCAAGTTCAAGCCCTGCGGGTTTCAGAAAAAATCTCCACCCAAAAAATTTCAAAAGATATTTTACTTCTAATTAGACGCTGCCGATTTCAATCACGTATCGGGTAGTATTTTTTCTGAAAAACTTGCTTTTTTGAAACCTTCCACAAGGCAAGACGGCTTTCTTTTTTTTCCTTTTTTCTTTTGCAAAAATGTGTGTGGGGCATCTCGGTATTCAATCACATTTCGGGCACCAAAATAGGAAGACGAAGGAAGTTAACCTTTTAAATCCTTGTACTATGGACACAATTTTTATTAAAACCCACCAACCTGGGGCGCACTATGCCAAACCGCACTTTTTCGTATTATCAAAAGGACTAAATAGCGGAAAACCAAGCAATGAACCTTTTACAAACAGCTTTGTACTAGTCTTCCAAACCGAAGCTCAAAAAGAGGACATTTTTTGGATAGCCATGAGCCTATGGAAATCCAAATTCTGGATGCCTTTTCTTCGCGGTTCGGTTATTCCGTTCTTATCCCTCTATGAATTCAAAAAAGAGTTCAATCCAAGAGCAACGCGAATGATGCGTGAACACGAGCAGCACCATAAAAACATCCAAGCACTCAAGCTGCTGCAAGAACAAGAAGCCCATCACGCAAAAAACATTCACCTCATCAATGAGCTGAGAAACGCAATTTTGATGAGGTACAGAATGAAATAAATATTTAGATTTTAAAACCTATAGTTTTCAAGCCGAAGTATACTTTTATAACTTTTTTCAAATAAAATGTTATAAATTAATTTTTTTATAGTAATATTGCACCATATAAAGAAAAAAGTTTTGAAAAATTTAGCTATTATTCCTTCAATTATTATTGTAAATGTGATGATCACATCTGCAGAGGGAATGCTATAAATATATATTAAAAATATTTTGAAGCCTCCCGAGAAATTAGGAGGCTTTTTTTTGGCACATACACTATGAAAACTAATATGAACATCATTATTATCAGTATTATTATTCGCTCTTTTAAGTGAGTCAGGCTGGTAGTGTCCAATTTTAAGCCTTTCTCATTCATTTGAGAAAGGCTTTTTTTATTTACAAAATCATCAAAATGAAAACCAATATGAACATTATTATTATCAGCATTATTATTCGCTCTTTCGGGTGAGTCAGGCTGGTAGTGTCCAATTTTTAAGCCTTTCTCATTCGTTTGAGAAAGGCTTTTTTTATTCCATTTCGTAACAATTAAATCAAATCAATATGTATTACAACAACAACACCTTACTTTATTTAGACGGAAAATTTGTAAAAGCAAATGAGTCCAAAATCGATTTATATAGTCAAACGCTGCACTATGGATATGGCGTTTTTGAAGGTATTCGCGCTTATGCAACCGATGAAGGAACTAAAGTCTTTAAAGCAAAAGAGCATTATGAACGTCTTAAAAAATCATGCGAGTTAGTAAACATCCCTTTCAATTCCTCAGTAGAAGAACTAGTGGATGCTACTTATGAATTACTTCAAAAAAACAACTTAGCAGATGCTTATGTTCGACCATTAGTTTTTTGCGATCCTAATATGAGTCTTCATAGACCGAATAATGTTTCCATTATGATTTGCGCATGGGAATGGGGTGCGTATTTAGGAGACAAACAGTTACGTTTGACGGTTTCTTCCTATTGTCGTCCACATCCATGCTCTATAAAAATTGAAGCTAAAGTTTGTGGTCATTATGTGAACTCCATTCTGGCTACTACAGAAGCTAAAGACAAAGGATTCGATGAAGCTTTGCTTTTGGATAGTGATGGTTATTTAGCAGAAGGTCCCGGAGCTAATTTGTTTTTTGAAAAAGAAGGCGTTTTATATACACCACAATTAGGAAATATTCTTCCAGGAATTACACGTGCTACTGTTTTAGAATTAGCAGAAAAATTAGGAATTGAAGTAAAACAAGGGCTTTTTCAACCCGAAGAATTATGGAATGCCGATAGCGCATTTTATTGTGGAACAGCTGCAGAAGTAATCGGAATTGAATCGGTTGATGATAAAAAATTTCCAAAAGATTGGAACGATTCATTAGGTAAAAAAATCCAAGAGGAATATTCGCAATTAGTTAGAGAAACAGCAACAATATTTAGCACAAAATGATAATGAAAACATTAAACAAATACAGTAAAACCATCACACAAGATGAAACGCAACCTGCGGCTCAAGCTATGCTTTACGGAATCGGATTATCGGAAGAAGACATGCAAAAAGCACAAGTAGGAATTGTTAGTACAGGTTATGAAGGCAATACCTGCAATATGCATTTGAATGATTTAGCAAAAGAAGTTAAAACAGGAGTTCAAAAGGAAAACTTAGTGGGTTTAATATTCAATACAATTGGAGTAAGCGATGGTATTTCTAACGGAACAGATGGAATGCGATTTTCTTTGGTTTCTAGAGATGTGATAGCCGATTCTATTGAAACTGTCGTAAGTGCTCAGTGGTACGATGCTGTTTTAGCAGTGGTTGGGTGTGATAAAAATATGCCAGGTTCAGTTATGGCAATGGGCAGATTAAATCGTCCTGCAATCATGATTTATGGTGGAACTATTCATTCTGGGAAATGGAAAGGCGAATCTTTAAATATCGTTTCGGCATTTGAAGCCTTGGGGAAAAAAATTAACAATACTATTTCAGAAGAGGATTTCAAAGGTGTAATTAAAAATGCTTGTCCAGGAGCAGGTGCTTGTGGCGGAATGTATACGGCTAATACAATGGCATCGGCAATTGAAGCCTTGGGAATGAGTTTGCCTTTTAGTTCATCTAATCCTGCATTGAGTAATGAGAAGAGTCAAGAATGTTTGGAAGCTGGTAAAGCAATAAAAGTCTTGTTAGAAATGGATATTAAGCCGAAAGATATTATGACGAAAAAAGCGTTCGAAAATGCTATGACCATGGTAACGGTTTTAGGAGGTTCTACTAATGCGGTTATGCATTTGATTGCGATGGCTCATGCGGTTGATATTGAGTTGACTTTAGAAGATTTTCAGAGAATAAGTGATAAAACACCAGTATTGGCTGATTTAAAACCAAGTGGAAAATATTTGATGGAAGATTTACATGCTGTAGGCGGAATTCCAGCAGTAATGAAATATTTATTAAAGAACAATTTGTTGCATGGAGATTGCTTAACAGTCACTGGAAAAACAGTTGCTGAAAACTTAGCAAATGTTCCTGATTTGAATAAAGGCCAAAACGTATTTCTGGATGTAAAAGATCCATTAAAACCAACAGGTCACCTCCAAGTTCTTTATGGAAATTTAGCTTCAGAAGGCAGTGTAGCCAAAATAAGTGGTAATGAAGGTGATTATTTTGAAGGAATAGCAAAAGTATTTGATGATGAATTTGAAACAATTGAAGGAATAAAAAAAGGAGAAGTTGAATCAGGCGATGTTGTCGTAATTCGGTATTGCGGACCAAAAGGTGGTCCCGGAATGCCTGAAATGCTAAAACCAACTTCTGCCATAATAGGAGCTGGATTAGGAAATAGTGTAGCATTAATTACGGATGGAAGATTTTCAGGCGGAACTCACGGTTTTGTAGTTGGACACATAACACCTGAAGCTTATGTTGGTGGAACAATTGCGTTAGTAAAAGATGGAGATACTATTACAATTGATGCAAAAAACAATACAATCAACGTAAAAGTAAGTGATGAAGAATTAATGAAACGAAAATCAGAATGGAAACAACCACAACCTAAAGTAACAAAAGGTGTTTTATATAAATACTTACAATGTGTTTCAAGTGCTTCAAAAGGATGTGTAACCGATAAATAAAAACAAAATGAATACAACAAAAATAACAGGCGCCCACGCAGTTTTAAAATCTCTTGTTGAAGAAAATGTGAAAACTATATTTGGATATCCTGGCGGAGCTATCATGCCCATTTATGATGCTTTGTATGATTATTCAGATGCTGTAAATCACATATTAGTGCGTCATGAACAAGGCGCAATTCATGCAGCGCAAGGCTATGCTAGAACTTCAGGAAAAACAGGGGTAGTATTCGCTACTTCTGGTCCAGGGGCTACAAATTTAATAACTGGTTTAGCAGATGCTCAAATAGATTCTACTCCTTTGGTATGTATCACTGGACAAGTTGCTTCTCATCTTTTAGGTACAGATGCATTTCAAGAAACGGATGTAATTGGAATATCCATGCCAGTGACCAAATGGAATTGCCAAGTTACTAAAGCAGAAGATATTCCTGCAGCTATAGCAAAGGCGTTTTATATCGCATCAACAGGTCGTCCTGGACCAGTTTTAATTGATATTACTAAAGATGCCCAATTTGAACTAATGGATTTTAATTACCAAAAATGCACAAAAATTAGAAGCTATCAGCCGAAACCTGATGTAAATAAAACAACTCTTGAAGCAGCAGCCCAACTTATTAATCAAGCAAAAAAGCCATTTTTAGTCATTGGTCAAGGAATTATGTTGTCTAATGCCGAAGAAGAACTGTTGCAATTTGTAGAAAAATCAGGAATTCCAGTTGCTTCTACTCTTTTAGGGTTAGGTGCTTTTCCAAATAATAATCCATTATATGTTGGGTATTTAGGAATGCATGGCGATTATGCACCCAATATTAAAACGAATGAATGTGATGTGCTTATTGCTGTCGGAATGCGTTTCGATGACCGTGTAACTGGAGATGTTTCAAGATATGCGAAACAAGCCAAAGTAATTCATATTGATATTGATGCGGCTGAACTCAATAAAATTATTAAAGCCGATGTTCCTGTTCATGCCGATGCAAAAGAAGCATTAAAGTTGTTAACAGAATTGGTGCAAGAAAAGCAACATCCAGTGTGGTTAAATGAGTTTACCGAAGCCAAAAAAACAGAAGTGGAAACCTTGCAAAAAAGCTCAGAATTATTATTTAGTAGTGAGTTAAAAATGGATGAAGTCATAAAAATACTTTCAGAAATCACTAATGGAGAAGCCGTTGTGGTAACTGATGTTGGGCAACATCAAATGATGACTGCTAGGTATTATAATTACAATAAATCAAAAAGTAATATTACTTCAGGAGGATTAGGAACTATGGGATTTGCATTGCCAGCTGCTATTGGAGCCAAATTTGGTACGCCCGATAAGACAGTAATTGCTGTGATTGGGGATGGAGGTTTTCAAATGACTTTGCAAGAATTAGGAACTATTTTACAAAGTAAAGTAGAGGTAAAAATCATCATTTTAAACAATCGATTTCTTGGAATGGTTAGGCAATGGCAAGATTTGTTTTTTGAAAAACGCTATTCTTTCACGGAAATTATGAGTCCCGATTTTGTTGCTTTATCAAAAGCGTATAGCATCGAATCATCCAGAATTGAAGAAAGAACGCATTTAAAAGAAGCGCTATTAGAAATGTTAAACCATCAAGGCTCTTATCTGTTGGAAGTAATGGTAGCAAAAGAAGAAAATGTATTTCCAATGGTACCAACAGGTGCTTCAGTTTCAGAAATACGATTAAATTAATAATAAAAGATATGGAAAAAACATATACAGTATCTGTATTTACAGAAAATAGTATTGGAATACTTAATCGTATCACCATCATTTTTACACGTCGGCATTTGAATATTGATAGTATAACAGCTTCTGAGTCCGAAGTAAAAGGTGTATTTCGATATACTATTGTTTTAAGAACTTCCGAAAATCAAGTGAATAAAGTAATAGGTCAAATAGAAAAATTAGTAGATGTTTTAAAAGCTTTTGTCCACCAAGAGGAAGAAATAGTACATCAGGAAATCGCATTATACAAAATTAAAACTGACAAGTTAACGAATGGCGATGTAGAAAAAGTAATTCGTGAAAATTATGCCCGAATTTTAACGGTGGATCCATTATTTATGGTCATCGAAAAAACAGGGCATGTAGCAGAAACACAATTGCTTTTCGAAAATTTAAAACCTTTTGGAATACTTGAATTTGCTCGCTCAGGCAGAGTAGCAGTTACAAAACCAATGAAAGAATTAAGTACGTATTTAAAAGAATTAGAAACAAAAAATTAATAGTAAAAACAAAAATAAAATGGCAACAATCAATTTTGGAGGCGTCCTAGAAAACGTAGTAACTAGAGAAGAATTCCTACTAAAAAAAGCACAAGAAATCTTAAAAAATGAAACGGTAGCAGTTATTGGTTATGGAGTGCAAGGACCAGGACAAGCATTGAACTTGAAAGATAATGGCATCAATGTAATTGTTGGACAGCGCAAAGGAACTGCAAGTTGGAACAAAGCAGTAGCCGATGGTTGGGTAGAAGGTAAAACGCTTTTTGATGTTGAAGAAGCTTGTAAAAAAGGAACTATTATCATGAATTTACTTTCAGATGCTGGACAAATACAAGCTTGGGAAGGAATGAAGAAGTATCTAACTAAAGGCAAAGCGTTGTATTTTTCGCATGGATTTGGGGTTACGTTTCATGAAAAAACGGGTATTGTTCCGCCTAATGATATCGATGTGTTTTTAGTAGCACCAAAAGGGTCTGGAGCTTCGCTAAGAAGTTTGTTTTTGAAAGGACAAGGACTAAATTCAAGCTATGCAGTATTTCAAGATGCTTCAGGAACAGCAAATGAGCGAGTATTGGCTTTAGGAATTGCTATCGGATCAGGATATTTGTTTGAGACTACATTTCAAAAAGAAGTATATAGTGATTTAACAGGTGAGCGAGGTGTTTTAATGGGAGCTTTGGCAGGAATTTTTGAAGCACAATACAATGTGTTACGTCAGCGCGGACATTCGCCAAGTGAAGCTTTTAATGAAACAGTGGAAGAGTTAACTCAAAGTTTAATGCCTTTAGTAGCTGAAAATGGAATGGATTGGATGTACGCCAATTGTTCAACAACGGCACAAAGAGGTGCTTTAGATTGGAAAGGAAAATTCAGAGAAGCAACAGAACCTGTTTTAAACGAATTGTATGATAGTGTACTATCTGGTAAAGAAGCAGAAATAGTAATTGAAGCAAATAGTAAACCCGATTATCGTGAAAAATTACAAGAAGAATTAGCTGTTTTACAACAAAGTGAATTCTGGCAAACGGGAGCTCAAGTTCGTAAATTAAGACCAACAAAATAATGAAGGTGTTAGACAACATATACAAAGCCCAAGAAAACATCAAAGAAGTTGCCATCCATACGCCTTTGATGAAAAATGAAAACCTGAGTGAAGAATTCTCTGCTCAGGTTTGGCTAAAACGGGAAGATTTACAACCGGTTCGTTCTTATAAATTGAGAGGGGCTTATAATAAAATTCTTTCACTTGAGGATTCAGAAAAACAAAAAGGAGTAGTTTGTGCTAGCGCAGGAAATCACGCGCAAGGTGTGGCTTATGCTTGTAATAAACTGCATATAAAAGCCACTATTTTTATGCCAGTTACAACTCCATTGCAAAAAATAAAGCAAGTGAAATTATTTGGAAAAGATAAAGTTGAGGTGGTTTTAAAAGGCGATACTTTTGACGAAGCCTTTCACTATGCTAGTCTTTTTTGTAACCAACAAAATGCAGTTTTTATTCATCCTTTCGATGATGAAAAAGTAATTGCAGGTCAAGGAACTGTAGCTTTAGAATTGTTAGAAGATACAAAATTACCTATTGATTATCTTTTTGTTCCAATAGGTGGAGGTGGTTTGGCAGCTGGAGTATCTATGGTGTTCAGTCAATTAAGTCCAAATACAAAAATTATAGGAGTGGAACCTTTAGGAGCAGCTTCTATGAAAACATCTATGGAAAATGGTAGAAATACAACTTTAGATGATATTGATAAATTTATTGATGGTGCTGCGGTAAAGCGTGTTGGTGAAAAGACTTTCGAAATTTGTAAAAAAAGTTTACATGATGTGGTATTAGTTCCTGAAGGAAAGGTGTGTACCACTATTTTACGTTTGTATAATGAAGAAGCAATAGTGGTAGAACCAGCGGGAGCTTTAACTATTGCGGCTTTAGATTTTTACAAAGAACAAATCAAAGGAAAAAATGTTGTGTGTATTGTAAGTGGCAGTAATAATGATATCACCAGAACAGAAGAAATTAAAGAACGTTCACTACTTTATGAAGGATTAAAACATTATTTTATTATTAATTTCCCACAACGACCAGGAGCGTTAAAGGAATTTGTTAGCGAAGTTTTAGGTAAGGAAGATGATATTACTTATTTTCAGTTTTCCAAAAAAAATAATAGAGAAAGTGGACCAGCTGTTGTAGGTATTGAATTAAAGAATAAAAAAGATTTCATAAAAATTGAAGAACAATTAAAACGAAGAAAATTTAATTATCAATACTTGAATGAAAATGTAGATTTATTTACGCACCTAATTCTATAAATTTCAAAATATAATTTTACAAAAAAGCCTGAACATAATTCAGGCTTTCTCATACTCAGTAAATGTTACCAGCCAAAACTGAGTTTATTTCTTTTTAGGTTAAAAGGAAGCATCCACTTAATAAACGAAGTAAGAAACACTATTTTGATGAGGTATAGAATGAAATAGGATGTAAGCCTAGACTAATTAGTCTGGGCTTTTTTTATTATATCAAAGAAACCATATCGAAAGAATTCATTTATATTTGAATACAATTTGCTATTTATTAGTGTCAACCAACATAATTCAAGGAGTATTAGTACTAAATTGCATTTGTAAGATTTGACAATAATGATAACAAACCAAATTGAAATTTAAAAACCTTTAAAAAATTGAAAACAGAATGAATTATATTGTCGAAAATGAAAAATTAACGCTACAATACATTCCAGGAAATGGAGCTTGGACTTATCAATTGATAATTCCAAATACCAAAGATATTAAAGGTAAATGGGGTGATTTAAAAGTTTCAGGAACTATTGATAGCTATGAAATTAAGAATAAGAATTTAGGACCAGTAAAAAATTCAGACAAAAAAATGGCTATAAATTCAGAAATTAGAAATGCAATAAACAAAAATGGCGGAGATACCGTAATTGTAACTTTATATCTGGAAAATCAAACAGAAACAAATGATAATTCTGAAATTTTAGAGTGTTTTAAAGATGCGCAAGTTTTGCATATTTTTGAGCGATTAGATAAAATAGAAAAGATTCAAATTCTAAACGAAATTTCGACTGTTGCAACGGATGATCAAAAAGCAGAAAAAATAATTAAGGCAATTGAAAATCTTGAGACTAAACGAAGCTGAGTGATTAGAATCTCTATTGTAATCAAACTAAATAAAACAAAGATGTAAGATATTTACCGAAGATTAGTTTATATTTTCAAAGTGGCTCAATTTTAATATGTTTAATTCTAAATTTCAATTTCTACTACAAGTTTTGTTACACATTACAACCGTTATAGCAAAAAAGCCTAATCTTTTATGATTAGGCTTTCTCATACTCAGTAAAGGTTACCAGTCAAAACTGAGCTTATTTCTTTTTCGATGTTAAGTGTTTTAAAAGCAAGGTAACACCAAAACTCACTACTGCTCCAATAAAGGCTAAAACAATTGTTTTTAAGACATCTGCTGAGGTTAAATTAGGAATAACACTCAATGCAAATCCTCCAAAAGTTCCTGCCCTCAAAGTTAAGGAATTATCCATTTCCTCCAACGTCAGTTTCGGGCTTTGCCTCATCTTTTTTGTTGCCCAGGATAGTATTATCCTCTACGGTTGCTGAGCTTGTCGAAGTATCAACGGTAATTTGGCTTACTGCTGATAAAACACCACCTGCAACGGCAGCATAACCCGCAACGGTTACAACAACAGCAGGTAAAGCTACTGGAGCAGCTACAATGCTTCCACTTACTGCTAATAAGGCTAATCCAATGGTGCGCAACACCTTAAAAAATTTCGGAGTGGGTGCCTTAGCACGTTCTACTACATTCATAATCTTTCTTTTTATGTCATCCTGTAAAGGATCACTATTGTACAATCAATTCTACACTTTCTTTATTGTCTAAAGCTTTGTAAACTAAGTCTTTCACCTTTGTAAAAGCTTTTCTAGATAGTAAACCTAATCCAGGTCCAGAAAGTTTAGTAACAGGAGCAATACAGCCGTGCAATTCTTTTTGAGCATTATTAGCAGGATGAAAAAGAATAAACTTTCTATTCGGCACATTCACCAATTCCAAATGCCATTTGTATTTTGCACTGTATCGCTTTCTAATAAAATATTTCCCTTCCGGAACACAGGAAACCTTCGTTTCGTTCATCTTCCACGGCAATTCAATTGTGTTACAAATCAATTTGCCTTCGCATTCGAGTTTACCATTCGTTCCTTCAGGGAAATAAGTTCTAGTTAACCAAATGACCATTACACACCGCTGTCAACTTTCGCTACAGACAATGGGTTAAAAGCACCATTTTTCAATGGATACATTTGCCCATTAATCTCTTGATAGAACTCAACACCTAAAGCCAAAAACAATGGCTTAGTTGAGTTAGCAGTAACCGCATTCACTTGGTTAATTGGAGCAGTAGCAGTTCCATCCCAAGGCAAAATTGCCGTTTCAGAAGTAGCAACCACATACGTTTCAGCTTCAAAATCAATTTCAGCTCCACCAGAAATGATTTTGTAGTGAGTAGTTCCACTTGGAGCAGCAATCATATTCGCAGGAATAAATGATGCCAAATCCACAGTAATTTCACCAGCCACACGGTCAATAGTTGCCACAAACGGAGCAAACAAAGTTGTACCAAGCTTACCACGAATATTGAATTCAAAACCAAATAATAATTCAGCTTCACCATCAATCACGTTACGCAAACCACGTTCACTTACTGTATCCGCTTGGATAACTTTAACCATCGCTTGCGTTAAGCGACTAACCATTCTACCATCGGCAGAATTGATTAAAAGCGGACGTAAAGCCGTTCTCAAAATCTTTCCTGCTTTACCAGCTCTACCAAACTCGGAACCATTCTCACGAGTTCTTTGAAACGCAGGATCACTTGCAATTCTACTAGCGTCAATTCCGCCTTTTTCTCTTGCCAAGTGTCCATCTTGCGTTTTGTAAAAAGTAATATCTCCGATAGTACCTTTTAGTTTAATTATGCCTTTCTGTCTAGCCATAACTTCAAAATTTAGTTAAACATTCATCTAAAATCTCCTTCATTCTATCCATCAGTTGCAACCACATTTTGAATGATTAAAACAAAGTTTACAAAGCATTTCACTAAAGAAAAAGCCACAAGTGTACCATATGTCTAAAATCGACACAAGTGTCTTAAATGAACATAAAAAGCCAATAAATAAGTATCAAAAATTATAACTAAATTGCAAAAGATTTTCTGCACGTCAGAAGTATAGCATAGCTATATCAAAGGTATAGATAAAGTATGAAATTGAATAATCAGAGGGTATGCATCTATCCGAAGGACATACAACGAATAACAGGCAAGAGTTATCGTCAAAGTACTAGATTGATGCAAAAGATAAAAAAAGACCTCAACAAGCTCGAAAATGAGTTCCTAACGATTGAAGAGTTCTGTACATATAGCGGCATAAAATATGAACAAGTAACTCACTTGATTTTTGGTTAAAATTGAAGAAATACAAAAACAAATTTTAATCAAGAAAGGTACCAATAAACACTTAAATAACTAGTTCAATTTTTAGTCTTGATACTTTAATATTCAAATATTTATCCTTATATTTGACTACTTTGAATTTAGAATAATAGTAACCTTATAAAAGAGGTGTCAGTCGAGGTGTCACTTAAATTTAATGCTTTGCGAAGTATTGATTTTATTGGTAACTTTTGTAGCAGACAAATCCCTCTTTCTCCGCCAGCTGAAAAGCAAATTGAATTAAAACCCTTAAAATCGTATGATTTTAAGGGTTTTTACTTTTTATCACATATCAAATTATTCATTCATTCGTGAACCTAAAGGGATAAAATCGGTTACCCTAAACAATCCAAATCTTGGGTAACCGATTTTTATTTCAGACTAGTATTCACAAGGCTTTACAGCCAGTTCAATAACCAGTTTAAAAACTGTACATCTTGTGGATTAGTCATATTGAAGTTAAATTTAATAACAACTAAAAAGGTCACCACAATGAAAACAAAAGTTTCAATTCTCTTTTATGCAAAGAAAGCGAAAGCATCTGCAAATGGTTTAGTTCCTATCTACACCAGAATTACAATCAACGGAAAGCGTATCGAGTTGAGTACAAACCGATTTGTAGAAATATCCAAATGGTCCACAGAAGCAGGTAAAATGAAAGGCACTTCAGAAGAAGCTCGTTCAATAAATAATCATCTTGATATACTGAAAAGTCAAATTAGAGATGCTGAAATGGAACTGATCTATAAAAAGATAGCTGTAACTACAGAAACAATCAAGAACAAACTACTAGGTATTGATAATAGGGCAAGAATGTTAGTTCCTATCTTCAAAGACCACAACAACAAAATAAAAGAGCTTGTTGGAAAAGAATACGCTCCTGGGACATTAGAACGCTACACTACTTCACTCAAGCATACTATTGAATTCATGCAATGGAAATACAATGTTTCCGATATAGATATTACAAAGATTGATTATGCCTTTATAACCGATTACGAGTTTTGGTTACGAAGCGTTAGAAACTGTGCTAATAATACAGCAGTCAAATATCTTAAAAACTTCAATAAAATCATCAAGCTTTGTTTGGCCAATGATTGGCTTGATAAAAATCCATTTGCGAATTACAAATCGAAGGTTAAAGAAGTTGAAAGAGTTTATTTATCTGAAGAAGAAATTCAAAGCATAATCGAAAAAGATTTCAAAACAGAAAGACTATCACTAGTTCGCGATATCTTCCTTTTCAGCTGCTTTACTGGTTTAGCATACATAGATGTGAAAAACTTAACAAAGTCGCATATAAGCTTCGGTATTGATGGCGAGAAATGGATATTCACTCACAGACAGAAAACAGAAAGTGCATCCAAAATCCCAATCCTTCCTGTAACTCAAATGATAATCAACAAATACGAAAATCATCCACAATGTAATAACGAGGATAAACTACTACCTATCCTATCCAACCAAAAAATGAATGCTTATCTAAAAGAAATTGCAGGTGTTTGTGAAATTGAAAAAGAATTAACCTTTCACATTGCTCGACACACTTTTGCTACTACTGTGACACTTACCAATGGCGTTCCTATTGAAAGCGTGAGCAAAATGCTTGGGCATAAAAATTTAAGAACTACACAACATTATGCTAAAGTTTTAGATAGAAAAGTTAGTGATGATATGAAGATTTTAAAAGATAAATTTTCAATTTTAGACAATAATATATTGAAAAAATCTTCAGTCACAAGCTAAACATTTCTAGTAATCAAGGCTATTTAAAGCTATTAAGACTTTATTATTTGTTAAAAAAAGCATAAACACCATTTTAGTAACTTTATTTTAGTAATTTTGTTAACCAAATAGTTAAACTATATAATTAAACAATATGGATAAAATTAAAACTGAAAATACTGAAACTGAAATATTAATAGCTGCAAAAGAAATCTTTCAGCAAAAAGGAATGGCAGGTGCAAGAATGCAAGAAATAGCAGATAAAGCAAAAATTAATAAAGCATTATTGCATTATTATTATAGAAGCAAACAATTATTATTTGAAGCTGTTTTCAAAAGTGCTTTTTCGCTTTTAGCACCACAATTAAATAAAGTGCTAAATGATGATAGTGACTTATTTGAAAAAATACGAAAGTTCACTGAAAATTATGTTTCGTTTGTAATCAAACATCCCTATTTACCAAATTTTGTAATACAAGAATTAAATAAAAACCCAGAATTTGTTCAAAAGCTTCGCTCTGAAAAAAATTTTCCTTCCATTGAAAAATTTAAACTTCAAGTAAGTGATGCTATAAATCAAGGAATTATTAAACCAATTGAAGCTGAACAGTTATTTATCAATATTATCTCTTTAAATATTTTTCCTTTTATCGGAGAACCGCTATTAATGGCGCTTGTTAATGTGGATAAAGAAAGCTACAATAAAATACTAGAAAATAGAAAAACGGAAGTAGCTGAGTTTATCATTAATTCAATAAAAATATAAATTATGAAAACTAAGTTAATCATACTGATAGTATTGTTTATATCAATATATGCAAATGCACAACAGACTTTAACCTTGGAAGATTGTTACTCATTAGCTACAAAAAATTATCCTTTATCAAAACAAACAGGATTAATACAACAAAAATCAAGTTATGAAATTGAAGCATTAAGCAAAGGAAAATTACCAAAAATCGATGTAAATGCACAAGCAACTTATCAATCTGAAGTGATAGGATTACCTACTTCACTACCAGGAGTTCAATCTTTAAATAAAGATCAATATAGAGCAACTTTAGATGTAAATCAATTAGTATACAATGGTGGAATAATTGATGCAAATACTAAATTAAAAGAGGCACAAACCAAAACACAACAACAAATAATAGAAGTTAGTTTATATCAAATAAAAACTCGAATCAATCAATATTTCTTTTCTGTTTTGTTACTTCAAGAAAAAAAAGCATTACTATCTTCAAAAAAAGAATTATTAACTTCCAAAGTTAAGGAAGTGAAATCGGGAGTCAAATTTGGAGCAATTCTTCCATCATCAGAACAGGTTTTAGAAGCAGAAATTATTAAAATAAACCAGCAATTAACAGAAATTAAATTTGAAAACATCAAATTATTAAATAACCTTTCAGAATTAACTTTTTCAGATATTGATGCCGAAACAACTTTAATACAACCAGTATCATATCCAAATAGCACTAATATAACAAGACCTGAAATTGCTTTTTATGATTTACAAAATCAGCAATTAGAGTTCTCGAAAAGTGTACTATCTAAATCAAATCTTCCAAAAATAAATGCTTTTGGTCAAGCGGGTTATGGTAATCCCGGATTAAACATGTTAGACAATTCTTTTCAAACATTTTATGTTGTTGGTCTAAAAGCGAATTGGAATATTTTTGATTGGGGCAAAACCAAAACAGATAAAAAAGCATTGGATATATCTAAAGAAATAGTAACATCTGAGAAAGAAACATTTGAATTAAATAACAAAATACAATTAGAAGAGCAAGGTTTTGAAATTAAAAAATTAGAACAACTGCTGCTTTCTGATACCGAAATAATTCAAATACGTGAAAAAGTTATTAAATCCTCAGATGCTCAATTAAAAAATGGTGTGATAACATCGTCTGAATATCTTATAGAATTAACCAATTTATTTGAAGCAAAAAATATTTTGAAAACGCATGAAGTTCAATTAGCAGCAGCTAAATCAAATTACGAAATAATTAAAGGAAAATAAAATAGTACCCGAAAAATTTAAAAAAATGAAAAAAATAAGCATAATAATTTTAGCAACGATAGGGTTAATTTCTTGTAACAAAAATAACGACAAAGCTGACGGTTATGGGAATTTTGAAGCAACTGAAATAACTATTTCTTCAGAAGCTAACGGTAAAATAGAGTTTTTAAAAGTCGAAGAAGGAGATGAATTAAAATCTCAATTACAAGTAGGATTAGTTGATACATTACAATTACATTTTGCGAAACAACAATTAATTGCCTCTAAAAGCACCGTGTCGTCAAAATCCGCAAATATAATATCACAAAAAAGCGTCTTAAATGAACAATTAAAAACAGCTAAATTAGAGAAAAACCGAATCAGTAATATGTATGCTGAAAATGCTGCAACTAAACGACAAGTAGATGAAATTGAAGGAAAGGTAAAAGTTATCGAAGAGCAAATAAAAAGTGTCGGAACTCAAAATGCACCTATTTTAAATGACCTTAAATCGATAGATGTACAAATTGCTAGAATCAATGATCAAATAGCAAAAAGTAAAATTATTAATCCTATTAATGGAACTGTTTTGACTAAGTATGCTGAACCAGGCGAAATAACAGCATTTGGAAAACCACTATACAAGATCGCTGATATTTCTGAAATGACTTTGCGAATCTATGTAAGCGAAACACAGTTGTCAAAAATAAAAGTTGGACAAAATGTATCGGTAAAAATTGATGCTGAAAAAGATATGAAATCATATCAAGGAAACATTTCATGGATTGCATCTTCGGCAGAGTTTACTCCTAAAATTATTCAAACAAAAGAAGAACGAGTAAATCTCGTTTATGCCGTAAAGGTAAAAGTAAAAAATGATGGTAGTCTAAAAATCGGAATGCCCGCAGAAATGTGGATTAAATAATAATTAAAAAAAATACAAGAAATGTTAAAAATAAAAATTGCCCTTTTATCCACAGTTGTATTACTCCTTTTCTCTTGTAACACGAAATCAAAAGAAGAAAAAACTACTGAAATTAACACTGAAGAACACCAACATTCTGAAAGTGAAACAATTCAATTAAACAATGGTGAAAAATGGAAGGTAGATGATAATATGATGCTACACATTCGTAATATGGAAAAAGATGTAGTCCATTTTGACCAAGAAAAAGGCACTAATTATTCATTATTAGCTAATAAATTAAAGACAAATATTGATATACTAACATCAAATTGTACCATGAAAGGACAAGCTCATGACGAACTTCACAAATGGTTAGTTCCATATATAGAATTAGTCGATTCGTTTTCTAAAGAAAAATCAGCAAATCAGTTTACAGAAATTCAAAATTCGTTTAAAACATTTAATCAATATTTCCAATGATTTTAAAAAACTTACATACCGAAAATAAACCAGTTCAAACACAATTATTATTTGAACCAAAAGACGCTAAAGTAATTTCATTGCAAATAGCAAAAGGCGAAACACTTAAAGAGCACGTTTCAAAAATACCTGCATTGTTAGTTTGCATTACAGGAAATGCTGTTTTTACTG
Source organism: Flavobacterium koreense (assembly GCF_054776075.1). NCBI lineage: Bacteria > Pseudomonadati > Bacteroidota > Flavobacteriia > Flavobacteriales > Flavobacteriaceae > Flavobacterium > Flavobacterium koreense. Next base: position 551,989 of record NZ_BAAHCF010000029.1, on the reverse strand, counting down.
ATGATAAAGGAACAGTCGTTAATCTCAATTCAGGCACTTATGTAATGATTGAAGAAAATGTAAAACACGCAATAAAAGCAATTGATGAAAGTAATTTCTTATTGATGAAATAATGAGTATTGCTGTAAACAACATATCAAAATATTACAAAAAATTAAAAGCAGTCGAAAACATTACTTTTAATGTAAATGACGGAGAATTATTTGGTTTAATTGGACCTGATGGCGCAGGAAAAACAACTATTTTCAGAATACTTACTACGCTTTTAGTTGCCAATGAAGGAAGTGCTGAAGTAGCAGGTTTTGACGTAGTCAAACAACTCAAAGAAATCAGAAACTCTGTTGGCTATATGCCAGGAAAATTCTCGCTATATCAAGATTTAACTGTTGAAGAAAATCTACATTTTTTTGCCACTATTTTCGGAACCACAATTGAGGAAAATTATGATTTAATTAAAGACATATACATTCAAATTGAACCATTCAAAGACAGAAGAGCAGGTGCTCTTTCGGGCGGAATGAAACAAAAATTAGCATTATGTTGTGCGTTAATTCATGCTCCAAAAGTATTATTTCTTGACGAACCAACTACAGGAGTTGATCCCGTTTCTCGAAAAGAATTTTGGATAATGCTAAAAAGATTGCAACAAAAAGGCATTACAATATTAGTTTCAACACCCTATATGGATGAAGCTTCTCTTTGCGATAGAATTGCATTAATTCAAAAAGGCAAAATTTTAAAAATAGAAACACCAGAAAATATCATTAACAACTACGAAAAAGTAATTTATGATGTACAAGCAAAAAACACACACGGATTGATTCACGATTTAAAAAATTATCCTAATCAATACAGTGTTTATGCTTTTGGTGAGTTTGTACATTACATAGATAAAAATGCAACTTTCAATCCAAACGATTTACAAACCTATTTGAAAAATAAAAATCATACGGATATAATTATTAAACCTGCTACAATAACCATTGAAGATGTTTTCATGGACTTATAAACAAAAAAATGGAAAGAGAAAAAATAATATCTGTAAAAAATTTAACAAAAGAGTTTGGCCATTTTACTGCTGTAAAAGGCATTTCATTTGATGTTTATAAAGGAGAAATTTTTGGTTTTTTAGGAGCCAATGGAGCAGGGAAAACAACAGCTATGAAAATGTTGATTGGAATTTCAAATCCTACTTCAGGTGAAGCCAATGTTGCAGGTTTTGATGTTCACTCACAAGCCGATATGGTAAAAAAAAGTATTGGTTATATGAGCCAAAAGTTCTCAATGTATGATGATTTAACTATTAAAGAAAACATTACTTTTTTTGGTGGAATTTATGGATTATCAAGAATACAAATCAAACAAAAAATCGCACAATTAATAGAAGAATTAGAACTTCAAGAAGTAGCCAATAATTTAGTAGGTTCGTTACCATTGGGTTGGAAACAAAAATTGTCGTTTTCAGTTGCATTACTGCACGAACCAAAAATTGTTTTTCTCGATGAGCCAACAGGAGGCGTTGACCCAATAACCCGAAGACAATTTTGGGAAATGATTTATACACAAGCTTATAAAGGTACTACCATTTTTGTAACCACACATTACATGGATGAAGCAGAATATTGTGACCGTGTTTCTATTATGGTTGACGGCTCTATTGAAGCTTTAGACACCCCAAAAAATTTAAAACAACAATTCAAAGTAGATTCTATGAATGATGTTTTTTTAAAATTAGCAAGGAATATAGAATAATAAATCACTACAACACTTGAAACTTAAACTAGAAACAAAAAACAAATGAAAAGATTTATCGGATTTGTAAAAAAAGAATTCTACCATATTTTCAGAGATAAACGTTCTTTGTTTATTCTGTTTGGTATGCCGATTGCCCAAATTTTATTGTTTGGTTTTGCCATAACAAATGAAATTAACAATGTTGACATTGCCATTTTAGACCAATCAAACGATATAGAAACACAAAAAATTATTTATAAAATAAAAGCATCACCCTATTTTAATGTTGAAAACCAAATTGAAAAAGAAAGCGACATAGAATCAGAATTTAAAAAAGGAAAAATCAAGGCAGTTCTTATTTTCGAACCAAATTTTAGTAAAAATCTAGAAACCAAAAAAGTAGCAGTAGTTCAAGCAATTACCGATGCGACCGAACCTAATGTTGCCAACACAATAGCAAATTATACCTCAGCAATTATACAAAATTATCAATCGCAAAAAAAACAATCCAATAGTAATCCGGTAAAGGTTGAAGTACAATCGAGAATGTTTTATAATCCTGAACTAAAAAGTGTTTTTAATTTTGTTCCAGGTGTAATGACCGTTATTCTAATGCTTGTTTCAGCTATGATGACCTCTATTTCTATCACACGAGAAAAAGAATTAGGCACTATGGAAATTCTTTTAGTTTCTCCATTAAAACCATTTCAAGTAATTATTGGAAAAGTATTTCCTTATATTTTTCTTTCCATTATCAATGCAATCGTAATATTAACATTAGGCTATTTTGTGTTCAAAATGCCTATAAATGGAAGCATCTTTTTGTTAGCTTTTGAAAGTATATTATTTATCATTTCTGCTCTTTCATTGGGGATATTAATTTCTACCGTTTCTAATTCTCAACAAACCGCAATGATGTTATCATTAATGGGTTTGATGCTACCAGTAATTATTCTATCAGGATTTATATTTCCTATAAATAGTATGCCTTTACCCATGCAAGTAATCAGTAACATCATACCTGCAAAATGGTTCATTATTATTGTAAAAGCCATTATGCTCAAAGGTGTCGGAATTCAATATATATGGAAAGAAACCCTTATATTAATAGGGATGACTGTGTTTTTTATAACATTGAGCATCAAAAAATATAAAATTAGACTAGAGTAAGAATAGTATTACTGTAAAGGTTTAAAAACAATCATTGGGATATAAAAATAAATTATGAAATCGCCATTAACAACAAGTTTGTTGCAAACAAACACCAATGAAAATAGCGATACATATGCACCAAAAAACAAATAATATTTACATATGAAAACAATATTATTCATCATACAGAAAGAGTTTAAGCAAATTTTTAGAGATAAAAGTATGCTCCAACTTATATTTATATTACCCATTTTGCAATTATTAATTTTGTCAAATGCAGCTACATTCGATGTTAAAAACATCGCAATTACTTTTGTCGACAATGACCAAAGTCGGGAATCAAGAGATTTAATAAATTCGTTTAAATCCTCAACCTATTTTAAAGTTACAGAACCCTATTTTTCTGAAAAAGAAGCTATCCAAGAAATGCAAAAAGGAAAAACCGATATTATTGTAAATATTCCAATTCACTTCAATCGTGACCTTCAAAAAGACCAAAAAACAAGTATCTCAGTAAGTATTAATGCTATAGATGCTGCAACAGCAGGTGTTGAAAATGTATATGTAACACAAATTATAAATACATACAATCAAAATATTCAAATGCAGTCCAACTATTTTTCAGGAAACAAAGAAATACCTCAAAATATTATAGTTATACCGTCTTTTTGGTACAACAAAACCTTAAACTACAAAACCTTTATGGTCCCAGGTATCTTGGTTTTATTGGTTACTATGCTTACTTTATTTCTGTCATCAATGAATATAGTTAGAGAAAAAGAGTTAGGTACATTGGAGCAAATTAATGTAACACCAATAAAAAAATATCAGTTTATAGTTGGAAAATTATTTCCATTTTGGGTACTTGGCTTAGTGATTTTGACTGTTGGCTTACTTATAGCTAAAGTTGTTTTTAATGTTCCCATGCTAGGTAATATTTTCCTTGTTTATGGTTTTACATCAGTGTATTTGCTATTAATTTTAGGATTCGGACTATACATATCTAATCATACCGAAACCCAACAACAAGCTATGTTTATTGCGTGGTTCTTTATGGTGATTTTCATATTAATGAGTGGTTTATTTACACCTATCGAAAGTATGCCAAAATGGGCACAAAGCTTAACATTGTTAAACCCTATTCGATACTTTGTAGAGTTCATAAGAATGGTTCTACTAAAAGGATCCGGATTTTATGAAGTATTACCAAACCTATTAATTGTTACCGGATTTGCAGTATTTGTAAACGGCATGGCGGTTTGGAGTTATAAAAAATCAAATTAGAAACTTAGCTTAAATCAAAATATTTATAAGTATTGAATTCAAACTTTTAGAAATCTTGAATTCAACAAATAAATGAAAACATGAAAAATAAAATAGTTTTGATTTCTATTATTTTAATAACATCTATTTCATCGGCACAAACTAAAACAGATTCAATAGTTTCACTTAGTTTAGATAAAATAGCACAAGTTAACCAAGGAGAAAGTTATGTTACATTTCCTTTTGATATTGGAAATTTAGAACCCTTACTATTTGAAGCAAATGTTAGTCCTAATTTTAAAATTCGAGAACGTAAAGATTCAAGATTAATGGCAGTACTTACCTCTCAAATCATTATAAGAATGTTTGATGAATATTCATATCCAGTAAAAACACCCAGTTATATTCCTCAAATAGCATTTTATTTTCTAACAGGTCATAAAGAATCAGCCAATAAATTAACACTTTTTGGTAAAATTGCACATCATTCGAATGGTCAAAACGGAAATTTCTATACCGAAAATGGAGATGTCAATTTACAATCCGGTAATTTTGCAACAAATTATATAGAAATTGGATTTTTAAAATCATCTTACAGTAACCAACTCAATGCGTTCAAATTTATTAAAAGCTCTATTGAAATTCATCCAAAAAAATGGATGTTAGAAGAACTTCAAGGTCAATATAGTGGACTTCGATGGCACAATACCTTTTTAGCCTACAAGCTTCCTATGAAAAGTAGTCTAATAAAAAATAAAGAACAAAGAGCAAACTTTTCTATAAAAGCTGAAACTACTTTGATGCTTGATAATATTAATAATTGGGATACTTTTAATATAGACAGACTTAATACAAGTTTAATTGTTTATTATCATCCAAAATTTTTAGAAGATATTGGATTCTATATTCAATTCTATCACGGTATGGATTACTATAACATATATTTTCAACACCAAATCAATACAATCCGTTTTGGTATTATGACAGAGGTTTTACGTTTTTAAAATATTTTAATATTTCAAAAAAGTTTGTCCTTTTTTAATGCCTAAGGATAATTCTTCAAGTGAAGTGTTTTCTAGCATGTAAATTAAATCTTTTTTTACAAACTTAAATTTTTCATGAACAGGACAAGGGTGCTCTTCAGAACAATTGCTTAACCCTAAACCACATCTTAAAAAAACTGAATCACCATCAATCGCATTAACAATATTAACTAGCTTAATGCTTTTTAGTTCATCTTTTAAAATCATAAAACCTCCACCAACTCCTTTACTAGATTTAACAATATTATTTTTAACTAAAACTTGTAAAATTTTTGCAGTAAAGGCAATTGGAGAATCAATTTCTTTAGCAATTTCTTTCAATCCTACTTTTCCTTCTTTACAACAATGTGTAGCAATAAAAATTGTAGCTCTTATTCCATATTCACAACTCTTTGAAAACATTTTTTTATGGCAAAAATATTAAATTAGCATCATAAAAGACAATTTTATCTTTTATTTAACAGTTATGATTTTTATCATGTTTTATAAGAACATCTATTCGGAATTTTGTTAAAAATTAATAAAGGACATTATTATCTTTTATTAAAATTAATTAACTAAAACTAAAATTTATGCTATCAAAATCACAAGCAAGGGCATTTTTTCTAGGAGGAACATTAGTTACATTTTTAGTCTTCATAGGGCTAACTATCTACTCGTTCATGCCAAAAAATGACCAAACCAACTATGGCAAAATTGATGCTCAAGTTGTAAAAGGGAAGGAAATTTGGGAATCCAACAATTGTATGGGTTGTCATACTATTCTTGGAGAAGGAGCTTATTATGCTCCTGAATTAACAAAAGTTATTGACCGAAGAGGTGATGCTTATGTTAAAGCTGTTCTAATGTCGAAACAACCATGGCAACCTAGAGGTAGAAAAATGGTTGCTTATGCAATGTCAGAGGCTGATGCAGAAGCTGTTATTGCCTACTTTAAATGGATTGGCAAAATCGACTTAAATGGTTTTGACCGAGTAGTTTCTCCTTTATCTAAAGCTAAAAATTAAAATATATTATTATGAAATATAAATCACAAAAAGTAGCCTATTGGTTTTTTGCCTTATGTATGTTATTGTTTTCATTACAAATAATATATGGCTTTATCATGGGCTTTGATCGAATTGGTTTGCAAGGTCTGCATGACATCATTCCATTTAACACTGCAAGAGCAGTACACACCAACTTGCTAGTAGTTTGGTTATTAACAGGGTTTATGGGAGCAGCTTATTACATCATTCCCGAAGAGGCTCAAAGAGAATTGATAAGCGTAAAATGGGCTTATGTACAGCTTATATCATTAGCTGTTGTAGGTGTTGTAGCTATAATTGGTTTTCACTTGAACCATTGGGAAGGTAGAAAATTTCTTGAAATTCCAAGAGAATTGGATTTTCTTGTTGTTGTAAATGTTTTATTGTTTTTAGGACTTATTTTAGGAACTCTATTCAAAGGAAAACGCAAAACAACAACTGCATTGGTATTATCAATGGGATTATTATTTGCAGCATTGCTATACTTGCCTGGAATGATTTGGTTTGATAGCCAAGTAATGGATTCCTTCTTCCGTTGGTGGGTTGTTCACCTATGGGTTGAAGGTGTTTGGGAATTAATAATGGGTGGTATTTTATCTTATTTATTAATAAAACTAACAGGAGTTGATAGAGAAGTTATTGAAAAATGGTTGTATGTAATCATTGGTTTAACTTTCCTTTCAGGAGTTTTAGGTACTGGACATCACTATTATTATATTGGAGTAAACAAAATTTGGTTAATCGTAGGTGGAATATTTTCAGCATTGGAACCATTAGCATTCCTTGCAATGGCATTATTTGCAGTGAATATGTATAGAAAAGGTGAAAAAAGCCACCCAAACAAAATTGCATTATTCTGGACTATTGGTTCTGCAATTGTTTCTTTTATTGGTGCAGGATTATTAGGATTTGCGCATACAGTTCCACAAACTAATTTATATACTCACGGAACATTAGTTACTGCAATGCACGGACACTATGCGTTTTGGGGTGCTTATGCCATGATTGTTTTAGCAATTATTAGTTATGCTTTACCAAACTTAACAGGCAGAAAACGCTATAATAGTGTACAAGGAAATGCCGCGTTTTGGTTGTCAAATATTGGAATCCTTGGTATGACTGTAGCATTTGGTGTTGCTGGTGTAGCTCAAGTATATATGGAAAGAAAAATGAAAATGGAATTTATGGAAGTTCAAAACGAAATTGCAATCCATTTTGTGGTATTACTTATTTGTGCAACAATGTTTACAGTTGGAATAGGTCTTTTTATATATGACTTCATAAAATATGGTAGACCAACAGACGAAGCGATGGAAATTGAAAATAATTAAAAAGTTAAAAGTAATGAAAAAAATATTTATACTAATTTTTGCTTCGGTTGCATTTATTGGATGTAAGCAAAATGATGAATACAAGAAAGTAGATGCTACTCAAATAAAAGTAGATGGAACTATAAATGCAGAATTGACTTCACCTCCTTTTGTACCAAAACCAGTTGGAGATAGGCCGGCCAAAAAGCTGATTGTCAATCTTGAAATAATTGAAAAAGAAGGTGAAATGGCTGATGGCGTTAAATATGTTTATTGGACATTTGGCGGATCTGTTCCTGGAAGTTTTATTAGAACCAGAATTGGTGATGAAGTTGAATTTCACCTAAAAAATCATCCTGATAATAAATTACCTCACAACATCGATTTACATGCTGTAACTGGTCCAGGTGGTGGTGCAAAATCCTCTTTTGTAGCTCCAGGACACGAAGTAACTTTTTCTTTCAAGGTGTTAAACCAAGGTCTTTTTGTTTACCACTGTGCAACAGCTCCAGTTGGTATGCACATTGCTAATGGAATGTATGGATTAATTTTGGTTGAACCAGAAGGTGGTTTGCCTCCAGTTGATAAAGAATACTACATTATGCAAGGTGATTTTTATACTAAAGGTGCTAACGGAGAAAAAGGATTACAACCTTTTGATATGACAAAAGCTATAAAAGAAGAACCTGATTATGTTGTATTTAATGGAAAAACAGGTTCACTAACTGGCGATAATGCGCTTACCGCAAAAGTTGGAGAAACTATTCGTTTGTTTGTTGGAAATGGTGGACCAAACTTAGTTTCTTCCTTCCACGTTATTGGAGAAATCTTCGATAATGTTCATGTTGAAGGAGGAACTTTAATCAACCACGATGTTCAAACAACTCTTGTGCCTTCTGGAGGAGCAGCAATTGTGGACTTTAAAGTAGAAGCTCCAGGAACTTTAATCATAGTTGACCACTCTATCTTTAGAACATTCAACAAAGGAAGTTTAGGGATGATAAATGTAACTGGTGACGATAACAAAACTGTTTATTCAGGACCTCAATCTGACGAAGTTTATCATCCAGAAGGTGGCACAATTCAAACCATGCCAAATGAAGCAAGCGCAAAAGCTCCAAAAGCAGTAACTCTTGTTGAACGAATTGCAGATGGAAAATCAATTTACTCAAGAACTTGCTTTGCTTGTCATCAACCAACTGGAGAAGGTTTGCCAAATACATTTCCTCCTTTAGCAAAATCAGATTTCTTAAATGCTGATGTAAATAGAGCAATAGAATTTGTTCTTAAAGGTAAAACAGGTGAAGTCGTTGTAAATGGCAAAAAATACAATAGTGTCATGACAGCACAAACCCTTACGGATGATGAAGTTGCAAATGTTTTAACTTATGTTTATAGCACTTGGGGCAATTCTAAAAAAGAGGTTACTCCTGCTATGGTTAAAGCCATTAGAAGTAAAAAATAAATTATTGATTCAATGAAAAAGTTATATTTTCTGTTTGTCGTAATTGTATTAATTTCTTGCTCGAAAGATAAAGAAACGAATACTCTAGAAAATATAACTGTTCCATCAGTTTCTACTCCAAACGACGTTTCTTTTGGAGTAGAAACACCGATGGTTTCTATAAAAGGCGGAAAATATGTTCCTCTTTACGGAAAAAAAAATAAAGCTGTAGAAGTAAGTGATTTACTTATGGATGTCTATCCTGTTTCAAACGAAAACTTTTTAGCTTTTGTAAAACAAAACAAAAGATGGAGAAAATCCGAAGTAAAAAAACTTTTTGCAGATGATAATTATCTAAACAATTGGAAAAAGGATACCATTTTAGCAACAGATATGAAACCAAAGAGTCCAGTTACAAACGTTTCTTGGTATGCGGCAAATGCTTATTGCGAATGTCAAGGTAAACGACTTGCAACCGTTGACGAATGGGAATTTGTAGCAATGGCAAATCAAGAAATGGCAGATGCTCGAAAAATAAAAGCATACAATCAATATATTTTAGACTGGTACGAAAAACCAAAAACGTTTAACAATGAAATTGGAAAAACCTTCAAAAACTATTATGGTGTATATGATTTACACGGTTTAGTTTGGGAATGGACTTCCGATTTTAATTCAATTTTATTAACTGGTGAATCTCGAAGTGATGTAACTACAGATAAAAATTTATTCTGTGGAAGTGGTTCACTAAATGCTTCCGATTTAATGAATTATGCTGCGTTCATTAGATATGCTTTTCGAGGAAGTGTAAAAGCAAATTATGCAGTGAAAAATTTAGGTTTTAGATGTGTCAAAGACACTTTAAATACAAAAAAACCATGAAAAAAATAATCCTCTTTTTTATAGCAATATCTCTTTTTGGCTGCAAAAAAAACGCCGAAATAACAAATAAATCCATTTCAGACGAATCTATTTTTAATTTAACGAGCAAATGGAAAACTCAAGACAACAAAACCATAGAAATAAAAGACTTTAAAGGAAAAGTTACCGTAATGGTAATGATATACACAAGTTGCAAAGCCGCTTGCCCAAGATTAGTAGCCGATATGCGAGACATTGAATCTAAAATGCCCAAAGACAAACTTTCCGATTTAAACTTTGTTTTAGTAAGTATTGATCCCGAAGTAGATACTCCTGAAAGATTAAAAACGTTTGCAAAAGCCAATTTTATGGATGCACCACATTGGACATTTCTACAAGGAACAAAAACAACAGTACAAGAGTTTGCCAATGTTCTATCTGTAAAATACAAACAAATTGCACCAATGGATTTTTCTCATTCCAACATTATCAGTGTTTTTGATAAGAAAGGTATATTAATTCATCAGCAAGAAGGTTTGGGCGTAAACAACAAAGAAACAGTAGATAAAATAATTGAAACCGTATACAAATAATATCATGAAAAAACATATATACACAGTTCTTATTGGCCTTTTAGGAACAGTTACAATTTCAGCACAACAATTTAATGTTAATGCCGATTTAAGAGCGCGCTTTGAAAACAGAAATGGTTATGGAACGCTAAAACCCGATACTGAAGAATCCGCTTCTTTTATATCTCAAAGAACAAGGTTGATTTTTGACTATTCATTTAAAAATATAAAATTAGTGGTTTCACCTCAAAATGTTAGAACTTGGGGCGATGCTTTGACTAACTCTAAAGACGATATCGCCTCTTCGTTTCATGAAGGGTACGGAGAAGTTGCAATGAATGAAAAATTTGCTTTTAAAGTTGGACGTCAAGAAATTAATTATGATGATGCAAGAATTTTTGGCAATGTTGATTGGGCAATGCAAGCAAGAAGCCACGATGCCTTTGTATTAAAATTTGCACCTAACGCAACAAATAAAATTCATTTTGGTGTTGCATACAATGCAAATAAAGAAACCAACTTCGAAGAAAACTATGCTTTAAATCAATACAAATCATTGCAATATCTATGGTATCATACTGATTTTAAGAAAATAGGATTGAGTGTTTTAGTTTTAAACAACGGAATGCCTTATTTAGTTGGAACAGAAGAAAAAGTAGATTACAGCCAAACATTAGGTTCGCGATTGGTTTACAAAAACGGAAACTTAAATATCAATGGAGCAGCTTATTTACAGACTGGAAAACTATCTGACAATTCAGTTAATGCAAACTATTTATCTGCAAATGTTGGGTACAAATTTTCAACAAATCTAAATGCAACTTTAGGTTTCGAAAGTCTTTCAGGAAAAGATCAAAATGACACTTCAACCGATGTGAAATCGTTTAATCCATTATACGGAACTAATCATAAGTTTAATGGTTATATGGATTATTTTTATGTTGGAAATCATATAAATTCTGTTGGTTTAACTGATGTTTATGCAACATTAGAATATGAAAAAAATAAAGTTTCTGCCAAACTAATTCCTCATTATTTTGCCTCAGCAGCATCAATTTATAAAGCTGGTGAAAAACAAGACAATTATTTAGGAACCGAATTAGACTTTACTTTAGCCTACAAAATGTATGAGAATGTAACAATTGATGCAGGTTTTTCGCAAATGTTTGCAACAACATCAATGGAAGTTTTAAAAGGTGGAAATAAAAATGCAGGCAATAATTGGGGATTTATATCTATAAAAATAAACCCTAATCTATTTAATTACAAAACTGAAGTAAAACCATAATAATTCTAAAAAAATGGCTTCATTAATACCATACTATTTTTCTGTAGGAAAGGAAGAAGAAATTTTTTCTCACACCTATTCCAATAAAATTCCGTTACTCCTAAAAGGGCCAACCGGAACTGGAAAATCTCGATTTATCGAATACATGGCGCATAAATTGGAAAAAAAACTCATCACCATTGCCTGTCATGAAGAGACTTCTTCAACCGATTTAATTGGAAGATATATCATAAAAGGAGCCGAAACTATTTGGGTTGACGGACCAATGACCACAGCCGTAAAAGAAGGCGCAATTATTTATTTAGATGAAATTGCAGAAGCAAGACCTGATGTTATTGTTGCTATCCACTCACTTACTGATCATCGTAGAGAGTTGTTTATTGATAAATTAGGAATTACTGTAAAAGCACATGAAGATTTTATGCTTGTTGCCTCTTTTAATCCTGGTTATCAACGTGGTTTTAAAGAGTTAAAACCTTCAACAAAACAACGTTTCTCGGCGCTTTCGTTCAATTATCCTGAAACCAAACAAGAAATAGAAATTCTTATTAACGAAACTGGAATTGATGCTGAAAATGCTAAAAAACTAGTTGCGATTGGTTCAAAAATAAGAAATCTAACCGAACTTGGATTAACCGAAACTGTTTCGACACGACTATTGGTTAATGCGGCAACGCTAATTAAAAGCGGATTACCCAAACGCCTTTCTACTCACATTGCAATAGTGGAGCCATTAACCGACGATTTGCAAACCGTTCAGTCATTGAAAGATTTGTGTAATTTGATGATATAATCAGCCATAAAAACTTAATAATGGATATAGACGAGCTACTTTTTGGAACCGTTTCTAAATATTTCAAAAAAAGAAATAAGAATAAAATTCTGTTAGATAATAATGCTATTTTCTTAAAGGATATTAAACCTCGTTTGACCATTTTAGCAAGAGCAATTACAGGAAATGCCATTGAACTTTTTCCTGCTGAACGAGAAGGTGGTTATAAAAATAACAATTTTTTTCTTCCTATTTATTTTAATGAATTTGCTACAAAAGAAGCCAATTTAGGTTTTTATTTTTTTAGAATATTATTTCTAAGTGTTCAATCTGAATTAAAAATAAATTTAACATTAGATGAAGTTTTGTCTGAACAAAATAAGAAGGATATTTTAACCTTATTGTTTCAAAAATATCCCAATTCAAAAGTTATTTATCAAAACTTAAAATCGCATTTTGAAGCTAAAACAACTCCAAAAAACACAGCCGATTATTCATGGATTTATGGCAAGTTGATGCAAAATGATAATGAAGAAAACACTCAAACAACAATAGAAAATTTTTCGGATTTAGTAAAAAAATCTAATTCAGAACAAATTACTACAACATTGCAAGCAAAAGCTGTTGAAGAAATAACTACCGTTGAAATAGATAAAAAACAACAAGAAGATTATGTATTGCTTCATAGCTTTGAGAAAGTAGAAACTGCCGAAGAGTTCAATGGAAACTGGCGTGATTTTGATGGTTCCGACGATTTAGAAAAACACGAAAACGCTATTGAAGATCTTAATATGAAATTCACTGTTCGTGTTGACGATACTACTCATTCTGTTTATCAAGCGGAATTTACTGAAAACACTTCAATCTCTGAAAGTGCCGAAATCGATTCTAATGGTTTTCATTTAACTTATGACGAATGGGATTTCGAAAAAAGAAAATACAAAGACCATTTCTGTAAAGTATATCCAAAAATTCAACTAAAAATAGATTCCAAATACTATCAAAATACAATATTAAAGAACAATTCAACACTATTAAATTTAAGAAAAATTTTGACCAATTTGAACAACAAAATGCAACAGCAAAAACGTCAAACCCAAGGCGAAGAATTTGATATTGATGCTATTACAGATTTATACGTAGATGTTCATTCGAAAAAAACACCTTCCGATAAAATTTATCTTTCCAACCGGAAAAAAGAAAAAAATTTGTCCATTTTATTACTCTTAGACATTAGTTTATCAAGTGATAGTTATGCAGCTGGAAACCGAGTAATTGATGTTGAAAAACAAGTTTCTATTTTGTTTGGCGAAATATTAAACGAATTCAATATCGACTTTTCAATTGATAGTTTTTACTCCAAAACACGAAATTTTTCGACCTATTTAACTGTTAAAGATTTTGATGAAAATTGGGCTATTGCCAAAAATAAAGTAGGTGCAATTGAACCATCTGGCTATACAAGAATTGGTGCTGCATTGCGTCATGCAGGCGCAAGATTAGACACTCGAAATACCAAAAATAAATGGATCATTCTAATTTCTGATGGTAAACCAAACGACTATGATAAGTATGAAGGCAAATATGGAATTAACGATGTGAAACAAGCCTTACGAGAATTAAATCAAAGAGATATTAGTTCCTATGCCTTGGCAATTGAAGCACAAGCTAAATATTATTTACCTCAAATGTTTGGACAAAATCACTATCAAATTCTAACAACACCAACAGAATTACTACAATCAATGGTAAAGTTGTACGAAAAAATAAAACAAAATTAAAATGACATCAGAATTCCAAAATAAAAAATTAGAAAAAGGACATCCAATTCAAAATTATTTAGATGAAACACTTCTAATTCATTCTATTACAGATGACCTTATTCACGTTGACATCAATAATGACTTTCAGAAGTTTTATAATTTATTCAACCAACTGGCAACAATTGAAAAGCGTTTTGAACGTAAAGAAAATCAACTTTTCCCATTTCTTGAACAAAAAGATTGGACTGGACCATCACGAAATATGTGGTCTTTTCATGATATTATTAGACAAATCTTTAGAATTGTTAGACAAAACATTGAAGACAAAAATTTGATTTCAGCAAAACACAATACCGAATTAGCAATACAAAACATAAATAGATTATTGGAAGTGGAAGAAATCGTTTTATTTCCTAATGCATTAGAAATTTTATCTGATGATGACTGGAAGGTAATGCGAAGAGGGGAAGATGAAATTGGTTGGATGTTAGCCGATGTTCCACCAAACTATCCAAACGAACCTGAGTACATTCATCCATCACAAGATACTGAAAGAAGAACTGAAGTCGTTTTTGATGAAAAAGCAGCACATTATGATGAAGGATATATGACTGTAGAACAAGCAAACTTACTTTTTAAAACTTTACCTATTGATTTAACCTATGTAGATGAAAATGATAAGGTGATTTTTTATAACCGAGGTGAAGAAAGAGTTTTCCCAAGAAGTGCTGGGATTATTGGAAGAGAAGTTCGCTTTTGTCACCCACCAAAAAGTGTTGATACTGTTTTAAAAATTTTAGAAGCTTTCAGAAAAGGAGAACAAAACGAAGCTTCTTTTTGGATAAACTATAAAGATCGATTAATATACATCCGTTATTTTGCTGTGCGAAATTCAGAAAAAGAATATAAAGGAGTCATTGAAATGTCGCAAGACATAACTGATATTAAACAAGTTGATGGCGAAAAAAGATTATTAGAATGGAAATAAAACCCCTAAAAATAAATTACAAAAATTTTTACTATCCACCAGGAGGAATCTTGATGTTGATAATTATTTTTTTAGAGCTTTTTACCTTCGGAATGGCACTTGTTGCGTTGGCTTTTAGTTCCAAAGAGAATCCGCAACTTTTTCACGAATCTAGTTTGCATCTCAATAGAACTTTTGGAACTATTAATACATTTTTATTACTTGCAAGTGGTTTTTTTATTGCAAATGCGGTTCATAATTTCAAAGAAAATAATTTTGAAAAAGCTTCTTTTCAGTTCAAAATTACAATGGTTGGAGGTTTGCTTTTTATTGTATTAAAAAGTGTTGAATATTATATAAAAATTGAAGCTGGTTATTTGTTAGATACCAATAGTTTCTTTACATTTTATTGGCTTTTAACTGGGTTTCATATAATTCA
Source organism: Flavobacterium koreense (assembly GCF_054776075.1). Lineage (NCBI taxonomy): Bacteria > Pseudomonadati > Bacteroidota > Flavobacteriia > Flavobacteriales > Flavobacteriaceae > Flavobacterium > Flavobacterium koreense. The sequence goes on along the minus strand of NZ_BAAHCF010000029.1, from coordinate 536,353 downwards.
TGTTGTGGTTGGCTTGGTCATATTATTTATTTTAAACCGAAATATTACAAAAACATCCATAGAAGATGTTGAAGCTTCTGCCGCTTTTTGGCACATGTGTGATTTGATTTGGCTATTGTTATTTCCTGTTTTATACCTTATTTTTTAACTATGAAAAAGGAACTAACATATACGTTCGCATTATTACTATTGTTGACATTTGCTACTTTTTTAATAGTCAATCTTCCCTTAGATTCTTTCATAAAAAAATGCTTAATTCTAGCACTATTCTCAGTTAAGTTTTTATTAGTTGCATTTCAGTTCATGGAGCTTAAAAAAGCGCATTCTTTTTGGAAAATTTCAACGATAACAATTTTAATCATTATCAATTTAATCATAATTATTTCATAATAAATAAAACCATGATTGAAATCATAAAATTAGAGAACTAAAAAATAGCACTTTGCAAACAAATTTAAAAAAATGGAAAATCACATTTATAATGTAAACTTAAAATGGGAAAGCGACAGAAAAGGGCTTATCTCATCTCCCGAATTACCAACAACAATTGAAGTGGCAACTCCTCCTGAATTTGACAAAGGAATGCCCAACATTTGGTCTCCTGAGCACTTATTTACGGCTTCTGTATTGAGTTGTTTTATGACTACTTTTTTGGCAATTTCTGAATATTCAAAATTAGATTTTATTTCATTTGAATGTAGTTCTGATGGTATTCTTGAAAAAATAGAGGGTAAATACTTAATGACCAAAATTATTGTAAAACCAATATTGACAATAGCCGACTTAAATAAAATAGAGAAAGCGCAACGTGTTTTAGAATTATCTGAAAAAGCATGTTTGATTTCAAATTCAATCAAAAGTGAAGTTATATTGAAACCAACAATCAATATTGAAAATTAAAATTTATTAATGGGGACATCCAAAAAATATTTACTTTTTTTATCGCTACTAATTAGTCTTTTTTTAGCGTATAATTTTATTATTTATACTTCAAAAGAGGACTATGGAACAATTCATTTTTCCAAAAAAGCGATACAAGGTGAAACCATTTGGTTAGAAAATAATTGCAATTCTTGTCATCAATTCTATGGCCTGGGCGGTTATCTTGGCCCTGATCTTACTAATATTTATTCCAAAAGAGATGAAGCCAATATAAAAACGATGCTAACTAGTGGTGTAAATGCAATGCCAAAATTTAGTTTTAATGAAGATGAAAAAGAAGCTTTAATTCAATTTTTGAAAGAAGTTGACCTAACAGGTTATTATCCAAACAAAAAAGTAAGTATTGAATATAACGGTTGGGTTGAAATAAAAAATAAGTAACATGAAAACAGATAAATATCCGCTTTATTTTATTTACATCGGTTTAATTTCACTTCTTTTTGGGCTTCTTTGTGGGTTACTAGCTGGATTTCAATATATAACGCCAAGTTTTATTAAAGAAATTTTGCCTTTCAATGCGCTGCGTCCGCTTCATACACTTTTTGTTGTTTCCTGGATATTGCTTTCGGCAATTGGAGGAATTTATTATTATATAAAACCAAGAAATCTGCTTCTTATAAAAGTTCATTTTTGGCTGTTTGTTTTCACAGGAATTGGAATAATTATTTCTTATTTATTAAAGAATTTCGCTGGAAAAGAATATTTAGAGTTTCCAAGTTATTTTTACTTTCCAATTGTAGTAGGGTGGATTTTATTTGGCATCAATTATTATAAAACCATGCTGCCTTCATTTAAAAATTGGCCAGTTTATTTTTGGATGTGGGCAACTGGAATTATATTTATGATATATCATTTTACAGAAGCTCATTTGTGGTTGTTGCCCTATTTCAGAGATCATTTTATTCAAAACATTTCATTGCAATGGAAATCTGGTGGTTCCTATGTTGGTTCTTGGAATATGTTGGTTTATGGAACGGCACTATTTGTAATGTCTAAAATTAGCAACGATGAAAGTTATGCAAAATCCAAAAAAGCATTTTTCTTTTACTTTCTTGGACTGACAAATTTAATGTTTGGTTGGGCACATCACATTTACATTATCCCAACCGCGCCATGGATACGATATTTAGCATACGCAATAAGCATGACCGAATGGATTATTCTTTTTTCTATAATTTATGATTGGAAAAAAAGTCTTTCAAAAGAAAAGAAAATCAAATTTTCATTAGCATATAAACTGATACTTTTAGCTGATTTTTGGGTGTTTTTAAACATCATTTTGGCATTATTAATTTCTATTCCATCTATCAACTTATTCACTCACGGAACACATATTACGGTTGCACATTCGATGGGTACGACTATCGGAATTAACACTTTGATATTACTATCATCAATAGCTTTTATTATAGATTCTGAAAACAAATTTACTCTAGTCTCTGAAAAAAGAATTGCTTTTGGAATCAAGATTTTCAATGCTTCATTCCTTTTATTTTGGGTAAGTTTACTACTTATGGGAATTAAAAAAGGATATTGGAATTTCTTTAGTAAGAATGAATCTTTTAGTCAATTACAGGATTCTTTGCATTGGATTTATGTTTTATTTGTCAGCTTTGGACTCGGAATTTTTATAGGTCTTTATATTATTGTATTTGAAAATTTGAAAAACATAAAATCAATTTCTAAAAACAACTCTAATATTAGGTGAATTTTCAATTTTTGATGAATTAATTTTTAATGAAGAAGAAAGATTTCCTAATGTTTCAACATTGTTTTTAAAATACTGAATATAGTAGTTTCCTTTGTATTCTTTATATTCAAGAAAGTGAATCATTTCATTTAATTCAACATCTGAAATCAATTCGGAATGATAAGTAGTTCTTATCTCAAATGGGATTGTACTGGCTAGAAGAAGTTCAAAGGAACTTTCAAATTCGTCAAACAAATTAGACTTTGTAATTGCATTGTAACTAGGCTTTAATGCTTTAAAATCTAATGCAACATAATCAATTAAATTATTATCGAGCAATTGCTTTACTACTTTTGAGTTCGATCCATTGGTATCTATTTTGATTAAAAAACCTAATGCTTTCACTTCTTTGATTTGCTTGACAATATTTTTATGAATTAAGCATTCGCCACCGCTAAAAACTACGGCATCGAGTAATCCTTTGCGTTTTTTTAAGAAAGAAATTGTTTCAGAAAAAGTAATGGCTCCTTTTCCTAAAACAATTTCGGGATTATAACAATACAAGCAACGCATATTACAACCTGCATACCATAAAATGCAAGCTGATTTATTGGGATAATCTAATAATGTAAATGGAGTAATATTGCAAATTGGTTTGGCTAACACTGGTTTTCTCTGAAATGAACACGCTGTTTATGCTCTCCTTTTTTACCAATATTAAAACTCTCAACCGGGCGATGATACCCCATTACTCTTGTGTAAACCAAACATTTAGTTCTTAAATGTTGATTGTGCTCTAAAATTTCTACCGATTTTGTATTCATTTTGGATTGTTGTGTTTAATTGTTATTTATTGTACTTTCTAATAAAGTTTCATTATCTAATTCCTCTAAAAGTTTTTCATCACATTTTGGACAATACTCGTGCTCACCATTCAAATATCCATGCACTGGACAAACACTAAATACTGGAGTTACAGTTATATAAGGTAATCTGAACTTGGTTAAAACCGTTTTTACAAAGTTTTTACAAGCTTCGGACGAGCTAATTCTTTCGTTCATATATAAGTGTAGTACGGTTCCACCTGTATATTTACACTGTAATTCATCTTGCATCAATAACGCTTCAAAAGGATCTTGCGTGAAATCTACAGGAATTTGAGAACTATTTGTATAATAAATATTTTCTCCTTGACCTGCTTGAAGAATAGTTGGAAATCTTTTTTTATCTTCTTTGGCAAAACGATAAGTTGTTCCTTCAGCAGGTGTGGCTTCAAGATTGTAAAGATTACTTGTTTGCTCTTGAAATTCTTTCATTCTATTTCTGATATAATCTAAAATTTCCATGCAAAAGTTGTTTCCAAAAGTTGAGGAAATATCATCTTTGTCATTTGTGAAATTGCGAACCATTTCGTTCATTCCGTTAACTCCAATGGTAGAAAAATGATTCCTAAAATGGGGCAAATATCTTTTTGTATATGGAAATAAACCTCTATCATACATTTCTTTAATAAAGACTCTCTTTTTCTCCAAAGTTGATTTAGCAATTTCCATTAATTTATCTAATTGTTCAAAAAATGCTTCTTTATTACCTTCATATAAATAACCTAATCGAGCCATGTTGATAGTAACAACTCCAATACTTCCTGTCATTTCGGCACTTCCAAAAAGCCCGTTACCTCGTTTTAGTAATTCTCTTAAATCTAGTTGTAATCGGCAACACATACTACGAACGGCATTTGGTTTATAGGCACTTTCGTTTTCAACTTTATTGCCTTTTTCATCTAATATGTATTGGCTTCCAATAAAATTTTGGAAATAAGAAGAACCAATTTTTGCAGTGTTTTCAAAAAGAATTTCGGTGTTTTCGCCATTCCAATCAAAATCTTCGGTAATATTTACTGTTGGTATTGGAAAAGTAAATGGTTGACCATTGGCATCACCTTCCGTCATTACTGTGTAATAGGCTTTGTTGATCAAATTCATTTCTTCCTGAAAATGCTCGTAACGTAAATCGGTTGGTTTATCAACTCCACGCTCATTGGCTTTTACAACTAAATCATGATTGAAATTACCTTCAAAGAAATGATGGTTTTTTTTAGTTGGGATTTGTGTTTTTAAATCGTCAGGAACAACCCAATCTAATGTTATATTGGTAAAAGGAGATTGCCCCCAACGTGCAGGAACATTCAGATTATATACAAAACTGCGAACCGCTTTTAATACTTCATCAAATGAAAGATTATCCTTAAAAACGTATGGCGCTAAATAAGTATCAAATGAGCTAAATGCTTGTGCACCTGCCCATTCACTTTGTAAAATACCAAGAAAGTTAGCCATTTGCCCCAATGCTTCTCTAAAATGTGAAGGTGGTTTACTTTCAACACGACCACGAACACCATTGAATCCATCATTTAATAAAACTCTTAGACTCCACCCGGCACAATAACCTGTCAAACAATCTAAATCATGAATGTGAATATCGCCGTTTCGGTGGGCATAACCTTCTTCTTTGGAATAGACTTTATCTAACCAATAGTTCGCAATGATTTTACCTGCCACATTATTTACTAAACCTGCATTAGAATAGGACGTGTTTGCATTAGCGTTAATTCTCCAATCGGTTTGTGAAATGTATTCTTCAATGGTTTGTGTGCTGTCAACATAGGTTGTATCATCATTTAATCCTGCTACATGTTCACGTTGTAATTTTCTTGTATGCCGATAAAGCATGAACGAACGCATTACTGTAAAATACTCTTTTTGAAATAGAGTTTTTTCAATCATATCTTGTATTTCTTCTACAGCCCAAGTATCTTTAATGTCAATGGAAGACATAAGACTGTTGAAAATACTTTCATCATAAGGAATAGTGACGCTTTCAAAACTTTTCTCAATAGCATCCTTTATTTTGTAAGATTCAAATGGTTTGTAATCGCCATTTCGTTTAATCACGAATTTTTCCATAGTATAAATATTTTGTTTCTATGTTTATTTAGTTAGTTGAGATTAAGTTTTGTTTCCATTTCTTTTGCTTTTGGGAATACTATGTTGTTTTCTAAATGAATGTGTTTGTGCAAATCTTGTTCAAATTCTTTCAGCATTGCAAAAGTCACTTTATAAGTTTCACATGCATCTGTTGAAGGATTGTAATTATTTGTGAGTTTTGCAATTTCTCTAAATCGTTCTCCTTCTGCATCATGTTCATTCATCATCATTGCAATAGGATTATTTACGGTTCCAAAATGAGGATGCTCAATAGCAGTATTTGTTCTTAAAGCGTTAAATAATTTTTTAATAAAAGGGAATAAAACCAATTCTTCCTTTTTCATATGCTGAGCTAATTCACCTGTAGAAGTTTTAAAATGTTCAGTGATTTCAAATAATTCTGAATGATTTTTACCATGTACTTTACAAAGTTTGTCAAGATATAATAGCAATACATCTGATTTTACTTCAACATAACGATGATGTACTTTCTCAATGTAGTCAATTAATAAGTCAATAGGCCAAGATTTAAAATCTATATCATGTGTTGTTTTCGTATTAAGAATAATATCTATTTCGTGTTGAACTTCAATTGAATCTATCCCTTTTTCGTCACATACTTCCTCCAAAGTTATATTTCCTTTGCAACAAAAATCAATTCCATATTTTGAGAAAACAGAAGCTGTTCTGTAATCTTCAGCTACCCATTCTCCTATTGTTAGGTGTTCTAATGTATTCATAATATTGAAATTTAAGTTTCATCAATAATACAACCGTTTTAAAATAAAAAATTATGATTTTAATCATATTGTTTGAATAATTTGAATCGTTACTTTGAAATTATTATTATTTATATAATTTCAAATATTTATATTTGTGTGAAAAATTTAAAACAAAAAATTATAGCTTTAAAAAAGCAAAAGAATGCAGTTATTTTAGCGCATTATTATCAAGAACCTGAAATTCAAGAAATAGCTGATTATGTTGGTGATAGTTTGGGTTTGTCACAAGAGGCTACCAGAGTTGAAGCCGAAATCATTCTTTTTGCAGGTGTTCATTTTATGGCAGAAACTGCTAAAATTTTAAATCCGACTAAAAAAGTTATTCTTCCTGATTTAGAAGCTGGTTGTTCTTTGGCTGCTTCATGCCCACCACATCTTTTTAAAGAATTTATTGAATCTCATCCAAATCATACTGTTATTACCTATGTAAATTGTTCAGCAGAAATAAAGTCTCTAAGTGATTTAGTTTGTACTTCTTCTAATTCATTAAAAATTGTAGAATCAATCCCTAAAAATATCCCAATTATTTTTGCACCTGATAAAAATCTAGGTAAGTATATTATTCAGAAAACAGGAAGAAAAATGCTACTTTGGGATGGATCTTGTGTGGTTCATGAAGCTTTTTCATTAGATAAATTAATTGAACTTCATAAAAAAAATCCTGATGCAAAAATAATAGCTCATCCTGAATCTGAAACTCATATTCTTGAAACGGCGAGCTATGTAGGTTCAACTTCGGGAATGATTAATTATGTAAAGTCTTCTCCGAGTGATAAATTTATTGTTGCTACTGAAGCGGGAATTTTATATAAAATGCAACAAGAAGTTCCGAATAAAGTTTTGATTCCTGCACCTTCTCAAGAAGATAATACTTGTGCTTGTAGCGAATGTGGTTTTATGAAGATGAATACTTTACAAAAAGTATATGACTGTTTGCTTAATGAAGTACCTGAAATTACCATTCCTGAAGATGTCAGAATGAAAGCACTAATTCCAATAGAACGAATGCTTAAATTATCCTAAAAATGATACAAACTGATTATTTAATAATTGGTTCTGGAGTTGCTGGTTTGACTTTTGCTATTAAAATTGCTACTAAGTTTCCAAACAAAAAGATTACAATTGTCACCAAATCTAGTGAAGATGAATCAAATACTAAATATGCACAAGGTGGCATTGCCATTGTTCAAAATAAGTTAGAAGACAATTTTGAAAAGCACATAGATGATACCTTAGTGTGTGGAGATGGCTTGTGCGATAAAGATATAGTTTCTATGGTCATTACTGATGGTCCAAAGCGATTAAAAGAGTTAATTGATTGGGGAACAAATTTTGATCAAAACGAAGAGGGTACTTTAGATTTAGGGAGAGAAGGAGGACACTCTAAAAATAGAATTGTTCATCATAAAGATCAAACTGGATATGAAATTGAGCGAGCTATTTTAAAACAAGTTCATACGAAAAACAACATTGAGATTTTTGATTATCATTTTGCACTTGAATTAATAACAGAAAATAATTATTGCTATGGTGCTTATGTTTTAAATGAAAGAACTAACAAAATTTCAATTTTTCAAGCAGAATTTACTTTGTTAGCTACTGGTGGAATAGGTCAAGTTTATGGACATACAACTAACTCGTCGATTGCAACTGGTGATGGAATAGCTATGGCAAATAGGATTAATGCTACTATAGAGGAAATGGAATTCATTCAATTTCATCCCACTGCTTTATATAATAAAACTTTTTCATCAACATTCTTAATCTCTGAAGCTGTAAGAGGTTTTGGAGGATATTTGCGAACTAAAAATGGTGAGCGTTTCATGATGAAATACGACAAAAGAGGTGATTTAGCATCTAGAGATATTGTATCACAAAGTATTGAAAAAGAGTTGAAAAAATCGGGTGATGCATGTGTTTTTTTGGATTGTACTCATTTGAATATGGATTTATTCATCAATCATTTTCCGATGATATACAGTAGTTGTAATGCAATTGGAATAGCTATTGAAAAAGATTGGATTCCTGTTATTCCAGCTCAACATTATTTGTGTGGCGGTATCTCAGTAAATAAAAACGGACAAACTTCAATAAACAATTTATTTGCCTGTGGAGAATGTTCTCAAACAGGTTTGCACGGAGCAAATAGATTGGCTTCTAACTCTCTTTTAGAGGCATTAGTATATTCAGATAGAATTTACAATTTATTAGCAAGTTTAAACCATGTAGAACTAAGAGAGAATAAGTTTTTTCCAAGTTGGGAAGATTGTAACTCCGAAAACGTGAATCAACAACTAGTGATAAAAATGAAAAAGGAACTCCAAATTTTGATGCAAAAGAATGTTGGGATTGTAAGAGATGATTCGGATTTGATAGAGGCAAAAAGGCAACTTGTAACTTGGAGCTATGAATGCATCAGAATTCAAAAAGAATATAAAATTAATAAAGAGTTTTATGAACTTAGAAATATGATAGAAGTGGCTTTTTTAATTGTAAGAGCATCTATTAAACGAAAAGAAAATAGAGGAGTATTTGTAAAAGATGTCATTTTATATCACACCAATTCTAACTAATCTTACTAAGATAATATTGAAATTTAAGTTTCATCAATATTTAGATTTTTAAATATAGTATTTTGAAAAGCAGAGCAGTACAATTATTTTCTAAACTAAACGAACAATTAAATTTTGCAGATTTAGAAATAGATGATCCCATTCAAAGAAGTGAAAGTGCAATTAATATAATTGTAAATTCAATCGAAAAATTAAAGATAATTTTCGAAAAAGAGAAAAATAAATCACAAGAAATAGAAATTGATTTCTTTAAAAACATCAAACCTAAGTTTACTTCAAAACTGATATATTACAATGCAATTTTCAAAATTGAAACCAAAAAACCCCATGGTGGCGAACGTATTTTAAAAAAATATCTAAACAATGAATTAGATAAACTAAAACGTTACTTTGATAATAATTTAGATTTTTACAGATATTATCGCACAGGAAGTAATTACTTAGATACCAAATATTTCACGAGAGGAAAATTTGATATTAAGATGGCATTAGATAGTTTTTATTTTGAAGCAGATCGCACATTTTCAACATCTCATGATTTCAAAGTCGCTAAGATAATGGCACACGATTTAATCCAAGTTTATTTGGAAGATAAACTGCTAATGATGGAAAATAGAGAGCCAAAAGAAAAATCACAAGTCAATCCCAAGTTGAAACAAAATTGGACAGGTTCTAAAGTCGCATTAATTGAGCTTCTATATGCTTTGCATACCGAAGGTGTGTTCAATAATGGAGCATCCGATTTAAAGGATATAGCAGAGTATTTTGAAAACATCTTCAACATAGATTTAGGACAATACCACAGGGCTTTCCTTGAAATAAGAATGCGAAAATCAGACCAAACCAAATTCCTAAACGCATTAAAAGAAAAATTAGTGAAGCGTATGGAAAATACAGACGACTTACTGTAAGATCAATAAATACAATACTTTGAACAAAAATCATTCACAACTTGTGATTGACTTGTGATTTAAAACTATTCAAATACTACAATTTTGTACCATAACAATATAAAACATACGTTATGGCAATCGAAGTTATCACTCGCGAAGACTTAAACGAATTCAGAAGTCTTCTTTTGAACGATTTAAAAGAAATCATTCAATCCAAACCACAACAAACAAAACAGTGGCTCAAATCCAAAGAAGTCCGCAAACTGTTAAACATTTCTCCAGGTACTTTGCAAAATCTCCGCATAAACGGAACACTGACCTACACCAAAATAGGCGGCATTATGTATTATGATAATTCAGATATTAATGAATTATTAAATGGAAACAAGGTAAACGCTTTGCCTACTCTATTTAAATAATTAAAATCCAAATGAATTACATAAAACATCTCACTGGTTTCTTTGAGAAAGTAGCCATTGATAAAACACTAAATCCAACACACGTTAGCTTATACATTGCCTTATTCCAATTTTGGAACTGCAATCGCTTTAAAAATCCAATAAGCATAAATCGAGATGAGGTAATGCGAATAAGTAAAATCAGTTCTAAAGCAACCTATCACAAATGTCTGAAGAACTTGCATAGTTTGGGGTATATCAATTACGAACCATCCTACAATCCATTCAAAGGAAGCCATGTCATTTTATTCAACTTTTCCGAAGATTTAAAACCGTTACCAAAATCCGAAAGAAAACCAAAAAATGAACCACTTATTGAACTTGTTTCTGAACAAGCTTTGAACAAGTCTTGTACTAGTAGTGAGACAGGTACTGAACAAGCATTAGTACCTTCTATAAACTATATAAACAATACAAACATTTTAAACGATAAAAAGGTTTCAAACTTGGAAAAGCTCACAAAAAATTTTGAAGAAATAAATAATTCAGATTTAAAAAACGAAGATGAAGAAAAAGAAAAAAGTTCCGCGAAAAAAGAAAAAGAAGAAAAGTTACAGCCATCAATCGAAGAAGTCAAAACCTATTTCCAAGAAAATAACTTTCCGGAACAAGAAGCTCAAAAATTCTTCAACTACTTCAAAAGTGTTGGTTGGTTAGTCGGAGGCAAAACACCAATGGTCGATTGGCAAGCAGCAGCACAAAATTGGATGATTAACGCACCAAAATTTATTTCAAATGCAGAACAACCCAACAGAGCAAAACAACTCAACACAACAACCGACAAAGATTATTCAGAGCCATTATAGCTATGATGAGGTTATCATTTGGTTAGAAAACAAAGGAGTTGAACTATACGGCAATCATTTCAAAATCCTTGAAACCGATTACCCAATTGTATACAAACTCATTGCCTATTTCCTAAAAGACGAGCCAACATGCTTTCAATACGGCATAAACCTCAACAAGGGAATTCTATTAACCGGACCAATCGGCTGCGGAAAAACATCATTGATGAACTTAATGAAATACCTAACAGCAACCGAACACAAGTTTTTCGTAAAACCGTGCAGAGACATCAGCTTTGAATTCATCCAGGACGGCTACCAAATAATCCACAAATATAGCATAGGTAAACTATACCAATCAGAACCAAGAACCTACTGCTTTGACGATTTAGGAACAGAAAACAACCTAAAATATTTCGGTAACGAATGCAATGTAATGGCAGAAATTCTATTAAGCAGATATGATCTATTCATTTCCAAAAAACTTCAAACCCACATCACCACAAACCTATCCGCCACAGAAATAGAAAAACATTATGGCAACAGAGTTAGAAGTCGTTTACGTCAAATGGTAAACCTAATAGCATACGATAAATCAACACCCGACAAAAGATAAAAGTTGTCACACTGAGCGCAGTCGAAGTGCTTCGCGAACTTTGTGCCTTCTTTGTGCTCTTTGTGGTTAAAAAAACTAACAACATGAAAACAATAACAACCTTCTGGAACCACTTCCAACAAAACAACTTCGTTTTCTTACTCCTAAACGAAATCTCAAAAGACGAACTAAAAACCCATTTCGATAAACTAATCCAAATACTACATCAATACAACAAAGACCTAGACCTCATAATCAAAAACAAAAAAAACGGTGCAGAATTAATCATTACCGCAAACGGAAATCCATACCTTTTCAAAGAAGTAGAATTAATAGTTCATCATGCACCAGTTGTAGAACGTTGGAAAATAACAGCATTCATCCAACCCGAAACCAACCTCACCAAATACGAAAACTGCACAGACAAACCACTAGAATATTACGGCATCACTTTACAAATAAGCGAAATGTATTTCATTCCACTAGAAAACCCAAACAAACCAACCGATTTAGGAATAAAAGTGCTACTCAAAAACTACATTGTCCACAAAGACAACCCAAGACTTCGAGAAGCGGTTTACGTTCACATTGAACATTTAATTGGTGAAAAAGCATTTGCCAATGATATTGCATTTATTGAGATTAGTCAATTGGAAGGAGACCATGAAAATCAAATCGAATTGTTTAATCTGAAATCATATATCGAAACAGAAATAAAAAATTAAGTTTCGGCAATAAACATGATTTACTGCCAAAACTTAATTATTTAATATTGCATTAATAAAGTTTTATTGTAATAAGTTTAATCGATTAATAATACTTCTTTTTGAATAATATTCTGGATATTGAAAACACAAACGTCCTCTTATTATTCCTGGATGTACTTTAATTCTTCTTGATAAATCAATTATAGTACGATCATCATATTCAAAATTAGAATATAAAAAATCATCCCATATTTCTTGACTGATTAAATGATCTCTAGCGTAAGTATTAGCCTCAAATTCCTCTTGTTCTGTATTAGAGGTAATAACAAAAAAAGAATCATGTTTATATTTAGGTTTAGTAAAATGTTTGAATACATGACCTAACTCGTGCATGATTGTAAATGCAAAATTATCTAATCTATTATATTTTAAAGTTAAAACAATTGTTGGATTATCATTAGACATAAAAGACTTACCGTCAACAGGTGTTTTTCCTGGTCTGTCTAATATTAGAAATTTAATTCCATATTTTAAAAGAATTTTCTTTGTATTATCAATGGTATCATGGTTTCTAAAAAAACATTTTTTTAATTCATCAATTAATAATAGCTCTTTATCTTTATCAAAAGGTTTAGCTTTTATTTGAGAAGCATTATATTCAGCCAACATTGACCAAGCAATAACATTATTCTTATTTTCTTCAAATGCAGGTGATTTTCTGAAATGCTTAAAATTATAATTCTTAATAAAATGCTTAAAATCATTTATATTATCAACATTATAAACCTTAAAGATTGAATTAATATCTTCAGAAATATCATTCTTTATAATTCCTTCCTTTTTAAAGTAATTTACAGGTATAATTTCTTCAAGCTCTTTCCAAATATTAATTTCAGTAGTCTTTTTTGTAAACTCTTCATTGTTTTTGGTTTCATTTATTAGAAAATTAATTTGTTTTTCCATCCATTGTGTTGCTTTTCCATAACCAGCAACTTCCAATGAAATAGCAATATTTACATTAATATTTCTAGTCCCTTTTAGAATGCTATTAAGTAATGATAAAGTAATTCCAATTTTTGCAGCAAAATCTCTTTGTGTGATATTATTACTACTTAATATATCATTCAATTCTAATCCTGGATGAGAATTTTTTGTTGACATAAACTTAATTTTAAGTTACAAATTTAGTATTGTTTTTTGAATATCTAATCTATTTATACATATAACGTATAAATTATTTTTTTATTTTACATAGACTATTTTTTTGTTCACAAATATAGAACAAATATAAACATTTTAAAGTTAATAAATATTTTTATAAAAAATAACAAAAAAATAGTTTGTAATATATTTTTTCATAAATTTGCATAGAACATTTAAAAATAATATTTGATTAAATAAAAAAACTCAACTATCTGTTCGAGCAGTTAGTTGAGCATGAATTTTAAAGGCGTAAGTTGTTGAGGACTTTTAAATGATAGGCTAATCAACCTAAATCATTACCTTTTGTTATACAAAAATAAGGCATATTTTGATTTCTTGCAAGTTTTCGTATAACTTTTATGTTGTTGAATTTCTTCTCCATTCAAAATTCAGCGTCAAATTGCTTGAAGGATTAATTTTAAAAATTAAAAATTATGTCTTTTAAATATAGATTAAACGGAGATTATGTAGAGTCATTGAACTCAAAAATAACAGGTAAGGAAATTCTTGAAACTGCTGGATTATTACCTGTTACAGATTACGAATTATTAATAAAAATTAATGAGAAAGGTTTCGAACCCATCGAATTATCTGAGAAAATTGACTTAAAAAGCCCAGGTGTAGAAGGCTTTGAGGCTAAACCTTATGATGCAGTAACTATATATGTTGATGAAGTTGCAATTAAAGTAAATGAATCTTTTTTTACAGCAAATCAAATATTAGAATTAACAGGTAAGATTGTAAGAAACTTTTATTTAGTACAATTGAAAGATGATAATGAAATTAGTTATAAAAACGATAGAGAACATAAAATTGCTGTTCGAAATGGTTCTAAATTTATTACTTATGAGGTTGAAATTATTGACATTGAACACCACTGTAATAACAACTTACCTATTCCTGATGATTGTAGATATAAAATTCTTATCGACAGAGAACCTTATGTTGTAAATGAGAAATGTTTAACTGGGAAAGAGATTTTATTACTAGCAAATAAAACTCCTCCTGAAAGATTTCAATTGCGTCAAAAATTTAAAGATGGAAGGGTTGTCACTATTCCTTATGACCAAAAAGTATGCTTTACTGATCCGGGGATTGAAAAATTTAAAACAATTCCTTTAGATCAGACTGAAGGATTGGTTTTAAGAAACGAATTTACTTTACTAGAAGAAGATGAAGCTTTTTTAAATTCATTAGATTTAAAATGGGAAACTGTTAAAATAAATAATGTTAATTGGGTTTTTGTACATAATTATCCTATTCCAAATGGTTATAATGTATCTAATGCTATATTAGGAATTAGAATTGTAGGCGGTTATCCTACATCTCCTCTAGATATGGTTTATTTTTATCCAAGTTTAAATAGAGTTGACGGCATGCCTATTACGGCTTTAACTCCTTTACAACTTAATGATAAGTGTTTTCAACAATGGTCAAGACATAGAACTGGTGCTAATCCTTGGAGAGTTAATGTTGATAATTTGAGTACACATATTCCATTAGCAGATTTTTGGTTATTAAATGAATTTGAAAAAAGACCAAGTAATGCAATATCAGCTTAGAATAGCGGGTAAGCATTATAATAGTCTAAAGCAACACCTCTTTCCTGGCGATGGGAAAGAGGCGGTTGCTATAGTACTTTGCGGCAGGTATGAAAGAAATGGAATTTCCATTTTGCTTACTCATAAAATAGAATTAATACCGCACGACGAATGTAACAGAGAAGTAGATTTCGTAAATTGGAAAACCGACAGGATTATTCCACTTTTGGAAGAAGCTGAAAAAAAAGGTTTAGGTATTTTGAAAATCCATAGCCATCCAACGGGTTATTCTAAATTTTCTGCAACAGATGACATTTCTGATAAAGAACTATTTGAATCAGTTTTTGGTTGGTGCAATCATGATGGTATTCACTCCTCATCTATAATGTTACCATCTGGTGAAATCTTTGGAAGAATTTTTACTCCAAATTTAGATACTTTTCCTTTAGATAAAATTTCAATTGCAGGTGATGAAATAAATGTCTTTAAAAATATTATTCATGCAGAAAATGAATTTTCATTAAGAACAAGGCAGGCTTTTGGTGATTATACTTTTGACAAGTTAAATAATATGAAGATTGGAGTTGTAGGATGCTCTGGTACTGGTAGTCCATTAATTGAACAATTAGTTCGATTAGGTGTTGGTTCAATCGTTATTATTGATCCAGATAATGTTGAGCGAAAAAATCTAAATCGCATTTTAAATACGACAATTGAAGATGCCGATATGGGTAGATTTAAAACAGATGTCTTATCAGATGCAATTAAAAAGATAGGTATTAATACAGAGGTAATCTCATTTAACCAAAATCTTTATGATTGTATCGAAGCAATTGAAGACTTAATTCTATGTGATGTTGTTTTTGGTTGCGTTGATAGTGTTGATGGTAGGCATTTAATTTCGCAACTCACTAATTTCTATTCTATTCCATATTTTGACATTGGAGTAAGACTTGATGCAGATGGTAAAGGTGGCATTAATGGTATAAATGCAAGTATTAATTATATTCAACCTGGATGTTCTTCACTTTTAAGTAGAGGTTTGTATACACCCAAAAGATTGTATGATGAAAGTTTGCTTCGCCAAAATCCAAACGATTTTAAAGAGCTGGAAAAGCAAGGTTATGTGCATAATGCTAATGTAGATAGACCGGCTGTTATTAGTGTTAATATGCAAATCAGTAGCATGGCCATAAATGAACTTTTGAATAGATTACATCCATATAAAGATGAAACACCAGATAAATATGCAAGAGTTATGATGGATTATACTGGAGGATGCGTTATTAATCAGGCTGAAAATGAATTTATAGAAGATGAATATTCCGCAAATTATTTAGGTCGTGGAGATTGTAAACCTTTTTTAAGAATGACTGAATTATGATGAAGATTATTAGAAAAATTTATAGTTGGTTTTTATGGTTTTTCTCTAAAAAAGAGATAAAATCAGAAGACATAATTGTTAAAGAAGATTCAGATACTTTTTCATATAGTTTTGTAGTTGATTTACCTGATACAATAAAATCAAAACAAATTTTGATTATTAAAGATGGTGTTGAACCAGAACTTTTAGTTTTAAAATGCCCATGTGGATGTAATCAAGACATAATGCTAAATTTATTGAAAGACACCAAGCCCAAATGGGATTTTGATTTTACTTCAAAAGCTGAAATTAATATTTATCCATCAATATGGAGAAATATTGGATGTAAAAGTCATTTCTTTATTAAAAATGGTAAAGTTGATTGGGTAATATAAGAGTTTATATATAAGCCAAAATATTGATTAGTTAATATCTTGGCTTTTAAACTTTATTTCAAAAAATTAATACTAAATAATTCATTCCTTAACATCCCACTCAATGTCTTCTATTCGTTTAGAAAGAAATACTAAAGTTTCAAAAGCCTCGTTTTCTGCTGGTGGCTTTGTTTTACCAATAAGGAGTTCATTGAATTTTGAGCCAGAGTAAACCTTTTTCAAAGTATTCCAAACCATTTCAGTTTCACTAAAAATTAGGGCATTCTTTGGATGGTTGTAAAGCCAATTTTTATCGTTAGGTATTGCTTTGTCATCATCTTTGGCAACTTGTAATAACATACTGTCAAATAAATCTGAATTAACAAAGTCCTTGATGCTATCAAGCTTCATTAACAGAGTTAAATCATAAGTATGACGAACTTTATTAGATAAATCTTCAAGTGGGTTTTTAGTATAAGAAAATCGAACCAAACTAATTATCTTCTCACAAAAAGTGCGTTCAACAGCTAATGCTTTAACTTCAAAATCTTCTAATCCAAATTGAGTAATTAATTCAATAGTCGGAGTTGTTTTGATATAATCGGCAATCAATGTTCGAATTTGTTTGACATGATTGGGTTCAGTATTACCCATATGAGAAACTTCCAATGCAATATTTTCTCTCACTTCTCCATAGGTTCCTTTTACACCAACTTTTGGAAAGGAGTAAATAATTTTTCTAATACTACCTTTTTTATTAGTATTTGGATCATCTGGTACAACCTCAAGAAGAGAATTATCAATTACATTGGTAACACTCTTTAATCTTTCTCTTAAAGCATTTCCGCTATCTCCTTCATTTTTTACAACAACAATATCAATGTCTTCAGAAAATCGTTGAATAACATTATAACATTTTGATAATGAAGTACCACCTTTAAAAACAATCAAATCTTTTACATCCGAATGAAAAAGTTGATGCAAAGCATAAGTAACCCAATAATCTTTTTCAATAAAAATCTCAGGAATTTCAAAATAGTCAGCAGCAGCTACGATAGCACCTTCAAAATTGTCTTTATCTAAATGTAAATTCATTATACTATATTCCAGGAGTTAACAGTCGAAAGCATTTTTGGAGTAATTCCATAGTCATAACTACTCGAAGGATTTATCGATTTTTTCAATAAAGAAAGGTTGGCTGTGTCAACATTCATTGCTTCCAAAAGAGCACCAAGCAAAGCTCTAACTTTTGGCGGATAAGCAACTCCATAAGTTACCAGTTTTTTTATTTCAGTCGTATCAAAATTATAAATAGTCTTTTTTAAATAAACAAGCCCATCATTTTTTTGCAAGTCAGGAATAGTATTCAAATCTTTAATGACATCCAATAACTCTAAATATTTAATAGTATCAGCAGTTACTTTCACATAACTCTTCGCTGGCTTAATTACAACATTACCTACTTTACCTTTAACTTGTTTGTCCAAGGATGCTACTCGTATAGAACTAGGAACTTGTGTAGTTAAACCCAATCTATTATACAATCTCGTTCCGGTAATATAGGCAACTTGTTTGTTTTTCTCAAACAAATAAAGCGAAAGCAAAACATCTTCTCTAGGCTTTTGTTCACCAAATACGGAAACTTTAGGTTTATAATAATAACCTTTTCTAGCTCTTTTAATAACTCCTTTATCAACTAATCTACTTAATGCTTTAGAACCAGCAATAATTTCATCTGAAGTTAATCCAAGAGTATCATATCCGAATACATCACCTGTATCTATTCGATTTATTTTAGCTACTATTTTATCTGTTACTTTCATACTCAGCAACAAAGATAACTATTTTATTTTAAATGTCAAGTTTTTTCTATACTTTACCTGACTTATTATCTACATTACAATCTATATAATAATCATTAATTGCACCTTTACAACTATCTATACATTCATTATCTCATTCACCTGCACAAAAACCGTCTTTAGTCCAAGTATTCCTAAAGCCAGTTCTTTGTTTGCTTCATTTCGCTAATTTTTTCTTTAGTAATAAGAATATTAATTCTTTTTCATTTAATACAAAATTTGATTTATATACATTTGCAAAATGTTTTATAGAAGAAAAATTATATTAGCTTTAATACAAATGTTGGGTGGAGAATTAGAAAAAATTCGCATCCAAAAATTGTTGTTTTTATACAGTCAAAAAAAGAAAAACCCAGAATATGAGTTTATACCTTATAAATTTGGTTGTTATTCCTTCTCTGCAAAAGCCGATTTAAAGACAATGGTAAAAAATGGTAGTTTATTAGAAAACGAAAACTATTTTATCAAAAATAATCAGGATGATTTTGTAAAGTCGTTGAAAGTTGAAGACAAGAAAATAATTACTGAAGTAGTGCAACTATATGGGAATATGAATAGTAATAGTCTTATTAAGCATACCTATATTAATTTTCCATATTATGCCATTAATAGTACAATTGCTGATAAAGTCTTAGACGAAAAACAACTTGAAAAAGTAATTAGTTCAAAAAAAGAAGGTAATGAAACGATACTATTTACAATAGGCTACGAAGGAGTTTCATTGGAAAAATACTTAAATAAACTAGTTAGTAATGATGTCAAACTTTTAGTTGATGTTAGAAAGAACTCTTTGAGTATGAAGTTTGGTTTTAGTAAAAGTTTGTTAAAAAAATATTGCGAAAGTTTAGGCATTGAATACATACATATACCAGAAGTTGGTATCAATTCAGACCAACGCCAAGAATTAAATACGCAACAAGATTATGATGCACTATTTGAAGTGTATAAAAAAACAACACTAAAAGAAACAGATAATTATCAAGCTAAAATAATTGAACTACTTGCAAAATACAAAAGAATAGCTCTAACCTGTTTTGAAGCAGATATTTGTCAATGCCACAGAAAACCATTAGCAGAAGCTATTGCAAAAAATCCTATATTTGAATATGAAGTAAAACATATCTAAATATGGCTAAAACAAGAGTACTAATTACCGTTAAAACCTATCCTACTATTTCCGGCAAATATGATGAATTAGTTTGCACAGCAGGATTTCGAGAAGATGGCTCTTGGATTAGAATATATCCTATTCCTTTTAGAAAAAAATCATACGAGGAACAATACAGTAAATATGATTGGATAGAAATAGATTTGGTTAAAAATGAAAGTGACTTTCGTTTTGAGAGTTACAGACCTTATTCTATTGATAGTGAAATAGCTATTTTAGGTCATTTAGATACAGGTAAAGACAGGTCTTGGTCAGAACGTAAACAAATAGTCCTAAAAAATGTTTACACCAATATGGCTAAATTGATTGAAGAAGCCAAAAATAAAGAAATCAGAACTTCATTAGCTGTGTTCAAACCAACAAAAATTCTTGACTTTTATGCTGAACCAGCCGAAAGAGAATGGAATAAGAAAAAGATTGACCAATTAAAAGCAAATAGAGATCAAACAAATATGTTCGAATACGAACATCCAGAAAATCCTTTTGAGGTTGTAAACAAATTGCCTTATACTTTTAAATTTAAATTTGAAGATGAAAATGGTAAACTAAGCAATATGATGATAGAAGATTGGGAAACAGGTCAATTATTTTGGAAGTGCTTAGCCAAACACGAAGGTAATGAAGCTAAAGCTATTCAAGATGTTAAAAATAAGTATTTTGAAGATTTTGCAAAAACAAAAGACTTGCATTTCTATTTAGGAACATCTGCTTTATTTCACTACACTTCGCACAATCCATTTATGATTATTGGAACTTTTCAACCTAAAATTGAAACTCAATATAGCTTAGATTTATTTTAATTATGATATGTCTTTTTTGTAAAGAAAATTCAACTAATTCCATAAGTGTGGAACATATCATACCCGAAAGCTTGGGAAATAAGGAACATATTTTACCAAAAGGCATTGTATGTGATAAATGCAATCAATACTTTGCTATAAAATTAGAGAAACCTTTACTGGAAAAACCATACTTTAGAAATGCTAGAAGCAGAAATATCGTTGAAAGTAAAAAAAACAATATACCATTGGGAGATGGTTTTGTTTTTGGAAGAAATATGGATAAAGTACAATTCGGCTTTGAGGATGGAAGAAATTTTGTTGTCTTTGAAAATGAAGAAGTTTTATCTAAAGTTCTATCAAAAGGGAAAGGCAGTTTTATTATTCAAATGAATGATGAACCCGAAAAAGATGATTTAATAATATCGCGATTTTTAGCTAAGTGTGCACTAGAATTTTTAGCCACCTATATAAAAGATGATTTTTGGTTAGAGGAAATAATAAACAAAAAGGAATTAGATCAATTAAGAAATTATGCCCGTTATGGTAGTGGTAAATTTTGGAAATATAGTCAAAGAAGAATTTACGATGAAGAAGATAGGTTTACAGATCATATTTATCATCCTGAACCATATGAAATACTACATGAAATCGAATTTTTATATCTTGAGTGCCAAGTTATGTATTTCGTAATCGTAATTTTTGGAATTGAATATGTTATTAATCTCGGTAGTTCAGAACTAGAATTATATTTCGATTGGCTAAAAAAGAATAATTATGTTTCTCCAGTTAGAAGACCATCTGAAAAAATAATAAAGCGAAATCCTTAGTTTAGATTAACGAGAACGTACTTTTTCGTTTAGCGGTAAATTGTCGTTTTTGGCTTTCAGTTGCCACTCCTTCCCAACGCTCAAAAAAAAATTACTGTCATGGTTATTGGTACAATAACACGTACGCTTCGCAACTCATGCCAGTAATTTTTTTTCCCAAAGCTTCTTTACATAATGTGGCATTATAGTGCATAAAGAACTACCCTACTCCTAATGAAAATCACGGATGCACTATAATAACATTATGTAAAAAAGCCGCCACACCCAACGCGCTTGCCAGTGGCTCCAGGGCAACATTTTTTGCAGCTCCAATCGCATCACCCAGCTACAAAAAACACCACCCTTCGCCACTGTCTTTAACAACGTTCGCCATTTCTTAGGAAACTATACGGTTATCATTGCTTTTAAAAACGTTCACGTTAACTGTTTTATCAGCTTTGTGGTTAAATCGGTAGTGTTTTCATTGCTTTCGTAAGTTCAAAAAATGGCTTAGATATTTAGTGTTTTGCCGATGGTTAAAGCCATTTTTAGAACCCACAAAACCAAAAGAGCCAGCAAGAGTATCATTTTTATTTGCCACAACGCAAAGAAGAAATTGCTTTCACGATAGCTGATACCATACATCTTCGAAACCAACAATTTTAAACTTTTAAACCTTAAACTTTTAAACAACTATTTGGTATCAGCTATCCATAAAAGCAATCAGAAGCATCCCATTAAGCAAATAAAAAATAATACCCTTGCCCTGAGCTACTGCCAATCCACTAGGTAAGTTAATGCATTGTTTTTTGAAGATGCTTCCCATTTTCAGAACAACCTCATTTATAATTCATAATTCTCCATTCATAATTACGTTCAGGCATCCTCAAAAATCAAAAAGTAAGAGAAAGAGTGTAAAATTTCAGTGCCAGATGAAAAGCATTTTCATTATTTGATTTGGATTTTTCATCCGTCCCTCAAAATTTCACACCCTTTCCTAAGACGACCATCTTCCACTTCAACTCTCATTCCTTCAGATTTAATCCGATTAAACAACAACATTTGGTTTGGATATTCAAAATAAAAAATAAAAAAAAGAGAGCAAAAGTAAGTTCCTGGTTTACAAAAAAGCAAGTTCAAGCCCTACGGGTTTTAAAAAAAATCTCCACCTATATCGTTTCGCAAAACATTCCACTTTGATTTTGAAACCTCGATTTCCGATGATGTATCAGGTAGTATTTTTTTAAAAAAACTTGCTTTTTTGAAACCCTCCACTAGACGAATGGCTTTCTTTTTTTTCTTTTTTTTTCTTTTGAAATAATTTAATGGGCGGAGCGGAGCGAGGCACACCTACATTCATAAGAAACTCAACAGGAAATAGAAGAAATGTTAATCTTTTAAATCCAAAGCCATGATGAATTTTATCGTTAAAACACACAAGAGAGGAACCACTTATAGCAAACCTTGCTTTTTCATTTTAAATAAAGGAATGAACAGCGGAAAGCCTCAAAATGAACCTTACGCAAATAGTTTTGTAGTAATCTTTGACAACAATGAAGATTCCGAAAATATCTATTGGATTGCCTACAGCTTATGGAAAACTAAATTTTGGCACCAACATTTGGTTGGCTCTGTTATTTCGTTTTTACGCCTTCCTGATTTTAAAAAAGAATTCTTTCCTAAAACAAAAGTACTAATGGAAGAATATGAAGCTCATGTTAAACATGTTGCTGCTTTAAAATTATTAGAGTTAAAAGAAAAACAATTTCATGAAAACATCAATTTAATCAACGATATGCGAAGAGTTATTGTGCATCGCTATAGTAATCGATAAACTAATTTTTAATCCTTAAAATCAATTAATATGAGTGTATTTTTATTATTCCAAACTGATTGTTGGAAGTCAAAAGCATCAAGAGTTTTCTTTGGTGCTTTTGATAGTAGAACAAAAGCATTAGATTATGCAAAATACAACGATTTGTACTGGTATAATTACAAAGTTGTAGTTGTTGAGGTAGTACTTAATCAATTCGGAGAAGTTTAAAATCAAAAAAGCCAGGTCTTTCGACTTGGCTTTCATTTTGTTTAACCCAAAGGTCTCCACAACTAGGGCTAAACTTATTTTTTGTGCTTCTTATTTAGGCTTTTAAGCAGTAACGAAATCGTAAAACTTACTATTGCCCCAACAGCAGCTAAAATAATAGTTTTTACAATGTCTTCCGACTCAAGATTCGGTACAATACTTAAAAAAGTGCCTCCAACAGTTCCTATTAAAGTAGGATTATTTGATGGCATTATTTTATTTATCAGTTGTGGTCAGTTGACTAACTGCAGAAATAACACCTCCTGCTACTGCTACATACCCTCCAATTGTGGTCACAATTATAGGTAAACTTACTGGAGCAGTTACCAATGTTCCTCCTACTGTAGCTAACACCAAACCAATATTCCGAAGCACTTTAAAAAACTTTGGTGTGGGTGCCGTTAGACGTCCAATTACTTTTTTCATAATTAGGTGGATAGTTTAAATTCTCCTGAAGGCACTTTTACTCCTCCAATGGGCAAATCAATCAAAGTAAGATTTAGTAATCCACCATCAGAACTTCTACCTCCAATGTCAGATACCTCATTTAGGTAAAAAGCAATTTCACCAAAAGGTCTATTTCCAACAATTTCAAACTTGAAAACATTATTCAATTCGCCAGTTGTCGATTTTCCTCCGATATCCTTATTTGAATTCAAACAGAAAGCAAACTCTCCAACGGGTCTGTTTCCTCCAATATCATCAACAGCTTTATACAATGACGGTTCTTGAGATTTACCACCGATATCATCAACCACTTTAAAATTTGTAGTTGTTATCGTTGGCATTTGTGAAGTACCTCCTCCAATTGGATTAGATACAAAATAGGCAACTCCTAATGTCGCCAAACAAACAAGCATCAACATTGAGATGCCTTTTAAAATTACTTTTGGTGCAAAAGCGCTATTCAAATTTTTCATGATAATTAAGATTTAATAATTAATAAAACTGTTTCTGTGCTATCCAAAGCACGATAAACCAAGTCTTTTAACTTGGAAAATGCTAGTCGAGATTTTAAACCTAATCCTGGTCCACTAATCTTCGTTACTGGCGCAATACATCCATTCAATTCTTTCAAAGCATTATTAGCAGGATGAAATAGAATCAAGCTTCTATCTTTTACATCAATCACTTCCAAATGCCATTGAAACTTTCTGCTGTATCGTTTTTTAATAAAATATTTCCCTTCCGGAATGCAGGAAACCTTCGTTTCGTTCATCTTCCATGGCAATTCAATAGTATTACTAATCAATTTGCCTTCGCATTCGAGTTTACCATTAGTTCCATCAGGGAAATAAGTTCTAGTGAGTACTAAAATCACTACACACCACCATCAACTTTCACCACAGACAATGGATTAAAAGCTCCATTTTTCAATGGATACATTTGACCATTAACCTCTTGATAAAACTCAACACCTAAAGCCAAAAACAAAGGTTTTGTGCTTGCTGGCGTAACTGCATTTACTTGGCTTATAGCTGCTGTAGCAACTGAATTCCAAGGTAAAATAGCAGTTTCAGAATGAGTTTCGATAAAAGTCTCAGCTTCAAAATCAATTTCAGCTCCAGCCGAAATGATTTTAAAATGAGTTGTCCCACTTGGTGCAGCAATCATGTTAGCAGGAATAAACGAAGCTAAATCAACGGTAATTTCACCTGCAACTCTGTCAATATTTGCAACAAAAGGAGCAAACAAACTTGTTCCTAACTTACCACGAATATTGAATTCAAAGCCAACAAGCAAATCGACTTCACCATCAATTACATTTCGCAAACCTCTAACGCTAACCATATCCGCTTGGATAACCTTCACCATAGCTTGTGTCAAACGGCTCACCATTCTACCATCGGCAGAATTCAAAAGCAAAGCTCTCAAAGCTGTTCTTAAAACCTTTCCGGCTTTTCCAGCTCTACCAAACTCGGAACCATTCTCACGAGTTCTCTGAAACGCAGGATCACTCGCGATTCTATTAGCGTCAATTCCGCCTTTTTCTCTTGCTAAGTGCCCATCTTGCGTTTTGTAAAAGGTAATATCTCCGATAGTACCTTTCAATTTAATTATGCCTTTCTGTCTAGCCATAACTTCAAAATTTTGTTAAACATTCATCTAAAATCTCTTTCATTCTTTCAATCAGTTGCAACAATGTTTCGAATGATTAAAACAAAGTTTACAAAGCATTTAACTAAAGAAAAAGTAACAAGTGTACCATATGTCCAAAATCGACACAAGTGTCCTAAATGAACATAAAAACACAATAAATAAGTATGAAAAATTATAGCTAAATTGCAAAAGATTTTCTGCACGTCAGAAGTATAGCATAGCTATATCAAAGGTATAGATAAAGTATGAAATTGAATAATCAGAGGGTATGCATCTATCCAAAGGACATACAACGAATAACAGGCAAGAGTTATCGTCAAAGTACTAGATTAATGCAAAAGATAAAAAAAGACCTCAACAAGCTCGAAAATGAGTTTCTTACGATTGAAGAGTTCTGTACATATAGTGGCATAAAATATGAACAAGTAACTCACTTGATTTTTGGTTAAAATTGGAAAATACTTCAGATAGATTTTAATCAAGATATACACAATCAAATACTTGAATAACTTGTTCAATTTTTAGTAATGTTTCTCAAACTTTTATTTGTTATATCATTGCAAATGAGTATATTTACAACTCACAAATGAAATGAATTATTTACGATTAAAAAGGGGGTAAAATCGGTTACCCAAATAAAAATTCAATTGTAACGAGCTGTTATAGAATACGTTGAAATAGGTAGTCAAATCCCTCTTTCTCCGCTGAAAGAAGTTTCAAAAGAAACTTAAAATTTCAAAACCCTTTAAACATCAGTGTTTAGAGGGTTTTTTGATTTTAGCCTGTGTGTCAAAACACACATATTAAGTCAAATGTTAGTGCACCTATCAGTGCACCTATGAAATTAGAAAATTATAGGTGCACTAAATTAGGAGAATTCCCTAACGATTCCCTTTGTTTTCAATGCTTATAACGTTTTTTATAGTCACTTTGTGAACGTTAATTTAAAACTAAAAAGCAATGCTAAAAATCATTTTTTACATCAAATCAGAGAAAACCAATTTATGTGGCGAAAGCCCTATTTACGCTAGGATTACCCTAGGTAAGGAAACCATCACAATGAGCACCGGAAAATCAATTGCTGTTGAACGATGGAAATTTACCAACAAACTAAGGAATGTTACTAAACTTGAAAAAGAAAAAGTAATCAAAAAAAGTCTTGAATTATTTGAACTAAACATTGAAAAGAAATACAATAGTCTAATTAATGTATCAGATGATATTTCATTGGCTTTGTTAAAAAATGAAATTTTAGGTGTTCACGAACAACCCAAGGAAGTATTACTTTTAGATATCTTTGAAAAACACAACATCGATTTTGCTAAAAAAGTTGCAAGTGGAGAACGATCAGCAGCATCACTTCAAAAATACAATCGCTCGGCAGATTTAATTAAAAACTTCATTAAAAAAACTTATAATGCCAATAACATCGAAGTAGATAAAATTAATAGTGCGTTTATCTACAATTTAGAAACCTATTTGAAATATGAAAGTGAATTTAAAGGCATTGTAGGTATTAAAAATAATTCTGTGGTAAAGTATTTCAAAAACTTTAAAACAATCTGCTATTACGGTATAAAAATGAATTTAATTGATAAAAATCCATTCAATACTTATAATGGTAAACTAAAAATTAAAGATGCCACATTTTTAACCCTAGAAGAATTAAATAGTATTGAAAATAAAATCTTTCAAGTAGAACGTTTAGAAAAAGTAAAAAACATGTTTCTATTTAGTTGTTACACTGGATATGCACCAGTTGATGCTTGTAACCTTACATCTGCAAATTTAATTCAAGATAACAACGGTTTATTTTGGATTAAAACCGACAGAGCAAAAACAGGTATTAGAGCCAATGTTCCTGTCTTACCTCCTACTCAAAGAATTATTGATAAATACAAAGACTCAGAAGCAGGATTAATTCCAAAAATATCCAATCAAAAAATGAATGCCTATCTGAAAGAGATTGCTGACTTGTGCGGTATTGAAAAAAAATTAACCTGGTACGTTGCAAGGCACACTTTTGCTACAACGGTTACTCTTGGTAATGGTATAAAAATTGAAAATGTTTCAGCAATGATGGGACATACTAACATAAAACAAACACAGCATTACGCTAAAGTATTAGATTCTAGCGTAATGGATGACATGAGTAAACTAATGCAAAAATTAAAAACTTGACATTGAGATTTTAATATATTATTTTTATAAAAAAATAAAAACAGTATATCATGAAACTATATAAAAAAGAATTTGAAGATGCATTAGAGGATTTTTTGACACTTAATGTCAAATTCCACAAAAAACACGAACAATATTTATTTCAAGAAAATTGGGTATCACAACCCAATGATTCTTTTTATAAGGATAAGATCATTACAATAAAAAAGCTCCTAATAAACCATCTTAATAATGGTTTAGAAAATAAATCTTATTTATCAATTATACGTGATAAAATAAGAAACGCTATGGCGAAATTTTATAATGAAGATTATAGTGACTTTTCATTTTTTGAAAAAACAAATACTTTGATTAGAACTACCGATAACGAATTGCTCTTACCTCCTGTCGAGGAATTTGATTATGATTATTTTTTAAAACAAACATATATTGAAAAATACAAAGAGGATGATTTTGCGCAATTAGATGAAGATATTTTATACTATCACCATTTTTTAAAAAAGAATTTTGACAGTTCTAAAACAACTAAAATTCAATTTGAAAGAACTAAATTAATGTATGCAATTGTTTGCTATCAAGATATTATATATGATTTTCTTAACTATATTGAATATATATATTTCAACTATGAATATATTAATTTTGTCAAAAATGAAGAGGTCAAAAATGAAGAGGTCAAAGATGAAGATACAATTACGGAAGAAGAAATAGAATCTTACATGAATGAGAATAAATGCAAGTTAAACATTAACAAAAAAACATTTGCTAAGTTTATTAATATCTTAATGATGGATGGAGTCGTGTATTTTGATTCCTCTGATGCTGCAAATAATAAGATTTTGATTCAAAAATTCTTTGAAAAGAATTTCTCATATAAAGGCTCCGATGGAAATCAAAAAGAAATTAAGTCTTTGAACAAAGAATTTGCTATGAACCATTTTGAAATTAAAGATAATCGTAATGCATTTCTTGAAAAATTAATTTCAGAAATTAACGACAAAAAGAGCGCTAATTAAGATTCCCTAGCGATTCCCTTAATTTATTTGACTTCTTAGTGGTTTGTATATAATTTTGATATTTAATCCCAAAATTAAAGCCCCATGAATTCAAATGAAGAAATCGTAATCCCTACTGTTGGAAGCATCAAAAAGCTTCTAGAACCAATTTATGCCAGACTTGAAAATATTGATTCATCAATTAAAAATCAAGTTCCTGGCAAATCGGAACGCAAACAATACTACAGAAACCAAGATTTAAAAACAATCTTTGGACTCTCTAACAATACCATAATAAAATATCGTGAAACAGGAATATTGCCTTACACTAAATTAGGCGATATTTTTTTGTATGAAATAAAATCAATTGATAAAATTTTAACCTCAAATCAAGTGTAATCATGGAGCCAGAAAAAAGAAAAGATCCATTAACTGGAGAGGAATTCGTGCCAAAAAAGATATCGCAACGATTTGCATCATCAGAGAACCGAGTTAAATTCAATAATCGAAAAGCAAATGAAGAAAGAAAAGAAACAGCTGACATTGATAAGCCGCTGCATTTAAATCGTAAAATTTTGAAGCAATTAATGGGTGATGAAAAGGAAAAAACCTTTCATAAAGAATTTTTATTAGGAAAAGGAATTGACTTTAGATTAGCAACAAATGCGGTAATAATTGATAAGATTGTTAGATACGGTATTTACAAATTCATTTACATATTTAATGATCAAAACGTAACAATAATAAATAACAGCGATGGAAGATTTAAGTAAATTAGCACAAGTTCCAGCTAAACTAAATTTTGAAGCGCTACAGAAGCAAAATTTGGAGTTGAAAAGTGGCAACACTATTTTGGTTACAACCGTACTTTTAATTGGTGTTTCGGTAATAGTTTTTATTATTATCCAAAGGATGAATGAAGAAAAGGAGAAAGACAAATTATAGTTATTTAAACAAATAATTATAACCCTTTTTTATTAGTTGCATAACTTTATAGTTATTCAATCAAATAATTATAAAAGTAGTTTTAAGATTAAGTTGCAATTGATTAAAGTAACTTTATTTGAAAAAACGGTACACTTTTCATTATTTTTACTAAAAAAAAGTATGTGCTATTATACTCAACAAGGAAAGACAGCTGGAGAATTAACCGATTATTTGGGTCGCAATATCGATGACCATGAAAATGTTTTCCCATCCGATTTTATAAATGGTTTTAGCCATCCAAATTTACCAATCCTATTAGATAGTAAACCCGATATCATAACCACCAATTACACTTGGGGTTTGCTTCCAACAAATAGAGATAAAGATTTTAGAAGAAGTACGCTCAATGCCAGAGTTGAAACACTGGAAGATAAACCATCTTTTGCTCCTTCAATAAACAACCGTTGTTTAGTTTTAGTCACAGCTTATTATGATTGGCATTGGAACGATCCATCTGGGAAATCAAAAACTAAGTATCAGATAAATTCTCAAATTGATGAAGTGTTTTTTCTTGCAGGAATTTACAACAGTTGGCAGGATAAAGCAGGTCAGATTTGGAATACCTACAGTATTGTAACTACAGAAGCCAATCAAATGATGAAGTACATACACAATCGAAAAGAAGCCGATGACGACCAAAGAATGCCTATCGTCATAAAAAACACCGATGAAAAAGCGTGGCTAGATTCCAAAAACCAACCTTTAGATTTTGCATTTCCGAATTATCAACCTAATATTATTGGTTTTCAAAAAGTTTAGGTGTTGATTTTCTGTTATTTCCTGCAATTGTTAATCTATTTTAGGAAGAGAGGAATGTTTAATTTTTGGCTTAAAAATTTTTGTAATCAATAAAAGTTTGTTTTTAAGCACAGTTCTATTTTAGTAGCTGGCATTACTAACTATTTTTAAAATTATGTTTTAGTTCATTAAACTTTGCAGATACGTATGGCCACGAATCTTCAATAGGAGTTTTCGTGGATTGTTCTTCAAAATGAGTTAAAAGAAATTTTATTTGTATAAAACTTTGTTCGCTTTCGGATTTGATAAGTTCTAGCAAAAAGTCCATTATTTCTTCTATGCTCGGTCTATCTGAAGAGTTTACAGATAGCATTTTCGCAATAAAAGATATTACATTAGGTTCAATAATAATTGGACAAGGATTGATAATTGCACCATTATTAATCCAATTTTCCCATGACTCTCTTCTTGTATATTTTTTACTATTTCCATGTTTTGGTTCAGGCCAATGATCGTTGAGTAATATTCCAATCGGATGATATCCATTGGTTATCAATTCATAAAATATAACACCTAAAGCAAATACATCTGCCGCATTGCTTAATGGTTCTCTTTTCCATTGTTCAGGAGCCATATAAGGGCGTGAACCATCAAAAACATTATAGTCAATGGAAGCGTTCGCTAAACCGAAATCAGCAATAACTGCAAAGTGATATATATCTAGTTTTGGTAGATTAGTAAAATTTTTATAATTATCTTTTACTAATATATTTGCAGGTTTTAAGTCTTGATGGGCAATCAAACCTCTTTCATAGCAATGCTTTAATCCTGCACAGATATAGAGAGTAAAAGATAACTTGGTGATATTGCTAAGTTCATTTTCTAAGATAAATCTCCCCAAATCACCGTTCCAATATCTAAATGAAGCAGATGGAACATTCTCTATTGTATTGAAATCAAACGCCCAATTAACAAAAGTACTGTGATAAAAGGATAGTTGTAGTTCTAATTCTCTAATAAAACGATTTGCAATTTCTTCATAAGTTACAACTCCTAAAGGTTTCGGTACTTTAACGCAGGAGTAACGAGGAAATGTATTTTGACCTTGATCAAATACAAAAATTTCACCACACATACCGCTCATAATTGAAATACATTTTCCTCTATTCCCAAGTTTGCTTTCTAAGATAATCTTTTTAAAATCCGAAGTTTCAGAGTAGAAGTCAATTTCGTCCATTGTTTAGTGTTGGTTTTTTTTATATGCTTACTGCTAACGTTTCTTTGCTAGAGCTTGTGGCGGCTTATGGAAATCTTTTTTTTCATAAGCGACCAAGCGAAGTTATGAAAAGTAAACGAACAATTTACCGAAAAACTAGCCATAAGTTTTAGCAAGTGTTATATGCCTTTAAGTTAGATCTTTGATGCAGATAAAAAATTAAATTTTGAATCTCGATAATCAATTTCATATTTTAAAATTGCTCTGTCTTGATGTATTTTACCTCTTTTATAGAACTTTTCGTCATCGTGTTTTATACTTAACTCTTTTATTTGTCCCGATTTATTTAATACTATTCCTTGACATGGTGGTGCACTGCAATTTGGCTCATTGGAGTTAAGATACATAAGAAAAAGTGTGAAATGTTTTGTAGCTGGACTAAGGTGTGAACCTAAACTTTCTATGTTGTCAATTATAAATTTTTCAAAAGGTTTACCGTCCATTCCATCGGTAGTAACGGCAATTTTTTCCATTATATCACAATCTACTTTTTGTACAGTTTTAGTTCCTGCGCTGATAAAAAATTTTAGTGAACCGAAAACATTTTCAAATGAGGTGTTGCAAACAATTGTTGTATTGTAAGTAAAATTATTTTGATTGAATTTTGAGGTGTTAATCTGTACAATTTTA
Organism: Flavobacterium koreense; assembly: GCF_054776075.1. NCBI lineage: Bacteria > Pseudomonadati > Bacteroidota > Flavobacteriia > Flavobacteriales > Flavobacteriaceae > Flavobacterium > Flavobacterium koreense. Next base: position 503,852 of record NZ_BAAHCF010000029.1, on the reverse strand, counting down.
TAGATTTCGTCAATTTTGTTGGCCAAACTCGTGGCGTTCAAAACTGCATGATTAACTGCACAATCATCTAAACTTCTCCGCACGATCTTTTTTCCAATATTATACATTCCGGCAATGCCCATTACTACTGATGAATTATCATCATGAAATATTTTTTGTTGATTTTGGTAATCTCTGTATTTTTCTCCATCGTATAGAGATAAAAGACTGTCAGAAATCATATAGATGTTTTCTAAATTTTTAAATTTTAGATGCTCTACATTATGCTTATTTGTAAAAGTGCAAAATACTGAAATTGCTGTCATGAGTTCGTTCTTAATAGAATATAACGTGTCGCGGCTTCAAGAAGTGGCGATGAACCAAGACCAAGCCTTTACAAATATAACCAAAACTTTAAATAAAAAACCTTTCCAATTTCTGATAAATCCAGAGCCTCGCCATTTCTTGAAACCGCCGTTATGGCAGTTTTTTTTTATTCCATTAGTGTTTTTGTTATCCAAATTCTTATTTCTTTATTTGGACAAGGATATTTTACAGAATTTATATTTATCCTGTTTTTAGAAATTCTTGTAATTAATTCTAACTCTCTTTTAACGTCCGCTATCCAACAAGTTTTAATTGTTTTATTGAATTCATTTTTAAATAATGTTTGAATTGTTTTGTATGTCATATTTAATGGGTTGATTTATAACATAATATACAACTTTAATTTCAAAAAAACAAATAAAACGGATATTAATTATTCGTCATTTTTTGTGTTTTTATTTATTTTATAGAGTTGATAGGTTTGAATGCCATTTAAAAGATTGTTAATATTTAGTTTAGAATTTATTTCTAATAAGTGTTTGCTAACAGAAATATTTAAATTGTCAAAAGATGATTGAGTTGTATATGATAAGTTTTGTATTTCATGTACGAGTTTAGTTTCCATTTTATCAATAGAATTTATAACTTCATCTAACTTTTTATCAATATTATTAAGTTTATTATATATTTCATTTTCCCAATTAGAGTTAAAAATATTCAGTTTATCAAATTTTTCATAGATTTCAAAAAACACAATCATATTGTCATCAATTAAGGCAGTTAGCATATTAATTGAATTGAATAATAATAATTCATAGGTAAATATTTGATTTTTGATTAATCCTTTTCTTTCTTCAATTTGGAAATCAGTTTTTAATTCTTTTAAAGAATTGAAAATCATTTGAATATTATTTTTCTTTGTGTTTAGATACGAGGATATTTTAATAAATTGCTGAACGTAGTTTCTATCTTTTAAAATTATTTTTTCTTGATTTTGTTCTAAAATCTTAATTAACTCATTTTCAAACAAATCAATTTCAGAATCGTTATTTTCATCTAACTCTTTAATGCAAGTTTCGTAGGTTGTATTTCTTCTTGTTTTTATTTCTTCAATTGTATCTTTAATTAAGTCTGAATATATTTTTTTAATATGGTTGTAGATTTTTTTGTCACAATCGCTTAAAATTTCAAGATTTGATATGTTTTTTCTATAACTTAAATGTTCATCAATTTTTACAGTACATTTTATTTTGTTTCTATTAAAAAAGATTAATTCAGGTTTGAGTTTTTCAATTTCATATTTTAATGTACTCAAATGAAAACATTCATCGTTCAACTTTTCCTTTCCAATTCTGAACTTTAAAGATTTAGAAATATAAAAAGGAAGATATAAATGTGGATAATTAATTATTCCACTAATATCATAATCAGTAGACTTAAATTCTTTTTGTAAAAGACTTTTAAATTCGTCTAAATTATTTATTTTGATTAAAAGTTTTTCTTCTTCAGAAAATTTATCAATTTTCTCTTTTATTAATAAATTGGTATTGTATGATAAATTGTTGATTTCAAGTTTTTTTTCTTCAAAATCTTCAAAGTATAAAACATCAACATTTGATAATTTATTTAGAATTGAATTTTCCATTTATTTTCGTCTCGTTTTTTTTTAAACTTGCCCGTAACTTATAAGTATACACAACTTATTAAAGCTATTAATTTTTAAATTGCTTATTTTCAATATTTTGATGACGGCAATTTATAAATATGCAATGGGTATATCTATGTAAATCAAATGTAAAAAATAATTTAATCTAAACTATCTAGTGGACTTATAATTTTTCTTATTTTAAGTATTAATCTTAGCTTTAACCTCTCGCAACTCTTGACGCATTTCCATCATTAAGGAAGTTAAGTTGTCTGTTGAAAAATCAGACTTGCGGTCTGTACGACCTATGTTGCATTCATATTCCCAAATCTCTAAAATATCGGATGCTTTTACTTCATAGGGTTCGTAAAAAGTATTATCAGAGTTCAGCATCAAAGAGTTTTTACCGTTCTTATTTAATCGTTTATAAATGATACCATTATCTTTAGTGATTACTATATATGTTTTTCCATCTAGTATATCACCAAGTTTTTCAATATAGCGACCAATAATAATCGAACCATCTTCGTGTGGTGGCATGGAATCGCCTTCTACTGGGAAACCTCTATGCTTTCCTGGTCCAAGAAAAGGAAGTGAAATCTGTTGTAATGATTCAATATATTCAGGGTCAGAATAACCATTTAAGTAGCCAGCTTTGGCTTTTTGAGTTACTACTTCAATTAAATTATTGCCGTTTGCATCTACAGTTATAGGAAGTAATAATCTGTTGTCATCCAATTTCAATAAATCTCCCATTGGTATTTTTCTTACGTCCACAGAAAGTAATAAATCAATACTCATTGAAAAGTATCTTGATAAGGCTAGGAGTGTTTCTGGTGGCGGAAAGTTTTTTCCATCTTCGTATTTTGCATATCTAGGTCTAGGAATTCCAATAGAATCAGCAACAACTTGTTGTGATACATCTTTCTTTATGCGAAGGTATTTTATGTTTTCTGAATATAATGACATAAGTTAATGTGCGTATTTATCACAACAAATATAAAAATAATTGTGCGTATTCATCCTAATTTTGTAAAATAATTTTTAACTTAATTACAATATTATAATGACTAGGGCAATTGTACACATGGATATGGATACCTTCTTTGTGTCTTGTGAACGACTCACAAACAGTTCGTTAAACGGAATTCCGCTAATTATTGGTGGTGGCGACCGTGGTGTTGTAGCTTCATGTTCTTACGAAGCTAGGAAGTTTGGTGTTCGTTCAGCAATGCCCATTCGAATGGCACTTAAATTATGTCCGCAAGCCAAAATAATTCGTGGTGATATGGATTTGTATTCCAAATTATCAGCTAATGTTACTCAAGTTATTGAAGAAAAAGCACCTATTGTTGAGAAAGCTAGTATTGACGAACATTATCTTGATATTACTGGAATGGATAAGTTTTATGGATGCTATAAATGGACAGAAGAGCTGGCTCTAAAAGTCATGAAAGAAGTTGGCTTGCCCATAAGTTTTGCACTTTCAGTAAATAAAACGGTTTGCAAAATTGCCACTGGTGAAGGCAAACCAAGAGGTAATTTAGAAATAACGGAAAATAATGTACGTCCTTTTTTAAATCCATTGTCGATACAAAAGATACCTATGGTTGGTGAAGTTACTTTTCAATTATTAACTCGAATTGGAATTAGAAACATTCAAACCTTATCTGAAATGCCTCCTGAAATCCTTCAACAAATGATTGGAAAAAATGGGGTGGAGTTGTGGAGGAAAGCCAACGGAATCGATAACAGTCCTGTTGAACCCTACAAGGAACGAAAATCACTATCTACGGAGCAAACCTTTATTCAAGATACCATTGATATTCCGGTAATGAAATCGATTCTTATTGGTATGGTTGAGAAGTTAGCTTTTCAATTGCGATCAGAACAATGGTTAACATCAACGGTTGTAGTTAAAATTAAATATGCCAATTTCGATACGCAAACTAAACAAGTTGGAGTTTCTTATACTTCAGCTGATCATGTTTTAATAAAATCTGTGATTGAATTATTTGATAAATTATACGACAGAAGAATGCGTCTGAGAATGATTGGTATTTCATTTAAAGGATTAGTTCGAGGCACGTATCAAATTGATTTATTTGAAGATACCGTCGAAATGCTTTCCTTGTATGAAGCCTTAGACAAAATGAAAAAACGCTTCGGATTTGATGCTGTCGGAAGAGCCGATACCATCCTTAAAAACAATTTATAAATGTACCTCAACTGCCATTCTTATCACAGCCTTCGCTACGGAACCATTCCGTTAGAGGATTTAATTGCACAAGCCGTGGAATTGAATATTTCGGCTATGGCATTAACTGATATTAATACGGTTACAGGAATTTATGAGTTTATAAAGGAGTGCAAAAATGTAAATATTAAACCTTTAGTAGGAATTGAATTCAGAGACAATAACCAACTGAAATACATCGGATTAGCTACAGACTTTAAAGGTGTTGGCGAAATGAATCGGTTTCGAACCAAACACAATTTTGAGCAAACATTTCTTCCACTAAAAGCACCCAATTTTGAAAATGTAATTTGTATTTATCCGATAGATAACATTCCCGAAACACTATCTGAAAATGAATTCATCGGCATAACTTCGGAGCAATTAATCAAGCTGTATGATGCGCAATTAAAAGCTAATATTTCCAAAATGGTCATGCTACAACCAGTGACTTTTAGAACTAAAAAGGAATTTAATTTGCATAAAATTCTACGTGCCATTGACAACAATATCCTACTTTCAAAATTAACCGAAAGTGATTATTGCAGTACATCAGAAGTAATGATTCCAGAAAAAGAACTATTAAAAAAGTTTAGCGATTACCCAGAAATTATTGAAAACACTTTAAAAGTCATCGATAAATGCAACGTCGAATTTGAATTTGAAACTCCAAGAAATAAAAAATTCTACACCAATAGCGAAGAAAGTGATATCGCGCTGTTGACCAATTTGGCAAAGCAAGGTTTAAAATGGCGTTATGGCGATTACAATAGTCAAGCGCTACAACGTGTGGAGAAGGAATTAAAAGTCATTAACGAATTAAAATTTAGTGGCTATTTTTTGATGACTTGGGATATCATCAGGTACAGCAACAGTTGTGGATTTCTGCACATTGGTCGTGGAAGTGGCGCCAATAGCATTGTGAGTTATTGTCTTGGTATAACCGACATTTGTCCCATCGAACTCGATTTATATTTCGAACGATTCTTAAATGTCAACCGAAAAAGCCCACCCGATTTTGATATTGATTGGTCATGGAAAGAACGCGATACTATTCTAGAATATATTTTTAACCGATATGGAGCCGAACATGTAGCTTTTTGTGGAACCAACGTTGAATTCAAATACCGTTCGATATTTCGGGAAGTAGGCAAAGTATTCGGATTACCAAAAGAGGAATTGGATGTTTTAGCAAAGAATCCGATGAGTTTGCATGATGGCAATAAAATTGTAAAACTGGTTCAAGAATACGGAATGCTACTCGAAAAATACCCCAACCAACGAAGTATGCATTCCTGCGGCATTATAATTTCTGAAGAACCTATTACTAACTTTTCGGTGTTAGAAATGCCTCCAAAAGGATTTCCAATTGTACTGTTTGACATGCATGTAGCAGAAGATATCGGATTTGAAAAATTTGATATTTTAAGTCAGCGTGGCATCGGTCACATTGATGATACCGTGAAACTCATTGAAAAAAATCGAGGTATAAAAGTCAACATTAGAGATTCTTCCATTTCCAAAAATGAAGCCTTAGCCAATAGTTATTTGAGCATCGGAAAAACCATTGGTTGTTTCTACATTGAAAGTCCTGCCATGCGTGGATTATTAAGACGATTGAAATGCAATGATTACATCACTTTGGTTGCTGCTTCGTCCATTATTCGTCCTGGTGTAGCACAATCGGGCATGATGAAAGAATATATTTTCAGACACAATAATCCTGACAAATTTGAATATTTCCATGATGTTTTTAAAGAGCAATTGGGCGAAACCTACGGCATTATGGTGTATCAAGAAGATGTGATAAAAATAGCCTTGCATTATGGTGGTTTGCCTGCAGCCGATGGCGATATTTTACGCCGTGCAATGAGTGGAAAAGGTCGTTCGAAAGCAGCTTTGCAAAAAGTAAAAGATCATTTTTTCGAAAGTTGTAAAGCCAAAGGTCATCCCGAGAAATTGAGTGCCGAAATTTATAGACAAATTGAATCTTTTGCAGGCTATTCCTTTTGTAAAGCACACTCGGCTTCGTATGCTGTAGAGAGTTATCAGAGTTTGTATTTGAAGGTGTATTATCCTGTCGAATTTATGGTAGCCGTAATCAATAATCAAGGCGGATTTTATCGCACCGAAGTCTATATCCACGAAGCTAAAATGTCAGGTGGAAATATCAATAATCCGTGTGTTAACAACAGCAATTTTGAAACTACTTTGTATGGAATTGAAATCTATTTGGGTTTCATGCATTTGGAAGGATTAGAATCTAGAATTGCCCAATTTATTGTAAAAGAACGCGAAACCAATGGAACTTATTTGTCCTTAGAAGATTTTATAAATCGGGTTCCTATTGGTATTGAAAGTATTCAAACCCTTATCTTTATTGGTGCGTTCCGATTTACAGAACAATCCAAAAATCAATTATTGGTAAAGGCTCGATTGATCATGGTCAATTTCAAACCCGAAGATAGAAGTTGGACGTTACTGCAACAACCGATTAAAGAATATACTTTACCCGTTTTGCAACGTTCCGATTATGAAGATGCCTTTGATGAAATTGAATTACTCGGATTTCCAGTGTCGTGTTCGCCTTTTGATTTGCTTCAAACCAAATTCAGAGGCGATGTTTTGGCAAAAGATTTATTAAAGTATCACAAAAAAACCATTCGGATGTTGGCTTATTTAATTTCAAGAAAGCAAGTACCTACAAAAATGGGTACAATGTATTTTGGTACTTGGATTGATGCAGAAGGTGCTTTTTTCGATACAGCGCATTTTGCTGATTGTTTAAAAAAATATCCGTTTCAAGGTGGCGGATGCTATTTGTTATTAGGTCAGGTGGAAGTAGATTTTCATTTTCCTACGATAACCATTACCAAAATGGCTAAAATGCCTTTTATTGCCGATCCAAGGTATTCCAATTCTACGGATAGAGAATTTAAAACGCAGCAAAATTTGAAAGAAGATGTTAGTAGTACACAACGCCAACCTTATCCGCAAGAACATGAGATTAATTTGCCTAGACTAAGAATGAATTAGAGTTCAAAATCATACTATAATAAAGAGAGTAACGTTAGACAAGCAATGAAGAAACAAGAATACGCAATAGTAGATATCGAAACCACTGGAGGAAATGCCAGTGGCAGTCGCATTACAGAAATTGCAATCATCATTCATGACGGAAAAAAGATAGTAGAACGTTGGGAAACCTTAGTCAATCCACAGAAAGAAATTCCACCTGCTATTTTTGCCCTCACTGGAATTACTAACGAAATGGTTAGCACTGCTCCCATCTTCGATTTAATTTCCGATAAAGTTTTGGAATTACTAAAAGACCGCGTTTTTGTAGCACACAACGTAAATTTTGATTACTCGTTTATTAGAAACGAACTAGAATTGGCTGGGTTCAAATGGACCGCAAGAAAGTTGTGTACCGTTCGTGCTGCCAGAAAAATCAAACCAGGATTACCTTCTTACAGTTTGGGTAGATTATGTAATTCTTTAGACATTCCGTTAGAAAACGCGCACCGTGCTGGCGGTGATGCCAATGCAACAGCCATTTTATTCAGTAGATTGTTGGAATGGGACGACGCTAAGGTTATCGAAACAATGATCAAAAAAACGGCAACCGACCAGCGTTTGCCACCACACTTACCTCCTACCGACTTTGATGCTTTACCCGAAAAAACAGGCGTCTATTATTTTTATGATCAATACAAAAAAGTAATCTACGTTGGCAAGGCAGTAAACATAAAAAAGAGAGTTGCCTCGCATTTTAGCGGACACAACATCAATTCGCAACGACAAAATTTTCTAAGAGACATTCACGGAATTTCATTTGAAGTTTGCGCCACCGAACTAATAGCATTACTACTCGAATGCACCGAAATAAAAAAGCTTTGGCCTACTTACAACAGAGCCTTAAAACGATTTGAGTTCAACTACGGACTTTACGAATACGAAGCTCGAAGTGGTTACCGCTATTTGGCCGTTGGCAAGCTCAGCAAAGGACAATCGTGCATTGAATCGTTCAATAGTTTGCATACTGCCATAAATGTATTAATGCAACTAAAAGACCAATTTACTATTGACCACCGCTTTTGCAACTTCGGAATTCCAGAACTACCTCAAGCCAATAAAAATGAATTAGAAATTTTACCAGATTTGGATTCTCATAATGAACAAATAGAAAAGGCACTTAACCATCTAGTTTCAAAAAGAGAAAGTTTTGCCATAATTGATAAAGGAAGAACCCAAGAGGAAAAGAGTATTGTCTATGTTGAAAACGGTCACTTTTATGGAATGGGCTATTTGAGTTCCGACATCACTATCAATGAAATAACGGAATTAAAAGAACACGTTACACGATATGCAAGTAATCAATACATCATGCAATTGATTTATAGTTATTCAGAGAAATATTTATATAAAGTGAAAAAGCAGGAAGCGCTTTTTGTATGAAATATTGATAATACAATTCAACTCAAAACTATGTAACAAAAAAATCTAAATTTGTAAATAAAAATCTCAAAATTTCAGAAATTAAAAATAACTAGTAGTAACAAATTTATACGGATTTATACTCATTT
>NZ_BAAHCF010000029.1:299380-494978 GCF_054776075.1 Flavobacterium koreense | reverse complement strand
TTTTTTTTTATTGATTAGTATTATTCTTACTAACAAACTACTATTGATTATCTATTTATTTGTTTAGAATATTAGTTTTTAATTGCCTCAATTAAAAATACTTTTTTTACCAAAATGCGGAAAACCGTAAAATACTATAAAACTTCTTTTTTAGCTTTGAAAAATCACGTAAAACTACCTACATAATTCTTGGTGAAGTTGTATATTTTTGGTAGGTTTGACAAAGATTGTATTAAAATGAAATTAATTAATCCCGTATATCTTGATGATGCATCAATATACAGAACATTAGTAAATTAGAAATATAATGGCAAAAAAACCAAAATTTTATGTGGTTTGGAAAGGACGAAAAACAGGAGTTTTTAGTACTTGGGACGAATGTAAGGAACAAACCAATGGTTTTGATGGTGCAGTTTTTAAATCATTCGAAACTAAAGAAGCCGCTGAAAAAGCTTATAATGATTCAAGTTCAGAATATGTAGGAAAAAATAAAAAAATAATTAGTTCTTTTTCGAAAGAAGAACTAGAACTAATTGGTGAGCCAATAGAAGATTCCATTGCTGTTGATGGAGCTTGGGATAACACCACAGGTTTAGTTGAGTATCAAGGAATTCATTTTAAAACCTATGAAGTATTATTTCATGTTGGACCATTAGAGGATGGTACTATCAACATAGTTGAATTCCTTGCGATTGTCCATGCTTTAGCACTTTGTAAACAATGGCATTGGAAACAGCCTATTTATTCTGATAGTAAAATAGCTTTAGGATGGATAAAAGAAAAAAAGGCGAGAACCAATCATCCACCAAGTGAAAAGAATAAAAAATTATTTGAAATGATTGCTAGAGCAGAAAAATGGTTAGAAAATAACACCTTTGAAAACGAATTACTAAAATGGGAAACCAAAGCTTGGGGAGAAAATCCTGCCGATTTTGGAAGAAAATAAAAAGAGAATGTCAGAAAAAAACAAAACTATTTTAGAAGGACTAAACAACAAACAACTAGAAGCTGTTGTGAGTAACGCAAAAAGAGTATTAGTTCTTGCAGGTGCAGGTTCGGGGAAAACTAAAACAGTTATTTCTAAACTTCTGTATTTGGTTGCAGAAAAAGGTGTTAAATCTTCTTCAATATTAGCAATTACATTTACTAAAAATGCTGCCAATGAAATGATCGATAGGTTAATTATTTCTAGTGATGTTACAAATACCTACGAATCATATATTCAAAATAAATCTACAACTGTTTTACAAAAGGAATCAGAAAGAAGAAAAAGAGTGTTAGAGCAACCGTGGATTTCAAATTTAACAATTAGAACATTTCATTCTTTATGCTATAAAATTCTTCGTGATAATGGAAATCCTGTTTTTGATAATAAATTCAAACTTATTACAGATAATTCGGCAGAAGAAGTAGATTTAAAAGCGAAGGATATTCTTGCGAATGAGAAACCAAAAGATATTATAAGTAAAATTTTGATTCTTGCTTGTAAAGATCGTGGTTACATTTTAAAGCTAAAGCGGTACATATTAGATTATTATGTTGAAAAAGTATCTATTGATAAAGAAATAAAAATTTATACTAACGAAGGACAAAAAACATACACCACTTTAAAAGGTGAAACCGTAAAATCAAAGTCAGAGCGAGATATAGCAGATTGGTTATACAGACACAATATAAAATATGTATATGAAAAAGTAACCAACTTCAAAGATTTTAATTTTAAACCAGATTTTTTTATTCCTCAGGCTAATCTTTATCTCGAACATGTTACAGATATGAGCTATAAAATGGCTGATAAAGAAAAACAATTTATTGAAGGCGGCAAAAATTGCGTTGTAACTTATGAATCCATAATGAATAATTCTATCCTTTTCAATTTAGCGATGGAGAGAATTGTAAAAGGAAAAATTACGGAAACAATAACAGAAGATGTTTCTATAAACTATGAAGAAGAATTTAATCGATATCATAATAAAATTGATGAGTTTTTAAAGACTGTAATGCGTTTGCAATCTATGATGAAAGGTGAAGATATTAAACCATCAAGTTTGTTAGAAAAATCAATAAAAAGTGAGCACGAAAGAATAAGAGTTTTCTATGAACTTGCTATTCCAATTATTGAAGAATACAAAAAATACTGTACCAATAAATCCTATGTAGATTTTGATGATTTAATAATTTTAACGGTAAAACTTCTTAAAAATAATGAAGACATCAGAGAACTTTACAGAAGCAAGTACAAGTATTTAATGGTTGATGAATTTCAAGATGTAAATGGTTTACAGGTTAAATTGTTAGACTTATTATTGAAACCAGATAATCAACTGTTTTGTGTTGGTGATGATTGGCAAAGTATCTATGGATTTAGAGGCTCAAATGTAGATTACATTGTAAATTTTGAAACACATTATAAAGATTGTGAGATTCATAAATTAGACGTGAATTACAGAAGCACACAAACAATTGTGGGAGCGAGTAATGAAGTAATAAAAAACAATAAAAATCAGATAAGCAAAGATGTTAGAGCATTCAACGAAATGCCTAGTAAAATTCAAATCTATAGAGCCAAAAGTACAGAAGATGACGGAGTAGAATTTTTAGTTGACAAAGTAAGACAACTTTACCATAGTGGGTTAGGTAAAGACGATATTCTTGTTTTGTATAGAAGATCTAAAATGTTTAGTCCATATTTGGAAGCTTTAAAAGAAAATAGACTTTTTGTTTCATCAAAAACTATTCATGCTTCAAAAGGATTAGAAGCAAAAGCAGTTTTTATCATTGGTTTAACCGAAGGTAATGGAGGTTTTCCTGATATTTGGCTTGATGATGCAATATTTAGGGTGGTTAAAGATATAAAGTATGATATTTTGCTTGAAGAAGAAAGAAGACTATTTTATGTAGCAATTACAAGAGCAAAAGATGAACTATTTCTTATAACTGAATTAGGAAACGAGTCTTCATTTGTTGACGAAATTCCAAAGCATTTTTACAATGTTAATAAACCAATAATCAAAAATTCAGGAACACAAATTATTATTTGTAAAGCTTGTAGAGTTACTGTAAATGTTTCAGATAAGTTTTGTAGAAATTGTGGAAGCAAACTTTCATAGAGTGATTAAATAATATTAAAAAATTAATGAACTTACCAGCATCAAATAATCTACCAATAAATAAACTTGCATCTGTATTCGGAAGCACTTCGGCTACTTATAAGTTTTACTGGTTGATAGCTTTAATTGAATTAGTTGAAGAAGAAAATATTGAAATTCCAAAAAGAAAAATATTTTCAAGAATGATTAGTAATTCTTGGTACACCATAAATTATTTTCATATTTCATTTGGCACACAAGATAATCTGCAAATTGCAGTAGAACGAATTTTAAAAGAAGAAAAATTAACGATAGATGAAAAGAAAAGTAAACTTGAAACTTGTTTAGAAAATTCAACTAATAAAGAAACGATTAATCAATTGCTTCATTTTGATAAAAACGTTCCACATTGGTTTTTGTCACCATGGTTTCCAAAAATCAATAATGAAACTGATAATCAACAAAAAAGTAGAATATATTCTGATTCACAATCGTTTGTAAATGATAGTTTGTATGCGTTGCATAAAGAATTTATTTCTATTAATCCAATTTGGATTTCTTACATAAAATCTAATGCCAAAGTACTAAAAGATTATTGTTACTGGAATCTAGCATTATTTCTTCAAACTCGAAATCCAAACGTGCCAGATATTCCAAATAAGTTAATTAAGCCAGCAATTAGAAATGGTTTAACCAAACAAACCAATGAATATTGGAAATTAGTTTTCAAAGAATTAGGTTCAATAAATTGTATTTTTACAGATACAAAATTGTATTTTGATGAAAAGAATTATGCGTTAGACCATTTCGTACCTCATGCTTTTGTTTCACATGATTTGATTTGGAATTTATTACCAATTGAAAAGAAATTCAATTCTTCTAAAAGTGATAAACTTCCATTATTTCACAAACATTTTGATAAGTTTTGTGAATTACAAAAATTAGCTTTTGAAATCAATAAGCATCATAATTCTAAAAGTAAATATATGGATGAGTTTCTAACTATTTTTCCAAATATTGATGCTTTTGAAAAAGATAAATTTTCAAATACAATTCAGCCATTGATTACCATTGCTAGTAATAACGGCTTTTTATTTATGAATGAGTAATCAGAACCAAAATAGCCATTTAACAGCAATAGAAAGAACTTCACTTTCCTATCCAGCTCGAATATTACTTAACCAAAAGAAGATAAAAGGTAAAGTTTTGGATTTTGGCTGTGGTATTGGAAAAGATGTGGAATTATTGAAAAACAAAGGATTTGATGTTGTTGGACATGATCCTTTTTATTTTCCCGAATTTCCAACTGAAAAATATGACACAATTCTGTGTTTTTATGTTTTAAATGTTTTGCTTCCAGAAGAACAAGCAGAAGTTTTAATGAATGTTTCAAATCTTTTAAAACCGAACGGAAAAGCCTATTTTGCAGTCCGCAGAGATATCCAATATGAAGGATTTAGAATTCATAAAGTTCATAAAAAAGAAACTTATCAATGTTTAATTAAATTAGCTTATTTGTCAATTTACAAGAATGAAAACTGTGAAATATATGAATACGAACATTACACAACTTTAAACAAAGGAAAAGCTGATTTAAGTCCGTTTTTAGTTGGCGAAGAAACAAGAGAATTAATCGTTGAAACTGCAACAGTTTTTTCTTTTTATGATAAATTTCCTGTTTCAAAAGGTCATTCTTTAATTGTTCCAAAACGATTAGTTTCAAATTATTTTGATTTGACTTTAAAAGAACAAACTGCTTGTTGGATTGTTGCAAATAAAGTAAAAACTATACTACAGGGAAAATTCAATCCTGATGGTTTTAATATTGGAATTAATATAAATGAGAGTGCTGGTCAAACTATATCGCATTGTCATATTCACATAATTCCAAGGTATAAAGGCGATGTTGAGAATCCAAGAGGTGGAATTCGTGGCGTAATTCCAAGTAAAAAAGAGTATTAAAAAACTTCTACAAATTATTTTCTTAAAAAAAAGTCTCTTTCCAAAAAACAAATCATCTACTCTAACAAATCAACAACAACCAATATTCACCATCCTTTTCAATTGGTGCTCTGTGAATGCATGGTGGTACTTTTTGTGTTGGAAGGTTTACTGACAGTCGCCAAACAAGATCTTTGCCTAAGTTAGTTGCCTATTGCAATTTGCAAGTATAAATAAGTTGTCAGATGGACACCATAATAAAAGAAGTAAATCAAGCTTTTTGGATACTCTCAAAATTTATTTCAGAAATTATTTTCTATTTTTCCAATTATCTAATGTTTTCTCTGTTATGGTATCACCCAAATTTTGAAAATGTAAAATAGCTTCTTTTCTACTACCTTTAAATTTATCAAGCATCCAGTTTCGTAGTTCATATTTAAAATTTGCTATCATTTTTTTTGTAGTCAAATTTTCATCAAAGTATTTTGTATTACTAGTCTCAACTTCTGGAGAATGATATTTTTCAAATTCATTCTTAGCATATTCAAAAGCAGTAGTTTCGTCTAACATTTTTATTGTTTCTTCATCAAAAGACTGAAAAGCATTATAATATATGGCAATTTTTTGTAAGTCTCGATAGTTACCATAAAGCTGTAATCTCTTCAACCACTTAATCAAATTATTATCTGTTGGTACTGGAGGATTACCTTTAAATTTAAGATTATTCCAAATCTTTTTCCAATCATCAACTCTATCTTCTTCGGTCTCTCTAAGGGCTGGAATAGTAATAACGTGCTGAACAATTCTATCATAAAAATCGGGTAATAAATCCTTTTTTAGCTCTGCTATTGTTCTGTTGGTGGCAAAAATAAGTCGACATGAAATTTTAATTTCATTAGCACTTCCCAATCTACGAATAGACATTCTGTTTTCTTTATCAGTCTGTAAGGCCTTCATCAATTTAGCTTGCACCATCTTTGATAAATGATGAATTTCATCAAGAAACAATACACCACCGTTCGCTTCTTCCAACAATCCTTTTTTATCAGCATTAGCTCCAGTAAAAGCACCTTTTGCATAACCAAATAATTCGGATTCTGCTTTACTATCTTCATCAAAAGAAGCACAATTAGCTTGTTTAAAATATTCTTTTTTATGCTTTTCAACAGATTCATCCGCAATTTGTGATTTGCCAATTCCTCTCTCTCCCAACAACAAAATTGAAAATCCTGAATTGATAAAAGCCTTCATTTTTCGGTTAACCAATTCTCTTGATTTTGATTTAGTTTCTTTAAAAATTTTAAAATTTGAACCTATATCAGAAATTAAGTTGGTTGGAATTTCTTTTATTGAAAAGCGTTTAAATCGTTTATCTAACGAATCACTTTTATCATCATAGGTTTTTATAAATCTTGCATTTTCTGGTAATTGATAAGATTCAGATAAAATATGCCAAACTACTTGAGTTTCACTACTTCCTAAGGATACATTTATTATCGGATTTGCGTTTTGATTTTTATTAAGATTTTTTCTCACCCACTTACTTAATTCATCCGAAATTTGTTCTTCATTTCTTAAATCATCAATGGATAGTTCAATAACCTTTAATTTATTAGAGTAAATAGTTTTAAAATTAGAGTATTCTGTTAACCATTTAATTTGATCTTCTATTGAATAATGATTGATATTTCGCCATAAATTATTATGAAAATCAGTTGCTTTTTCTGGATAATTTAAAGAAACAAAATTTATTTCCTTTTCAATGTTATAGCAAATATCCTCATTTTCTAAAATAGATTCATACACCTCTGAAAGCCCTAAATTTTTAATTGTGTCATCATCTAAAATATTTTTTTTGTGAGTAAAACGTCTACTAGAGAGACTATCATAAGTTTTTTGAGGTGCCGTTAAATAAATAATTTCATCAAAAACAAAACCATCAGCAGTTGTGTGGTTAAAAGTCTCATTTAATTCCTCTTGATCTAAATTTCCAAATTGGATTTTACTAGGAATTTCATTATTTAAATAAAATTTACTTAAAATATGTTTTAAATACGCAACTCCGTGGTTGGTATAATGCCAAGTGATATAAATATTTTTCATTTTACAAAGGTAATTAATTATCTTTTATAGTAATTTATTACCTTAATAAAATATTTAAATCATAGTAGAAAAAATAATTATAAATTTTAAAATACTTACTATCAATTATTTATGATTTAAAGACAGCTTTAAAGATTTTTTTGGCATAATATTTTAAATACTACTACTAAACAAATTAATTTAATCATGACAACTAAAATTTTAGACTACAAAAAATCAGATCACTTCTTACACAGTCAATGGGATAGAACTATAGATGATAAGCTCCTTCATAAAATACTTCCTTTTGTAGAGTGTACTTTTTGCGAAAAAGACGTTGTGTTTGTTATGCCATCTTTTCTTAAAAAGAATAAAGTAGTTAAAAGTGACAAGCTGTGTTTAATTATAATTATAAAACAAAAATTATTAGTCACTGCTTATTGGTGTGACCATCCCAATTATCTATTCAATAATAAAGAGAATGCACATTATCAAATTTTATACTAATTAAAAAAATGACAAAGAAAACAGACCACAATGCGGACATTAAAAATCCTAATACAGGAACTAAAGGCACGAATACAACCTATGATAAGAATCAAGGCAATAGAGGAAAACAATTAAATCCAAACCAACAAAAATCAAACAACAAGAAATAAAAATAATAAACTAGAAGTATGAAAAACAAAAGCTTTAGACCAGAAAACAATAATTCTTTAGAAGAATTACAATTGAATTTTAAAAAAGAACCCTATTTTAGCTCAATTGAAAACGATAATGATTTGTTGGATGACGAACAAGATAATTTCTATTACCATCAAGATCTAGATGATATGGAGGATAATTATGATGGTTTTGAATTTGATAACTTCGACTAATAAAAATATAAATGCACATTCTTAAAATAATACACGGTTATCCGCCCAACTATAATGCAGGTTCAGAAGTTTACAGCCAATCTATCTGTAATGAATTATCAAAAGAGCACAAAGTTTCTGTTTTCACTCGTGAAGAAAACCCTTATTCACCAGATTTTGAAATAAGACATCAGAAAGCAAGTGATAATTTAAACTTTTACTTTGTAAACAATCCGCAAGGAAAAGATGGCTATTTACATAAAGAAATAGATAATGCTTTTGAAGATTTAGTTAATAAAATAAAGCCAGATGTAGCTCATATTGGGCATCTCAATCATTTGTCTACAGGTATTGTTGATGTACTAAACAAATTGAATATTCCGATAGTTTTTACTTTACATGATTTTTGGTTGATGTGTCCAAGAGGTCAGTTCTTAACCAGAAGTATTGGTAAAGAAAATAACTTCCAATTGTGTTCTGGTCAAGAAAACCAAAAGTGTGCAACCCATTGTTATGAAGTATATTTTAGTGGAAAAGAAAGTGAGAGACCACAAGATGTTTCTAATTGGACCAACTGGATTGATAACAGGATGAACGAAACTAAGAGTATTATTGATAAAGTTGATTTGTTTATTGCTCCATCCAATTATTTAAGAGATAGATTTATCAAGGACTTTAATGTGGAGGCAAGCAAAATCATTTATCTTGATTATGGCTTTCCAACAGAATACTTAACGCCAACAAGTAAATCAGATGTATTACAACCTTATACATTTGGGTATATAGGAACTCATATTCCATCAAAAGGAATTAATCTATTAATTGAAGCTTTTGCAAAAATTGAGCAACCAGCAGCATTAAAAATATTCGGAAGAGAAAATGGACAAAGTACACAATCTTTAAAATTACTTGCCTCAAAATCGAAAAACAAAATTGAATTTAATGGTGAGTACATCAATCACAACTTAGCGGATGATGTTTTTGCAAAAGTGGATTGTATCGTGGTTCCTTCTATTTGGGGAGAAAACTCACCATTGGTTATTCACGAAGCGCAATCATGTAAAATTCCAGTAATTACTGCTGATTTTGGCGGAATGAAAGAATACGTTCAACATAAAGTAAACGGATTATTATTTGAACATAGAAATACTAATTCGCTTAGCGAACAATTAGAATTCGCTATAAACAATCCAAATGAAATGAAACATTTAGGCGAAAAAGGGTATCTGTTTACAGAAAATGGCAGTGTACCAACTATTCAAGAACATTGTGATAATTTGGTTTCGATATATAAAAGTGTTATAAAACCGAGCTCACTTTGGAGAATTACGATTGACACCAATCCTGAAGATTGCAATTTAAAATGCATCATGTGCGAAGAACACAGTCCTTATAGCGACTTCATCCCTACGCTGTTCAAAGAAACTGGAGTAAAACGAAGAAGAATGGATTTTGAAACAGTAAAAGATATTTTTAGTCAATCCGAAAAATTAGGCATAAAAGAAATCATTCCTTCTACAATGGGAGAACCTTTGCTTTACAAGGAATTTGACAAAATATTTGAATTATCTCAAAAACATGATATCAAAATAAACCTGACTACTAATGGAACATTTCCAAAGAAATCGGTTTTAGAATGGGCAAAATTAATTGTTCCGAACACCACTGATATTAAAATAAGTTGGAATGGTGCCACCAAAGAAACTTCAGAAAAAGTTATGTTGGGCATTGATTATGACAAAGCGGTTTCTAATGTTGTTGAATTTATAAAATACCGAGACGACTACTTTCAATCAACCGGTTATTTTTGTAGAGTGACCTTTCAATTGACTTTCTTGGAAAACAACATGCATGAATTGTCAGACATTATAAAACTGGCAGCAAAACTAGGCGTTGATAGAGTAAAAGGACATCAATTATGGGCGCATTTTGACGAAATTAAAAACCTATCCATGCGCTCATCCAAAGAGACTATGACTCAATGGAATCAATATGTTGAACAAGCCATAGAGACACAAGAAAATTACAGAAAACCCAATGGTGAAAAAGTGATTTTAGAAAATATTATTCCGTTGCAAGAAAACGAACAAAATGATGTTCCTGAAGAATATGTTTGTCCATTTCTTAATAAGGAATTGTGGGTTTCAGCTACCGGAACCATTTCGCCATGCTGCGCTCCAGATAATTTAAGAAAATCATTAGGCGATTTTGGGAACATCAACACTACTTCCATTGAAGAAGTTTTAGAAAGTAAGAATTATAAAAATTTAGTTGCAAATTACAAGTCCATTTCACTATGCAAGTCCTGTACAATGCGTAAACCTTTAACCTAAAAACATGAACACAAAAAATAAAAAAGCACTTTTAATTAGACATGCGGATAGAGATGCTATTCCTGAAGGTTCATTTGGAAATGAAGTTTTACTAAATCTACTAGGGCAAAAAAATGCTTTTAACTATGGTGAAAAGTTAAAAAATACTAGTATTACCAAAATTTATTCCAGCCCAGTACCAAGATGCATGGAAACTGCGGCGTTTATTCAAAAAGGTTATTGTAAATCATTAGAAATAATTGAAACTGTGGCATTAGGAGCTCCAGGATTACATATTATTGATGAGAAAATTGCAGGTGCGTATTATTTAGAACATGGCTTTGATGCAATGTATGAAAGCTTTAAAAATGGAATTACTATTCCAGGAATGGCAACTCCTGAGAGTTTGAATCAAAACATGACAGATTTTATTAATAAAAATTCTGTAGAGAATGAAACTACCATTTTCATAACACATGATATGTTGATTGCTTTTTATCATTTTAGTATTGATAAAACCGTTTACACAAAAGAGAATTGGGTAAATTATTTATCGGGTATCACTTTTAATTACGGAGAAAATGAAAGATAATCTGAAATCGTTTTTTACCGAACATTGGAATTACATGGTGGTTAGTACAGCTTGTAAATTAGAACTATTTGATGCTCTTGAAAAACAAAATTTGGGAGCAAAAGAACTTGCCAAAAATCTAAATTTAAAAGAAAAACAATTAAGCATACTTTTAAAAGCTTTGAATAATACTGGCTTTTTAAATGAAGAAAATGATACGTATTCGCTAAATGAAACATCCATATTGCTAACAGAAAACCATCCGAATTCCTTAAAATATGCTTGCTTAAATTGGTCTGGAGAACATTTGAATGCTTGGCAAAATTTAGAGTATTCTATCCAAACTGGAGCTAGTTCCTTTACTAAATTGTATGGTGAGAATTATTTCGATTATTTAAACAATCATCCCGATAAATTACATCAGTATCACAAAGCAATGTATGAATATGCAAGAGACGATTACAAAGAACTACCTAATAAAATTGACTTAAATAGTGTTACTAATATTATAGATATTGGCGGTGGATATGGTGCGGCAATAAGCTCAATTAAAATAGTTTATCCTAATTTAACCTGTTATCTATTTGATCTAGAAAAAGTAATCGATAATTGTAATTTAAAAGATATTACAACAATAAAAGGCAACTTTTTTGAAGAGATTCCAAAGGTTGCAGAGGTTTTAATTTTATCCAGAATTTTACACGATTGGGACGATGAAAAGGCAGCAATAATTTTGAAAAATTGTTTTGATGCTTTGCCAAAAAACGGAACAATCTACATCATTGAAAATTGTTCAGACAAAATAACAATAGATTTATCTATGCTATCGCTAAACATGATGGCCCTATGCGAAAGTTATGAAAGAACATCTGTTGAATATATTCAAATGGTTACCTCAGCTGGTTTTACTTTTGAATCTGATGTAAAATTAAATGAATTACAAACCATCTTAAAATTTAAAAAATGAATTGGAAAGATATAAAAACATCAACCGACAACAAGCATTTCTTGGTAAATGGTAAACCAATCTTTGATAAGCATTTTACAGAAGTATTAAAATTTCACGAACCAGGATTAGCACCTGTAAAAGACGAAACAGGAAGTTACCATATTGACATTTTAGGCAATGAGTTGTACAAGGAAAGATATAGTAGAACTTTTGGTTTTTATTGCAATAGAGCTGCGGTGATTGATAATAATTGCTGGTTTCATATTGATGAATTTGGTAAAAGAAGCTATTCCGATTCATACGAATGGACTGGTAATTTTCAGGAAAACCTTTGCACCGTCAGAGATAAAGGGAACAATTACTTTTATATAAATCTTAATGGTGAAAGATTAAATCATGAAAACTATCTTTATTGTGGTGACTTCAAAGACGGTATAGCTTGTGTAAAAACTAAAAACGGTTTTTTTAAACACATAAACAATCATGGTGAATGTATCAATGACAATGAATATCACGATTTAGGTATTTTTCACAAAGGTTTTGCAACAGCAAAAGATGAAAAAGGTTGGTTTCACATTGATTTAAACGGTGAGGAACTATACAACAATCGCTATTTAATAGTAGAACCTTTTTACAATGGATTTGCTTTAGTGACTACTCATGATAATCAAAAGTTAATTATTGATGAAAACGGATATTCTATACACAAAATTTAATTCAAATAAATTTTAATGATTTTTAATTTACCACCACTATGCCTAAGCTATCAAAAAAGTACAGGCATTGTTTTTAAAAACATATACTCTCTAATACCGATACCTTGTTCTAATTTTTATATTTTTGAATAAATTATAAATTACCCCAAATGTCCATAACCAACAAGAAACTCAAAATCAATATTTTTGGAGAGTTATGGACTTTAAAGAAAGTACTTTTAACACCCATCGAAATGGAGTATTATAGTAGCATTGCTTCTGGAATGAATCAACCGCTGCATAAAGCGTTATTAGACCCATTCTTTTATCCAAAATTACGATTGGAAAGCACTACTTCATTTCTTGATTTAAAAGGAAATGTAATCTCAGGTGTTACCGAAAATTCATCCAATCAAATTGATCTTTGGTTTGATGGAAAAAAAGAGAAAATATGGGTTGCTAATTTAAAGAATGGTACCCTCTTCCCTATCTACAACATTACCTTTTCAGAACATTTGAGTGAACTTTCAAGTAGAATTTATATCGAAACTTTAGAATTTGGAAAGATTGCTTCTTGCGAAGTAATGTTGGATGATTTTAGCAAAGAGCGTTTAGAATTTAATTTTATAAAACACAAGGAAGTACTTCTACTTGAAAATAGATTTAAATACAATGGTAAAATTTTGAAAAGTAACAAAACGGATAGTAATTTTATTAGAATTCATAGTTTTGAAATTTAATAAAAGTGAATATGATTATTTTTTAAAACAAACCTATTTACATCAATAATAATTATTTTTAAAAACAACCATAAATTAAAAAAAAGCAACTTTTTTCTTTAGTATGTCAATTTTTTTTTGTAATTTTACTATGTTCATTTATACTTTTGAAAAACTAGTTACCCTATAGGTGCACCTATCAAAGTTCACTTTCGGGAAGTATTGAAAACACTGACAAAAATATAAGGGTGTCGGAGCCTCTTTACTCTTGGAATTGATACCTTTTCAATGGATAAAATAAAACTATATCCAAACCCAGTGAAATCTGTTTTTACTATTTCATTGGACAGAAATATTGATACAGTTGCTGTTTACAATCTTTTAGGACAAGAAATAATTTCGAAATCTGTTAACACTAATGAAGTTTCTGTTAATGTAGCTCATTTGGCCTCTGGAACTTATTTAGTTAAAATTACTTCGGATAATGAAACTAAAACATTGAAAATAGTCAAAATTTAAATAGTTATTAATATTTAATAAATCCCAAATTTCAAAACAATGAAATTTGGGATTTTTATTTTTAATAAACCAATAACTCGGATGTTAAAGGATAAAAAAGCAAACAAATTAATTAGTGATACAAAAAACCAAAACAGCTTATTTTATCTCTTTTTATCCTATAAAGAAGCACCAAAGATAGTGTACGGATAAAGCATAGATAAAGCATGGATAGTGTATGAAAACTTATAATGAGGTATAGTCAAAAATAGATAATTTCACAAACGAGCCATTTATCTAAAAGTAATGACAAAAAAAGGTGACTAATATTTCCCAAAATACAATAAATTACGGAATATTTGATAGTTCAGAAAGCTCTTGGTGCTAAGGAAGCTTTTCCCTAACAAATCAACAACAATCGATGTTCTCCATCCTTTTCAATTGGTGCTCTGTGAATGCATGGTGGTACTTTTTGTGTTGGATGGTCTACTGCCAGTCGCCACAGATGACCTACGCCTAAGTTAATTGGGGTGGTGTTGGGTTGAGCTTGGTAATGTAAGTCGAAATAATTTTCTTTTAAAAAGTCTTCAAATTCAGCTTCTGGTCCATCGTGGAGGTCTTTTAATTGGGCTCTAATTTCGGGAACGAGTATTTTTTGTTGGGCTTCATCGTTGGCAATGAGGTCGCTTGCTGCTCCGTGATAGGTACACAAAAAAGTATCGCTGGCAATAGGCGAACGGTCTACATGAAAGGAATATACATCCGTAGCAATGAAATCAAAGTCGGTATCACGTTCGTAGCATTGGAGTAAGTTGAGCACTGGAGCAGCTCCGAAGTCGTTTAGTTCTTGCAAATCCTTTAAGATAATTTCCCTAGCGCAATTTCCTTGTGGCGAAAGTTGTAGTGCCAACAGGTCTTTGGGAGTTACTTCGGTGATGTTCTCTCTCAATTGGAGTTTACTTACTAGCTCTTTAAAATCGCCTTCCAAATTTCGGTACCAGCACAGCGCATTGCGTGTTCCTTCAAAATCGGTTTGTATCAGTTCCGAAAAAGAGGTAACGATTCCAATTTGTTTGCTGTTAGAAAATGTAGGGTTCATGTAGGTAAATAAGTTAGGTAACGCGTTGCAAAATTAGTACATAAACCCTCTAAAAATTAGTTTTTTAATAAAAACATTGGTGGGTTGTAACTAACGAACTTTTTATATATTTGTAAAAATTAAACCTTACTTATGAAAAAAGTTTTTTTAGCATTGTTCCTGCTTGCGTCTTGTAGTTTTTTTGCGCAATCTACCGATTTAGATCCGTTTGAAATCAACTACTCGTATGTACAACTTCCTACGAAACCTATCTTGGATAAGAAGAATAGAAACTATTCGTTTTTAATTTCTTTTGACCGCTCTTTGTTGTATAACAAATCGAAGTACTTTATTGAAAATCAAGTAACCATCTCTGGTTTAGAAAAAAGAGAAAAAAATGGTTACATGAGTGTTGAAGTAATGCTTCAGAACCCAGTGGTTACCAAAAAAGAAGTAACTACTAGAACAGTTACTAACAAAGATAGAAACGGAGTTCAATCTACTAGATACTATTACACTCCTGTGGTTTCTTATAGCCAACAAGGAAATGCAAAAGTGGTAAGTGGTGATGGTAAAATCAACAAAATCATCAGTTTCAATGGTTCTAATACCATAAAAGGAACTGAAACTGAGAATTACAACCAAGCACAAAATGGTCAGTATTCACTACAAAGTACTATAATAAACAACTATTTGAATGAAGTGGTGAATCGTTTGAATAACGAACTAAATAACGAATTTGGTTACCCAGTAAAAGAAGGTAAAGACCAATTTTGGGTTTTAGCAAATAAAAAACACCCAGAGCAAGCGGCTGAATACAATGCTTACTTACAAGCCAAAGCAGTTTTTGACAAAATGAACTTTGCTGAACCAATAGATGGTTTTGAAAAAGAATTGGAAGAACCAATCAACTATTTCAAATCATTATCTAACAAATATACAACTGATTCTAAAGCTGATAGAAAAATACGTTACAGTGCTTACTACAATTTAGCTAAAATCTACAACTATTTAGACCAACCAGCTAAGTCTAACGAATGGGCTAATATTTTAGTTACCAACGATTACGATCCTGGTGATGGAAAAACAATGATTAAAGAAAATGACAACAACCTTGCGTTATTTAATGTTAATCAATTAAAAACAAGACACTTCCCTGTTGATACAAAGAATTTTATATTTGAAGAAAATGTACCTCAACAAACGTACAATTCAAATCCTTCTTATTCGCAATCAGCACCTTACAGTATTGAAACTGATCCAAACTATACTCTTGCGTATATCTTGACAATTAAAAAAGATACCATTACTGGTTATATGCCAAAAAGCAGAGGATTAAACTTAAGTGATGCCGTGATGGTAACTGTAAAAGATTTCCAAGGAAAATTCTCTGAAAGAAGTTTTAAAGCAAATGAAGTTAATAAACTAATCCTAAGTAATGGTGAAGAATTTGCAACTGTTACCTTCAAAGTTTCTACTGATAATGGTGGTGTAACGCTTTCTGGAGCTAGCAAAAAATTCGTTAAAGAAATGTATGCTGGTAAAAAGATGTCGGTTTACCAATATTTTAATGGAGAAATTATAGTAAAAGCTGCCAACGAATCGGAAGGAAAATCGAATGCCTCAGCCTCTTGGATGTTAGGTCCGAAAAAGCGTTTTGAAGAATTAGCTGCAGGTTGTCCGGAACTATTAGCTAGAGTCGACAAAAAAGAGTTTAAAAATAACTTAGAAAGTATCTTATCGTTTGCACAAGCGCTTGACGAATGTAAATAATAAGTTTAAATAAATTAAAAAAGGATAACTCTAAAGTGTTATCCTTTTTTTTATGAAGTAAAAAATGATTTACAAAGTATCAAAACCATTTTTGATAGCATAAACGGCTAGTCCTACTCTACTCTTAAGTTCTAATTTTTCAAAAAGATTATCACGATAACTCTCCACAGTTCTTGGACTACAAAACATTTTCTCAGCAATTTCTTTGTAACTCATTTCGGTTACCGAATACTTTAGAAATTCCTTTTCTCTATCGGTTAATGCAATTACGGTATCTTCTACTTTTAATGGTGTTCCAATACTCGCAAAAACCTTACTTGCCGCCCATTCTGGATAAAAATAGCCATTATTGACTAATGATTTTAAAGCTTTTTCTAAATCTGCTGGATGCGTATTTTTTAGCAAATAACCTTTAGCACCATTTTTTATCATCTTAATCACACTATCATCATCGTCTTGCATACTCAAAGCCATTACCAAAACATTGGGATGGTTATCTTTCAGCCACAAAGCAGTTTCAAAGCCATTCATGATGGGCATACTAATATCAAGCAAAACAATGCTTGGAATATTGTTTGGAGAAGCAAACTTGTCTTGAAGTTCTTTTCCGTTTTCACATTCGTACAAGACTTCAAAATCTACAAAATTAGCCATGATGCCTCGCAAAGCTTTTGCAATTAGCACGTGATCGTCAACGATTACAATAGAATTATTCATTATACAATAGGTATTGAAATTAGTAAATGAGTTCCTTGCGAATTACTTTTAAGACTTGAAGTTCCTCCAATGATTTCGGTACGTTTTTTAATATTACTCAACCCTATTCCATCCGATTTTTTGGTAACATCAAAACCTATTCCGTCATCAGCAATAGAAAGTGTAATCGTTTGCTCGTTTTGAGATAGAAGTCCAACAATGTTCTTGCATTTGGCATACTTGATACTGTTCTGAAGAAACTCTTGAACAATACGAAGCAAGACACTTTTCGTTTGATAAGGTAAAACCAAATGAGCAGCATCCGAACTAAAATTAACTTTACATACTTTCAAATCGGCAATCTTTTGAAACTCTTCTTCTAACAAAACCGTAATCGAATTACTGTCGATAGTATTATCGGTAAGGTTTTTAGAAAGAGCACGCAACTCAGAAAGCGACTGATTGATAATAGCACTAATATTTTCGATATTCTCGTTAATGTGAGGTGCTTTATTTTCGTAAGCCAATTGTTGCGTATACAAGCTAGCCAAAGTTAACTTCTGCCCGATATTATCATGAATTTCACGACCAATATGTTGCATGGTTTGGTTTTGAATTTCAATTTGATTTTCTAAAAGTGCTCTTTGATGTTCTTCTTTTTGATATGTAAGCATAGCAAGATGTTCTTTCTTTTTTTGTTTATATTGTATGATGAATAGTACAATACCTATTATAAATAGAATAAAAAATAAGTTAAATAAAAATATTGGAATTAAACTCTCGGCTTTCCCCATATAAATGACATTGTAAAAAGTATATACATAATATTGACTGAAAACAGAAAAAAAGTTTTATAATTTTGCCATAATTCATTCATGTTTTCATATAGATATTTGTCGTAAGCAAAAAATGGCAAAGTCCCAATATAAAATAAC
The DNA here is from genome assembly GCF_054776075.1 of Flavobacterium koreense. Lineage (NCBI taxonomy): Bacteria > Pseudomonadati > Bacteroidota > Flavobacteriia > Flavobacteriales > Flavobacteriaceae > Flavobacterium > Flavobacterium koreense. The sequence goes on along the minus strand of NZ_BAAHCF010000029.1, from coordinate 476,783 downwards.
ATTACTGCTATGTTGATATAAAACATTTTATTAGTTTTAAAATTTAAAATTTCATCAGACTTTATTTGCTTCATAAATTCTAAATATATCATAATGGATAATAAAAATACACCAACAGTATAAGTCATTGAACTTATGTATCTAACTTGATTTAAAGTAAATAAATTTAGTATATAAAATGCAATATAAACGATAGTACTTATCCAATATAGTTTTGTTAACTGTAAAGATTTTTTAGCATATAACCAATAAAAAAACAGGAATTCAATTGGAATTACAAAAAAGCCATAATAATATTTTCTATTTTTTGGAAAATGTGCAAATAGATATATATTAATTAATTCGACTAATGCAATAAAAACAACATAAATTACAAACCATTTCCAATAAGTATTCTTTAATTTATTGTAATAAACAATTCCTACAATTGCACAAATAAATTCTGCATAAGGAAACAAATTGTACAAAATAGTTTGTAATTCTTTCATAGTATTAAATTAAAATCCTAAACCAGTTATTGCATCTGGTGGATATAATCCTCCATGATTTCTCGCAGCTATTTCATCTTCAGGGCTAGGTTTAGCTAGTCTTAAATTGTTTTGAGGAAATAAATAAGACCCGATTTTTTTTCTAACATTCATTGGCATATTACTTTTACCTTGAACGTATTCATATTTTTGGATACCATTTTCAAATGTACTTTTATCAAATAAATTAACATCAATTATTTTACCGTCATTTGTTTGAAGCGTTGGAATCATTACTAGAGTATGTCTTTTTTCATAATTTCTTTTTATAGGATCTTTTAACATATCAGTAAGTGCATTTTTATATTCTGTTTTATTCCATGAAACACTATCTGGATAAGCAGCATAATAAATTCGTAAACCTCTTTTATTTTTAGAATAGGTTTCATCATTTTTCATATCGTGTTCAAAATGATAAATGAATTTTTTTATAGTATCTAAATCAAACCAAATCGAATAAGCGTCTTGATTTATGGGTTTAGAAGCCACTCCTTGAATGTTTTCTAATTGGTTGTTTCTGTATAAATTCACCATATCATGAACTAATCCATTGGTTAATTTACTTTTTTCATTGGAAGAATAATCTGTACAAATCTCATTTGAATTTGTAGCTGGATCGGATGTTGTTCCAAAAATAAAATAGGTAATCAAAGCTGAAATAGCCGCAACAAATAAATAGCCTAATAATGTTCTTGTTCTCATAATGTAAAGTTTTTAAATTGGTTATAGTTTTATAAAAATAGTTTTTATTTCGATACAAAGTAACCAACTTCCTACTTTTTTATCATTAGTTGATTAACGGTTTCTGTATCCGTTAAACGACGGTATTATTTTCCGCTAAACAACCTACTCTTTTTTAGTTAAATGCTCATCGATTGATTTTGAGATAGTTTGCAGTTTTGTAATGTGCTTTCACAAGCATAAAAGCGGAACCCGAAAAGCTATTTAGAGTAGGGAAAACAAAAACTATTTATAATGAAAACAAAAATCACAATTATCGTTATGTTATTCGTAACAGCGATGAGCTTTGCTCAAAAAAAATGGGAACCCTACCATCAATTTAGTTTGGATGCAGGTTACACCTTTTCTTCCTTAAAAGAAAATCAAAATCCAAGTAGACCTTTATTTGCTGACAACGGAGTAAATTTTGGTATTGGACATCGTTGGGGTGATACCTGGGGAATTGCTTCAAGAATTGGCTTTTCTACAGGTTCTCTTGATGACGATGGAGTTGCAAGTATTACTAGAAAACGAAAAACACCACCAAGATACATTCCTATTCCAGATCCACCGGGTTCTATATCATGGTCACAAATTTCAGTAATGACTGGACCAAGCATAAGATTAGGAAAAAAACATCAATTTGAATTCAATGCTATGGCAGGTATAGGGATTAACCCATCACCCAACTACATCAGAGTAGATGCTTATGAACAAGATTTATTCCTAGAAACAGTATATGAAGCTAAAGATAAAAGTGTTGTGGGAATGTGGCAGGTGAATGCGAAAGCTAATGTTATTAAATTAACAAAAAATAGCTCTTTAGGCATTAGTGCTGGCTATGGAAGTAATGGTTTGAGCGTTGGTGTTTCATATGATTATGTTGGACATGTAACATTATTAAGATAAAACAAAAAATTAAAAAGCATTTCATTAAAAAAAACAGGAATCCTGAAAACTGTATAGAGTAAGGGAAAATCAAAAACTATTTATTATGAAAAATTCAATTTCAATGATTATTTTAATGCTCACATTAAATGTATCATTCGCTCAAATAAGAGCAACTAGAGTGGCAACCAAAATAGATGCTAATGTAGATTTAAAATCAGAAACAAAAACTAATATTACCAAAGAGTCCTGTTTTTGTTGTGGCGAATTTTATAGCTTACCAAAACCAGTAATATCTGGTCCAAAAGAAATTGCATGTGGAACTCAAGCTGTTTTTACCTCAAAACCATGTGAAGGAGCAACAAGTGTATGGTCTGTTTCTCCAGCAATAGCAGGTTCAACACAAACTCCAAGCAGTTTCACTGTTCCTTCTAATGCACCTGCAGGAACATATACCCTAAGTTATCAAGTGGCTTGTAATCGTGAACGATTTGTTAGTACTCAAATGCAATTTACAATTGTAAGTGTACCCAATTGTAAACCAGACTTTTTAGTAACCGTTACACAATTATCAAATGGCATGTTAACTATAGCAACTAATCCATTAATGCAAACACCTGGACAAGAACATTGGTGGGGTATACAATATAATGGCACCTATCCAAATTGTAATCCACAAGCACCAATTCCTTTTACTTCTATGAATGCAAGTGGTTGTTTTGGAGGATATGTTAATAGTTCTGGTGCACTTAGTCCGTTTATGGGTTCAGGCATCACAATTGTTAATGGATATGGAATAACTTATAGTGGTTTTCCAAATAATAGTTGCTTCAAAATTACCCATTATGTAAAGTGTTGTGGTCAATTAATTAGACAAACAGCCTATTTTTCTGTTGGAACAAGCAATGCTAGAATGGCAAGCTCTGACAAGCCTATTGAAATTAAACCACAAATAATAATGAGTGAAGTAGAAATTGTTAAATAAATTTTCAGGTTAGTTTTTTGTTGAAAAGTCCCAAATGCATTGTTTGGGGCTTTTTTATTCTACTTTTTCAAGGTGTTTAGAACTTACTGTTTTTTCTGGTGAAGATTTTGGTCTTTTGATAAAATAACCATCACCGTCATCGTCACTATCTTCTTTTATAATTAGCGTAAAACTGTATTTAAGGTCTTTGTCTAAATCCTCCTCATTAACTACAACCTCTACTTTTATTGATTGATATTTAGGATAAAATGTTCTATTTACTTGATGGAAATCATAAGCTTTTAAAGTTGCATTGTAATTGAGATCAATAGTAAATTCTTCGCTATTCGCTTCTTCTGTGATGCAAATTCTAATGCATTCTGGATGCGGTTTGGCTTCCATAGTTTCGAAATGTAATAGCGTGAATTTTTTCGTATCATGGAGCACGCTTTTCAAAGGCATGGCTCTATTGGCTCTTAAGTTCATGATAGAAATAAAATTACTCATTTGCTGATTTTTAAAAACTAAAGATACAAAAAACAAATGTTGTATTATTCAAAAAAAATAAATAGGTTTGAGGTATACAATAGTACTAAAAAAACTATTTCATTTACACCAACAATCTCATGGAAGACAAGCAATTACCTGTTCATTTAGAAGGAAGTTACGACAGTATTTATGGTAACTTTGGCTATCGATTTGCGGCTTTACTACTTGATGGAATCATCCTTGCTCCAATATCTGTCGGATTTTTTGTTTTTAATAGTATGGATCTAAATAATGTCTATGCAGGTATTTTGGTTAGTAACGTCATTACTATTTTCTACCACATCTACTTCCCTACCCGATTTGGCGCTACGCCAGGCAAACTTGCATTAGGATTACATATATTAAAAATGAATGGTGATGCTATAACCTATAGTGACGCCTTTAGAAGATACTTACCCAATTTACTACTTGGAATTATTGCGATAATTAATACCCTATTTGCAGTAAGCAAAGCCGATGCAAAAGTATACAATGATTTGAGTTGGATGAAGCAATCGGAATACTTGCAAAGTATGAATTCCAGTATGTTTTATATCCAAATGATTTGCATCAACGCTTTGTTATTTACAAGTTTTTTCATCTTTATGTTCAACGAAAGAAAAAGAAGTATTTCTGATTTAAGTGGTGATACCGCTGTGGTAAAGAAATACTACTTGAAGCAAATAAAAGAAGTAATGAATAAATAATAAAAATGGTTCCCACTAAGAGAACCATTTTTTATTTAAAGCAATTAATTGATTTAATCTTTCACTCCTAATTTAGTCAAAATATCGGCCATCAAACACCATTTTGTAATGGATGATTGTAAAAGATTAGCACCAACAAAGGCAGTAAACCACAACCAATTTTGATTTACATATAAAGATAAAAGTATGCTTATAAGGATAAAAGTTCCTGCAACAGCGTGAATAATTCTTGTTTTCATTTTAATATTAGATTTTAGATATTAAATATTAGATATCAAATTAATTAGATTTTTCAATGTTTATAACTGCGGAATGGATATGTGATAATGTCTCTTGTTTTGCATTGAATTCTGTAATTGCGCTACAAACCATATCAACATTTTCCTTTTCTACAAAGGCGTAAAACATTATGGATTCATTTTCGTTCATTTCTGTGCCAAACCAATTGCTTTCTATGGCGTCTTCTGACGTATTTCTGTAGCCTGTAACTTCTCGGTAAGAGAACGTTTTGACTTGTGCTTTTTTTAGAATTTGTTTGACTTCTTTTTCAAATTCGGCTACTGCTGTTATTAATAATAGTTTCATGTTTAAAAGTTTAAGAGTTTAAAAGTTTAAAAGTTTAAAGGCATAGCTTAAAAACTAAAACTTATATTTAAAATGCATTTCGACAAGCTCAGTGTGACAATTGACTGAATACTGAACACTGACCACTGACCACTAATTATTCTCCCATTTTTTTCTTTCTGTAATGTAGTAGATTAATGGTACTACAATCAAAGTTAGAATTGTTGAAACGATGGCTCCAAAAACTAATGAAATCGCTAATCCTTGGAAAATTGGATCGAATAGAATGATTACAGCTCCAATTACAACAGCTCCTGTTGTTAGTAAGATTGGTGTGGTTCGCACTGCTCCTGCTTCGATAATGGCTTGTTTTAATGGAATTCCATCATTCAGTCGGATCTCGATAAAGTCGATGAGCAAGACCGAGTTCCTGACCATTACTCCTGCCAAAGCAATCATTCCGATAAAAGAAGTTGCTGTGAAAAAAGCTCCCAATAACCAGTGTCCAAATACAATTCCGACCAACGAAAGTGGAATCGCCATCATCATAACCATTGGTGTTTTGAAATTTTGGAACCAACCTACAATCAACATATAAATAATCACGATTACAACCGCAAATGCTACTCCTAAATCACGGAAAACTTCTAATGTAATTTGCCATTCGCCATCCCATTTTACAGTAAAATCACTTTCATCTGATGGTTGATCCATGTACAATTCGTTGACTTTGTAGCCTTTTGGCAATTTCATTTTTTGCAATTCTTCGTTCATTCCCAAAATAGCATATACCGGACTTTCTAGTGTTCCTGCCATATCTGCCGTTACATACACTACACGTTTTTGGTCTTTTCTGTAAATCGTTTTCTGCAAAGTATCAGCAACCACTTTAACCAAATCAGAAACTGGAACTACATTACCTTGACTTCCTTTTATTTTTAAATTCTGAATATCTTGCAACGATGTTTTGTCTTTATCATCAAGAGACAATACGATTCCAACGCTGTTATTAGAATTTTCATCATATAAATTTGAAACTGGATATTCTTTCAACAAATAAGTCAAGTTTCCAACTACTTGTTGTGGAGCGATACCATTAAGCATTGCTTTTTCTTTGTCAACTTCCAATCGATATTCGGTTTGGTTATCTTCAGTCATCCAATCGACATCAACAATATCAGATGTTTTTTCTAAAATACCTTTTACTTGATTGGCAACTGCAATTTGATCTTTATAATTTGGACCATAAATCTCGGCAACCAATGTTGATAAAACTGGTGGTCCGGGCGGAACTTCGATAATTTTGACATTCGCACCATATTTTTTAGCAATCTTTTGCACTTCTGGACGAACCAATTTGGCAATATCATGACTTTGTAAATCTCTATCTTCTTTGTGTAATAAATTTACTTGAATATCAGCCATATTGCTACCACCACGCAAATCGTAATGACGAACCAAACCGTTAAACGTAATTGGTGCAGAAGTTCCGATGTAATTTTGATAATCCACCACTTCTGGAATAGTCGTAAGATATTGAGCAATTTCTTGTGTCACAGCCGCGGTTCGTTCCAACGTAGTTCCTTCAGGCATATCTACTACTACTTGGAATTCGTTTTTGTTATCAAAAGGCAGCATTTTTACCAAAACGGATTTGGTGAAAAACATCAAAACTGAACCTGCTAACAAAACAACCGTAATTCCCAACATCACTCTACGTTTGGTAGAATTTTCTAAAAATGGACGTTCCAATTTATTGTACACTCTATAAATCCAAGATGTTTCTAATCCTTGTTCAGCTTTGTGTTCTTGTTCGTCTTTTTCGTGTAATAAATGGTAACCTAAATAAGGAGTAACAGTTAAAGCTACAAACAATGAAAGCAACATCGCAATAGAAGCTCCAATAGGCATCGGACTCATATAAGGTCCCATCATTCCTGACACAAACGCCATTGGAAGAATTGCTGCAATAACGGTAAACGTTGCTAAAATGGTAGGATTTCCAACTTCATTAATCGCAAAAATAGCGGCTTGTTTGAATGGTAATCGCTTCATTTTGAAATGGCGGTGCATGTTTTCGGCAATGATAATACTATCATCAACTACAATTCCGACCACAAAAACTAAGGCGAAAAGCGTAATTCTGTTAAGCGTATAACCCAACATATAGTAAGCAAACAAAGTCAAAGCAAACGTCAATGGCACAGAAAAGAATACCACTAATCCACCACGCCAACCCATAGCTAACATAACTAAAAGTGTTACGGCAATAATCGCAATTCCTAAGTGCATCAACAATTCTCCTACTTTGTGAGAAGCAGTTTCTCCATAATTACGAGAAACCTCCACATGAACGTCGTCGGTAATTAATGTTTTCTTCAAACCTTCTACTTTTTCAAGTATTTTATCTGCAATTTTCATCGCATCAGCGCCTTTTACTTTTCCGATAGAAATAGTAACGGCTGGATATTCTGATTTGTTTTTAGTATATTTTTCATTAGCTTTTCCGTAACCGAAAGACACATAACTTCTTGGTGTTGAAGGTCCATCTTGAACAGAAGCTACTTGTTTTAAATAAACTGGCATGTTTGCATTTACACCTACAACCAAGTTCTCAACATCTTCTGAAGTGGATAGAAATTGTCCTGTTGTAAGTAAAAATTCTTTATCATTTGAAACAAAACTTCCTGATTGCGAACTACCATTATTGGCTTGAATCATTTGCATAACACCCAATGCATCCACGCCATTTTCGGCCATTTTATCTTTGTCTAAAACTACTTTTAGCTCACGCGTTCTTCCACCAATTTCTTTGGTAATAGCAACATCTTTTACTTTTTCAATTTCAGAAGTTACTTCTTCCGCAATTTGACGAATTTCGAAATCGTTTAATGTTTCACTCCAAAGCGTCAATCCCAACATAGGAACATCGTCAATAGAACGCGTTTTTACCATAGGTTTGTAAACACCTTTTGGAAAAATATTTTCGTTTTTCATCAACTCGTCGTATAATTTTACATACGAGCGTTCTGAATCTTCACCCACATAAAATTGCACAATAATCATCGCTTGACCATTCATAGCCATACTATGCAAATGCTCAACGCCTTTGATGTTGGACAAAATTTTCTCTAGCGGTTTTATAACACGGCTTTCCACTTCAGCCGGACTTGCTCCTGGATAACCAATCATAACATCGGCCATTGGAACATTGATTTGCGGTTCTTCTTCACGTGGAATTAAGAACGAACTGTATACACCAATAATCATCAATCCAACCATCAACAAAATGGTTAATTTAGAGTTGATGAAAAAATGGGCTATTTTACCTGATATACCTTCTTGCATTTTTTTTTTAGTTTATGAGTTTAGAAGTTTAAGAGTTTAAAAGGCAATGCTGAAAAACTGAAAACTTATATTTAAAAATCACTTCGACTGCGCTCAGTGTGACACTGAAAACTGCGACTGATTACTGCGACTGAACACTGATCACTGAACACTGATTACTGAACATTAACCAAAGCTCCGTTATACAATTTTCCTTCTGCTGAAACGATGTATTGTTCGTTAGCCGATAATCCTGATAAAACTTCTACTTGATTGCCGAATGATTTTCCGGTTCTTATCCATCTTAAAATGGCAGTTTTTCCGTTGGCTACTGTGTAGATACCTGTTAGTTGTCCTTGTTTTACCAAAGCACTTTCTGGCACCATTACTTTATCTGATTTTACTGTTGTTTCCGTTTTTGGTTTGTTAGCTATTGGGAATTGAACATTCACAAACATTCCTGATAAAATGGCTTTGTCAGTTGCGTTCAAGGTTACTTTTACTAAATATTGTCCACCTGTATTTTTAGCCGAACCACTCACTTCAGAAACTTTTCCTGCCACTTCTTTGTTGATTGATTTTACTAAAACTTTAACTGCCATTCCGTTAGTAATTTGAGCAATATCACTTTCAGAAACCATTGCAGTTACTTGCATTCTAGAAACTCCTTCAACACTTACCAAAGGCATTCCTGGATTCGCCATATCACCTTCTTTTACAAACGTATTGGTAACTTCTCCAGAAAATGGAGCCGTAATATTGGAATAAGAAAACTGCGCCATTACTTCGTTTCGCATTTGCCTTGCTCCTTCTAAACCAGCTTTTGCCATTTCGTAACGCGAAGTCATATCGTCTAATTCTTTTTGAGAAGCGCTTTGCTGATTGAATAAAGCTGTAAATCTTTCATAATCTTTTTTAGCATTATTATAACCTGCTGTTGCTTGCAAAATTGAAGCATCAACTTGTGCTTTTTTGGCTTGTAAGTCAGTGTTGTTTACACTAACTAAAAGTTGTCCTGCTCCTACTTTTTGTCCTACTTTTACGTGAACTTTAGTCACATAACCCATCATTCGGGTAGAAACATTGGCACTATTTTCGGCTTCAATTTTACCACTTGCTGTTACAAATTCGCCGTTATTATCTGCTGAAATTCCGCTTACTTGAACTGCAATGGCTGGTTCGTTATTGGTAGTTTCTTTCGTTTCTTTTCCGCATGATACGAATAAGAATGTTGAAAGGGTTAGGATAGTTATTATTTTCTTCATAATATTTTCTATTGTCTTAATACTTAATACTCTAATCTTAATACTCTTTTACTTAGTTAAAAACTGCAAATACTGTTTAGTGAAATTATACTCGAAAACCGATTGCAAATGCTCCAATTCTTTTTGAATCGTTTGAGTTTCTGATTGCAATAAATCGGTTGTTTTTTCTAATCCTTGTGTGAATCTGTTTTGACGAATTCTATAAGCTTCTTGGGATTGTTCCAATGCCAATTTTGACAGATTTACTTTATTTTCAGCATCTTTCAATTGACGATTGGTTTTGTTTAATTCCAACTGACTTTGCTTTTTGTATTGATCTTTTTCAACCTCGGCTTTTTGTGATTCGGCTTTAGCTTTTTGAAATTTTCCAATAGATTTATATCCATCAAAAACATTCCATGAAAGTTGTGCTCCAACTAAATAACCTTTAGCAGCCGTTCCTAAAAAGTTTTTGTCGTACAATTCATAACTTCCGAAAGCATTTAATCTTGGTAAGAATGCCATTTTAGACGATTGTAACATTTTAGCATAAGCTTCAGACGATTTACTCATCGCTTGAATATCTTTTCTATTATCTGATAATGAAGTGTTTATTTCTTCAATTACAATTGCATTATCCAATTCTTCCGATGGTTTGTAGATTTTCCCATTACTATCTTCATTCAATAAAAAAGCTAAATAATCGGACGCATTTTGCACATTACTTTTAGCATATTGCAATTGATTTGCGATTTCATTTACTCGAACTTGAACATTCAGCAAATCGGTTTTTTGCAACATTCCTTGTTTGAAATAATTATCAACTAATTTCAAATTGGCTTTTCCAGTTGTATTGGCTTTTTCTAAAACTTTTACAGCTCTGTAAGCCAATTGCAATTGCATGTACGCTTTTGAAACCTCTAATTCTAAATATTCTTTTGTACGCTCGGTTTGCAATTGATAGGCTTCCATTTTAGATTTTGCAGCTTTTCTTTCAAACAAACCATCAATATTTATAAGTGGTTGTTGGATTTCAAATTTGGTTGCAAAATTTTGAGTCTTCGCTGGATCATTTAACAACGCTGGATTGAAATCTGCCATAGTCAAAATCTCTTGATTTAGTTTAGAACCAAAAGCCATCAATGGATTGGTTGTAGAAATTCCGGTATGCGACACATTGATGTTGGGCAAAAAGAGTGCGTTGGATTGATTGTAATCTGCCTTTGCTGATTGATAGGTTTTTTCAGCAATTTTTATTTGTAAATTCTTTTCGGATAGTTTCTGAGACAATTCGCTTTTAGAAATAGCCAAAGTATCTTGACTAAAACCAAAAAACGAACTCAAAATTGTTCCTGTAAAAATGATGTAACTTATTTTCTTCATAATTTTATATCTGAATTATAAAGCAAAAGTAGAACGGTAAAAATGGCATTACAGTTACAAATGTTACAGAGTAACTAATGTTACAAAAAAAGCGTCCAATTTCTTGAACGCTTTTTGAATAAATAGTGTGATTTATTTAGTTAACTATCACTTTTTGAGAAACATAAAATTTATCATTAAAGATAAAAGTTATGATAACAGTTTGATTTGCAACGCCATCGATTTCAAAATTCATTGAATTTTCTCCTTGTTTGGCATCAGCAACTTCACCGTCAGTAATTATTTTTCCGTCTAATGAAGTTACGAAATAATCAATTGTTGTTTCATAAGCCATATTAAAATTGATTTTTACGACACCATTTTGAGTTGGATTTGGAGAAACCGACATAGAAAATGGATTTTTTCCGTTGATTTCTTGAACTCCCAAAGGTTGATTACGAATCAATTTTACTTCATAAATGGTTGCACTTGCCGAAGTTGTACTAGTTTGATTCACGCTAAAAGGATTTTGTGTCGGACTGCTCAAACCACCTACGATATGACCAATTACAAACTCATTTGCTGTGATTTCATCTAACTTTATTACTTCATTTGAAAAATGTGGTAATGCTTTGTTTTGAATAAATTCGGCACTTGCTCCTTTTAAAGAAGGCATTGTTTCTGGTAATTGATATTCTTGCAAAGAACCATCTGCAAAGCGTGTTGTGCGACTAATTGTATTTACAAAAGGAACCTCATTATCCTGAATCAAAGTGGTTCCGTTATAGTAATACTGACTCATTCCACCAAAAAACAAATTGTGCATTCTATTTTCAGTCGCATCATACAAAGCAGAAACAGCGCTGTGGTAATTACTCAAATACTGATTGAATGTGGTTTGCGGAAAATAACCTGTTTCTTTGATATCTACAGGATAAAGAAAAGGCAAATCGACATTAATTTGAAAAACTCCTGATGAAATCGTGAAACCCAATTCTCCATTAGGAAAAACTTGAGGCAACAAATTATAATCACGTCGGTGTAAATGAACCGCATCCGTAACGACTTGGTAATTTGAAATACTCAATTGCGAACCTGAATTGTCAATTTGAAATTTCTTGATACTGTTGGTGTAGGTTTGCGTAAAAGTGGGATTGTTCATTGGATTGTAGCGTCCGTCAAAACGATGCCCACCAACTAAGTAAAATGTATTATTAATTTTGGCTAAATGTCCACCATTGACCGCCAGATTTTCATCGGTCATTTGCTTGAAATTACTAGCAATTGAAGTTCCGTTGATGACAGCATTTATTAAATTTGGCACATCAACTGATGTCATTTTATTGAACGTAATATGATCATTGGCTGTGGCCGAAAACGCGTAACCACCAACTAAATAAAGAGTTGTGTCATCTTGGTAAAAGTTGAAATTAGTTGCTTGCAATTGCTCTTTTAAAGCAGTTGCCAAAGAATTTACAGAAGCCGACCAAAACTGATTGGTAGCAATATCAACCACATAAATATTGGTATTATTACTTGCCGCTGGAAAAGCATTGAAAGGTTGGCGTGCATGAATTCCGTCGATTCTTCCTCCTATTATTAACCATTTTCCGTTATGTTGTGCAAAGGCATACGAATGAATTCCGGGAAAATTCGGAATGGTTATCGGATTTAATTGCACCTGATAATCAAAAGTAGTTTGCGAAATGGCAAAACTTGAGATTAAAAGCAATACAATTTTATATAATGTTTTCATTTTAAGATTTTTAAAATTGTATAATAGAAGATTAGTGCCAATTAAAAACTGACACTAATCATCACTATTACATTAATAAATTACGCTTTTTTCTCTTCGGCTTTTTTAGAAGAACAACAGCCTCCTTTTTTCTCACCTTCACCACAAGATTTTTTCTCTTCTGAAGAACATGATTTTTCTGTTTTAGCTTTTTTCTTTTTTTGTTTAGGCTCTTGTTGAGCGTTGACATTCATTGAAAATAAGAAAGCTATTGTTGATAATATTGAAACTATTTTTTTCATTTTTTTATGTTTTAAATTTTAAATTGATTTGTTGTAATTCATTAAATTACATTGATTTAAGAACACAAAAGTGATTCTGGAGGCTGCCAAATAGTTACATTATAATTAGGACTAAAGTTTTTGTGGTATAAAATATTTTCTTTTTTTGGAATAAAACTTATGTTGTTTACAAAAGAATATGTTGAAGCAAATACTAAAAATGTTGGACTATTCAAGCTATAACTTAAGAGACATTTTTCTTTTTCACAACCTTTAGTTGGTTCACAGTCAGAATTGGATTTATTGCATGAAACTTGTTCTTTTTGAGCCAATTGCATTTTTATAGCTTTAACAGATGGAAGTATCGTTAAAGCATTAAAATAGAAGCATAATAAAATTGCAAAATATTTCATAGAACAAATTTATCTAATAAAATTCACTTAAAATGTGACAAATGTTACATAAAAAAAAAGCGTCCAATTACTTGAACGCTTTTTTAAAAATATCTTAGCTGATTATGCTGCTTTTTTAGATGCACAACATCCACTTTTTTTCTCACCTTCACTACAAGATTTTTTTTCTTCTGTTGTTGAAGCTGTTTTTTCAGTTTTAGCTTTTTTCTTTTTTTGTTTTGGCTCTTGTTGAGCATTTACATTCATTGAAAATAAAAACGCTACTACAGCTAACATTGATGCTACTTTTTTCATTTTTTATATTTTTAAAATTAATGTTTCTTTACTTATTTATATCAAATAGTGTTCCAAATATACTATTTTATTCATTAAACAAAAATAAATTAACTTTTATTTATTCTTGTTCTCCTTTACAAATAAATTGAATAACAATCCGCCCATCAAGGCTCCATATAATGTGCTATTCAATGGTTTGGATGTTATAGCACAAGTTCCGCTAGCGCAACCTACATAATGATAGTAGGCATATCCTGCAATTGCTCCAACGATAACTCCAACTGCTGTTATAATAATTGCTTTCTTACTCATATTATTTAGTCTCACTCATTCTTCCAATAGCGCAATTCACATAGGATTTGGCTTGACGAAGTAATGTATTGTCTCCTTTTTCTGGATAGCCTAACTCATTTAGTTTAGCAATAATTGTTTCTCTATTCGCTGTTCCTTTTACAACTATGGTATCAATTTCTTTATCAATGGTAACTTCTTCTACGTTATCAATTTTCAATAAAGCTGTTTTAATACTGTTCATACAACCACCACATTTTATATTCTCAACTTCAAAAATTGTTTCCATTTTTATTTATTAATTTGTTTTTTCCAGAATAATTTGAATAATTTCTTCTTTAGATAAAACTCCTGATTGACGCCACAGTTGTTGTCCTCTTTGATACAACATCATTGTTGGAACACCACGAACTTGTTGCATTGTAGCTAATTCTTGGTTTTTATCTACATCTACTTTAATGATAGAAACTCTATCACCTAAACTGTCTTTAACTTGTTTCAAAACTGGTCCAAGCATTTGACATGGTCCGCACCAAGTGGCAAAAAAGTCTATTAAAACAGGTTTGTCAGAATTGATAATATCTTTAAATGAATCGTTCATAATTATTTATTTTTATCGTAATTTACATTACATCCATTTGGTCCGCAACCCATATTAAAAAGGGCTTGAAACAAAAAGAAGATTCCAAAAACTATAAAAAACCATTCGTGCGTTTGATAAGCATTGTAAAATAAAAATAATGCTAATGCTACTCTAAGGAATCGCATAAAATGCCAATTGGTAAAAAGTAATTGTTTCATTATTTATTTATTTCAATGTAGATGGACAAACGTAATTTGTTGTTTTGATTCCAGTATTTCTTATGGCAGCAAAACCACCTAATACGTTGATTACATTATGATAACCACGAGCTTTTAATATCGATGCAGCAATCATAGAACGATAACCTCCGGCGCAATGCAAGTAAAAATCTTCTTCTTTAGGAAACTCAGCTAAATGTTCGTTTAAAAAATCTAAAGGAGTTGAAGGAACGTCTAAAATATGTTCAGAAGCATATTCACCTGGCTTTCTTACGTCAAAAACTGGAACCTTTTCATTGTCATTCTGAACTTGATTCAGAATCTCATCCAATTTTTCCGCTGTAACAGAAGTAATTGTGTCATATTCTAAACCAGCTTTTTTCCATTCTTCAAATCCACCTTTTAAATAACCTAAAGTGTTGTCATATCCTACTCTAGCTAATCTTTTGATAGTTTCTTCTTCTCTACCTTCTGGAGTTACAAGAAGAATTTCTTGTTTGATGTCTAAAATCAAAGCACCAACCCAAGGAGCAAATTGACCGTCAATACCAATAAAAATTGATTTTGGAATATGTCCTTTTTCAAAATCATCTTGGTGACGAACATCCAAAATCAACGCCTCAGTTTCGTTCGCAACTAATTCAAATGTTTTTGCATCAAAAGCTTTCGCTTCTTTGATAATATCTTCTACATTAACATAACCTTCTTTATTCAACTTTACATTCATAGGAAAATAAGCAGGCGGTGGCAATAAACCATCGGTAACTTCTGCAATAAATTCTTCACGAGTCATATCGGCACGAAGCGCATAATTGGTAGCTTTTTGGTCACCAATACTTCCTACAGTTTCTTTACTTAAATTTTTTCCGCAAGCACTTCCGGCACCATGCGCTGGATAAACAATTACATCATCTGCTAACGTCATTACTTTGGTGCGCAAGCTATCAAAAAGAATTCCAGCTAATTGTTCTTGTGTCATATCGGCTGCTTTTTGAGCTAAATCTGGACGACCAACATCGCCTAAAAATAAGGTATCGCCACTAAAAAGTGCGTAATCTTTTCCGTCTTTATCTTTCAATAAATAACACGAACTTTCCATGGTATGACCAGGCGTGTGAAGACATGTAATTGTTATTTCGCCTAATTGAAAAACTTCACCATCTTTAGCAACATGCGCTTGAAAAGTTGGATTAGCATTTGGACCATAGACAATTGGAGCTCCTGTTTTTTCTGCCAAAGTCACGTGTCCACTAACAAAATCGGCGTGGAAATGGGTTTCAAAAATGTATTTTATTTTACCTCCATTGGCAGTCGCTTTATCAACATAAGGTTGCACCTCACGAAGTGGATCAATAATAGCAACTTCTCCGTTACTTTCAATATAATAAGCGCCTTGTGCTAAGCAACCTGTGTAAATTTGTTCAATTCTCATACCTAAAAATTATTTAATGTAAAATTAATTAGTTTTACTCGATAACACGGTAACTTTAGTTACATTTTAACAAATAATAAGAAAAAAGTAATTCCAACTGAAGGTGATAAACAAAATTTTATAATTCCTTAAAAAAAACCATTAAGAAATTAAGTTTCATTAAGTCACTTTGCTTAATTTACTTAACTTTCTTAATGGTTTAAAGTTATAAAAACTTAGTAATTAATTATAACAATGTTGATGGACAAACATAATCCGTTTTAGCTAGACTTGTATTTTTTATATCTGCAAATCCTCCAATTACATCAACAAAATTATCAAAACCTCTTTGCTTTAGCATGGAAGCAGCAATCATTGAACGATAACCGCCTGCGCAATGCAAAATAAATGCTTTATCTTTTGGAAACTCAGCTAAATGATTGTGTAAAACATTTAATGGAATATTTACAGCATCAACCAAATGCTCTGATTGGAATTCGCTTACTTTTCTAACATCAATAATAAATTGTTTTCCTTCGTTACAATGTTTTTCAAGCTGTTCTGCTGAAATTCTGTGGACAATATCAATTTCTTTACCAGCGTTTTTCCAAGCTTCAAATCCGCCATCTAAATATCCAATAGCGTTATCATAACCTACTCTCGATAAACGAATAATAGCTTCTTTTACTTTGTCGTTATTCTCAGCAACAATTATAATTTCTTGTTTGATGCCTAAAATCAATTCGCCAACCCAAGAAGCAAAATTGCTCTCTAAACCAATATTCAAGCTATTTGGGATAAATCCTTTTGCGAAAATTTCGGCTCTACGTGTATCCAGAATTAAAACTTTCGTTTCGTTAATAAGAACTTCAAATTCTTTAATTGTAAAAGCTCTTTGACCTTTCTCCATAATAGAATCCAAAGAATCATAACCTTGAATATTCATCAATACATTTTTTGGAAAATATTGTGGTGGCGTTGTCAATCCAGTTAAAATTGCTTCTACAAATTGGTCTTCGGTCATTTCTTGCAAAGCATAATTGGTTTTCTTTTGATTACCAAGTGTATCAGTAGTTTCTTTACTCATATTTTTACCACAAGCACTTCCAGCACCGTGATTTGGATACACAATCAAATCATCTGATAAAGGCATAATTTTAGTGCGAAGCGAATGATACAAATGGCGTGCTAATTTGTCTTGAGTTAAATCGGCAATTACGTGTTGTGCTAAATCAGGACGACCAACATCACCAATAAATAAAGTATCACCAGAAATTAAACCTTGCTCTTTTCCATCTTCATCTGAAACTAGAAAACAAGAACTTTCCATAGTGTGACCTGGCGTATGGATAAGCTTGATTTTAATTCCACCAACTTTAAAAATTTCGCCATCGGTTCCAACGTGAATTTCAAAACCTGTTTTCATTGTTGTTGGTCCGTAAACAATTGTAGCTCCAGTTTTCTTTGCTAAATCTATATGTCCTGAAACAAAATCGGCGTGAAAATGGGTTTCAAAAATATATTTTAACTTTACATTATCACGTTCTAATCTATCTAAATAAGGTTGGGTTTCTCTCAAAGGATCAACAATTGCTGCTTCTCCATTGGAAGTGATGTAATAGGCAGCTTCTGCAATACATCCGGTATAAATTTGCTCTAATTTCATAAGATAAAAATTTTATCAAAAATAGAGGAACAAAAAATTAGAAAATATGATAAATATCAGATGTTACCAATGAAAGTCTCCTTGATGATAATGTAAATTCCCATGGCGAGAACGAACCATCCGAAACCTGTTTTGAGTTTTTCTCCTTCAATTTTTTTAGAAAGATAACTTCCTATAAAAACACCAATTATAGAGCAAACTGTGAAGATTATAATTAAATTCCAATCCAAATTTTGTTCTGGACGAATATCACCAATAAAACCTATTAATGATTGAACTGAAACAATAAAAAGTGATGTTCCAACTGCCATTTTCATTGGAGTTTTTGCTAAAAACAATAAGGCAGGAATGATTAAAAATCCGCCACCAGCGCCAACGAATCCTGCTACCAATCCTATAAAAAGTCCTTGAGAAAAAATTGCAATGTAGTTTAGTTTAGAATCATCATTAACTATTTTTTCTTTTAAAGGTTTTATCATTCTAAGTGATGCCGCAATCATAACAATGGCAAAAACAACCATTATCAAAACCGATTTATGCAATGTAAATGAAGTTGTTGAAAAGATAACTTCAGGAATATTGGGCACAATGAATTTTCGCGTTAAGAAAACTGCAAGAATTGTAGGAACACCAAATATTAGTACTTTTTTAAAATCGACTAATTGTTGTTTTGCCTTTTGAACACCACCAAATAATGCTGTTGTTCCAACTACAAATAAAGAATAGGCAGTTGCTAAAATAGGCTCGACACCCATAACATATACTAAAATGGGAACCGATAAAATTGATCCGCCACTTCCTATTAAACCAAGAGTGATTCCAACAAAAACTGCTAAAATGTATCCAATTATATGAGATATTTCCATTTACTAAATTTTGCTGGACAAAGGTTCGTATTTATACTTTTAAATTGGGTAACTATTGTTACAATTATTCAACAATTTCGATGGAAGCTCTGTGTAATTTTATTCTTCCTTCGTTTTCTAAAGCTTTTAGCAATCTTGAAATTACTACACGTGAAGTATGTAAATCATAAGCAATTTCTTGATGTGTGTTTTGAACGTGATTTGTTTTATTGATTTTTGCTTTCTCAAAAAGATAATTCAAAAGACGTTCGTCCATATTCATAAATGCCAAATTATCAATTGCTGTTAGCATTTCTTTCAATCGATTATTGTAGCTATTGAAAACAAAATTGCGCCATGATTTGTATTTCCCTAACCATTCTTCCATTTTATTGACTGGAATCATGATTAGTTTCACATCGGTTTCGGCAACGGCTTTAATTTCGCTTTTAGTATCTCCAAGGCAGCAAGCCATTGTCATGGCACAAGTATCTCCTTTTTCTATGAAGTATAATAATAGTTCTCCTTCATCAAAATCTTCTCTTAGAATTTTGATTGCGCCTTTCAATAATAATGGCATATTTTTGATATAATCACCAAAATCTATCAGCACATCTCCTTCCTTAAAATCGTAGATTCTTGCCACTTGGGCTATTTCTTCAAGAAGTTTTTCTTCAAAAATGGCACTGTAATTTTCTTTTACTATATCTAACATTATTATTTTTTTAGGTTTTTTTCATAGTCAGAAATCCATTGTTCAACAGTAACTTTTGAAAGTAATTCTCCAATTAAATCATAAGGAATATCGTTCATTTTCTTAAAGCGTATGCAACTTTTTCCCATATCTAATTTGGATTTACAATATTTAGGATATTCAGCCGAAAACCAATCGTGTAAATTTTTATCAGAATAAACCATCATATGATAGATGTTTATAGAATTCTTTTGAGAAGCGATAGCAAAAAAAGGCAAAGGCAATTCAGGTGTACAATGATAACCATTTGGATAAATAGAATGTGGTACAACATAACCCAACATACCATAACTAATTTGCTCTTCAAAACCTTTTGGAAGATTTTGTAACGTTATTTCACGAAGTTTTGACATAGCTTCTCTTCTGTCTTCTGGAAGTTCTGCTAAATATTGTTCAGGAGTTGTAGCTTTTGATTGCATATTCTAAATGTATTTGTAACAAAAATAAAATTTTATAACTAATTAATAGTATCAAAAGTAAAACTAATTTTTTTTAATAGCTTTACAACATAAAATATCGTTTACTTTATGTCGCACAAAAGTCCTTTAAGAGAAGATAAAACTTGTTTGAATTGCAATCACGTTGTTGCTGGTCGTTTTTGTCCCAACTGTGGTCAAGAAAACACTGAATCTCGTAAAACTTTTCATCATTTGTTTATACACTTCTTTGAGGATTTAACACATTATGAAAATGCTTTTTGGAAAACGATTAAAAATCTTTTATTACGTCCAGCATCATTAACTAAAGAATATTTATCGGGAAAACGATTGTCTTACCTTGCTCCTGTTAGGTTGTATATTTTTATAAGTTTTGTTACGTTTTTTCTAATTTCACTTTTACCAAGTAATATTGCTGAAGAGATAAAAGCTGATGAAGCTAAAACCAAACCAAAAATTACAAAAACTGCTGGTGGATTGGTTAAAATTACAAATAATACATCTACTTTTAATGCAGATACTCTAAAATTATCACCACAAGGATTAAAATTAAAATCCTTATTTAAAGAAGGAAAACTAACTCAAAAGGAATTCGATACACTACTTACTTACACCCAAAAATCGGAAGACAAACAAGTTAATTTTTCTTTTGGAGGACAAATATTCAAATCCTTACACGAGATGGATTCAATACAAAAATATGGTAAAAAAAAGTTGCATCCTGTTAGTTATTGGTTTGCAAGAAAGTTAATGAAAGTAACTCAAAATAAAGACAATGAAGAAATAATTCCTGCATTTATAGAATCTTTCAAACGCAACATTCCAAAAGCATTATTTATTTACATGCCTTTATTTGCCTTTTTATTATGGCTCTTTTATGATAAAAAGAAATGGTACTATTTTGATCATGGTATTTTTACTTTGCATTACTTTTCTTTCATGCTTTTAATAATTTTAATTTCAACATTTTTAATTAGATTTATTTATCTATTTGGAGAAAATGGAGTTACAGAAACCATTGATTTTATATTGAATTTAATTATTCCTATTTGGTTTATATTTTACTTTTACAGAGCAAGTAAAAATTTCTATCAAGGTAATCGAATAACATCATTCATAAAAAGTAGTTTGCTTCTATTTCTAAATACAATTTTGATGTTTTTTGTTTTACTCTTTTTTATAATCTATTCATTCATAACCATACATTAAAATATGAAATCGCCACTAACAACAAGTTTGTTGTAAACAAAAACCAATGATTAAAAAGGCGATACCATATGTTACCTCTAAAAAATAAAATTTAAACATATGAAAAAAATACTAATTACAGGTTTAGCGCTAATACTATTATCGTGTTCTGGAACTCAAAATAGTCCATCTACCAAAACGACTAAACCCTTAGATGTTAATAGCTATATTAACTCAATCTCTTCTGAAGAACTTAAAACAAGTCTTACCATTGTTGCTTCTGATGAAATGCAAGGAAGAGAAACTGGAAGTGAAGGTCAAAAAAAAGCTGGACAATATCTTATTGAACAATATAAGAAAAACGGAATTCCTTTTCCGAAAGGAGCTGATAGTTATTATCAAAAAGTTCCAGCAGCTTATTTGAACGAAAAGCAAAATGAAAACCTTCCTGATTCTGAGAACATTTGGGCTTTTATTGAAGGTTCAGAAAAACCAGATGAAATCATTGTTATTTCAGCTCATTACGATCACGTTGGAATGAAAAACGGCGAAATTTACAATGGCGCAGATGATGATGGCTCTGGAACTGTGGCACTTTTAGAAATAGCTCAAGCTTTTCAAAAAGCAAAGAAAGAAGGTCACGGACCAAAACGTTCCATACTAATACTTCACGTAACTGGAGAAGAACACGGATTGCATGGCTCAAGATATTATTCTGAAAATCCTTTGTTTCCTTTAGCTAATACTGTTGCTGATGTAAATATTGACATGATTGGACGTCGTGATGAAGCACATGCTGATTCAAACAATTATGTTTATGTAATTGGTTCCGATTATCTTTCAACCGATTTATACAATATTTGCGAAGCAGTAAATAATAAATACACCAAATTAACTTTGGATTATAAATACAATGACAGAAACGATAAAAACCGTTTTTACTATCGTTCCGACCATTACAACTTTGCTAAAAATGGAATTCCATCAGTATTTTTATTCAACGGAACTCACGCAGATTATCATAAACCTACTGATGAAGTTGATAAAATTGAATTTGATGCATTAGCAAAAAGAACCCAATTAGCCTTTTCAATTGCATGGGAAATAGCCAACAGAAAAGATAGAATTGTCGTTGATAAAGATGGTAAATAGATTATAAAAGAAAGCTCCGATTAATGTCGGAGCTTTTTTTGTATTAGAATTTTGAAATAAATTCCTTTAATAATTTTTCTGAAAAAAATAAAGACGAATAAGAATCGTGTGCTTGTGGATTATTTAATTCAAAATCGGCTAATTTATCTAGATATAATTTCAGTTGTTCTTTGGTTAATAGATTTCTATAATCTTGCTCTTGACGAATCAAGGTTTTAATATATAGAGCCGTATCTCTTTCATCTTCGGAAACATTCATTTTGTTATAAATAACTAATAATTCTTTATATTGACTAATGAATAAATCCTTGAAAATTGGATTTTGTTCTTCTGTATAATTTACAATTCCGAAAGTAATTCTACCTTTTGTTTGCCAGAACATAGTTTCACCTTCTGCACCTTTGGCAACAAAATTTTGCATCACAGCAACTTTAAGCTTAATTGCTCTTTCAATCTGTCCAAAGGTTAAGATTGGAGCTAAAAATAATATTAATAAATATTTCATCTTTTAAAATTATAGAAACAAAAGTAAAATATTTTCAAAAATAAATAAGGCATTTAACTAATAATTAGTGAATATGAAAACTATTTACTTAATTTGAAAGCTATAACCAAACCAAATTAAATGAAAAATTATACAATTCAGGAAATTAATGCCATTCTAAATGGTGAAATTATCGGAACTACCAACAACACGATAACTGCTCCAGAGCAATTAGAAGTAGCTACTGAAAATGAAATTTCTTTCATTGGAAATAAAAAATACGAAAAATATTGGGCAGCTTCAAAAGCTTGTGCTGCAATAGTAAACCAAGATATTTCAATAGAACCAGGTGAAAATCGAGTGTTCATAAAAGTAAAAAATGCCGATTTAGCGATGTCTCAAGTTCTTGAGATGTTTGCTCCACCTGCTCCACAATTTAGTCACGAAATTCATCCAACAGCTACCATTGATGCTTCTGCAAAAATTGGAAATGGTTCTAGAATTGGAGCTGGATGTTATGTTGGTCCAAATGTAGTTTTAGGCGAAAATGTTACTTTATATCCTAATGTAACCATTCTTGACGAATCGACTATTGGAAACAATACTGTGATTTGGCCTGGAGCTGTGGTACGTGAAAGATGTCATGTTGGTGCCTATTGTATTTTACATCCTAATTGTACTATTGGCGCTGATGGCTTTGGCTTTAGACCATGTCCTGAAAGAGGATTGGCTAAAATTCCACAAATTGGTAATGTAATACTTGGGAATAATGTAGAAATTGGAGCCAATTCAAGTGTTGATAGAGGCAAATTCAGTTCAACAATTCTTGGTGATGGATGTAAGATTGATAATTTAGTTCAAATTGGACACAATAGTAAACTTGGAAAATTCTGTATCATGGCAGGAAATAGCGGTCTTGCTGGTTCAGTAACTTTAGGAAATGGAGTTATGATTGGAGGAAGTGCTTCTATAAAAGACCATTTAACTATTGGTGACAGAGCTATAGTTGGAGCAGGTTCTGGAGTTGCAGCCGATGTTGAAGCAGGAAAAACTGTTTTAGGATATCCAGCAGTAGACGCTCGAACAGCCTTAAAACAATGGGCAATTTTAAAACGAATGGCTACAGAATAACTATTAATTAAACTATATAAACGAAAAAAGCCTTGAATTTCTTCAAGGCTTTTTAATTAAGGGTGGCTGACCGGGTTCGAACCGGCGACCCTCGGCACCACAAACCAATACTCTAACCAGCTGAGCTACAACCACCATTTTTAACGAGTGCAAATGTATTGCAAAAGTTTTATTTTACAAAGAAAAATTTAAAAAAAATTATTTCAAATCACTTAAGCTATTGACTGTCAAATATCTTTCTACAGTATATCCTTCAGCGTAAGCAACACCTGTTATTCTTCCTAAGTCTTGGGCTCTATATTTTACACTATCTAAGAAATTTTTCGAACTTATAGGAGACTCTGGTTCTTTAGAATTTGGATCATAAAATTGTGAGCCATATGCTAAAATTGATTCCATTTTAACTTCCATAAAACCTGAAATATCTACTACAAAATCAGGTTCCAAATTTTTCCATTGAATGTAATGATATACAACTTTTGGTCGCCAAGCACTTTGCTTTTCACCATTACATTCTGTTTCAATCATTCGTAAACCTGATAAAAAACAAGCGTCTGAAACTAATTTACTTCCTTTTCCATGATCGATATGTCTATCATCAATAGCGTTACAAAGCACGATTTCAGGTTGGTACTTTCTTATCATTTCGATGATTTTCAACTGATGTGCTTCATCGTTTACAAAGAAACCATCTCGCATATCAAGATTTTCTCTAACAGAAACACCCAGAATTTGAGAAGCCTTAGCTGATTCCGAATTACGAATTTCAACGGAACCACGAGTTCCTAATTCACCACGAGTCAAATCGATAATTCCGACTTTCTTCCCAAGAGAAATTTCTTTTGCAATAGTTCCGCTACAACCCAATTCGACATCGTCTGGATGAGCGCCAAATGCTAATATATCTAGTTTCATTTTTAATATTGTGTAATGATTATCTAATTTTATAATACACTTTTAATAGTCAAAGACTTATTTTGTGTTTCTATAAATTCTTTTTCAGGATTACTATCTTTTGTAATTCCGCAACCAATATATAAATTTACTTCTTTATTTTCAATTTTCATGCATCGCAAGTTCACAAATAAATCCGTTTGTTCTTCTTTAAAGGTTTGAAAATCCTTATTCCATTCTCCTAAAAATCCTGCATAAAATTCTCTATTATAACCTTCGCTTTCAAGAATAAATTGTTTGGCAACCTCTTTTGGAAATCCGCAAACAGCTGGTGTTGGATGTAATGAATCGATAATATTTGAAATACTATTCCTATCCTCAACTTCAGCTTGAATGTCTGTTTTAAGATGCACTAAATTTCCAGCTTGCTGATTATAAGGTTTTGAATAAGTTACATTTTCTGAAAAAGATTTTAAATTATTTACAATGAAATCGGTAACTATTTGCTGTTCTGAAATTTCTTTATCTTGCCATTTAACTAATTCTAAACCAGTATTTAATTGTGTACCAGCTAAAGAAACAGTTTTAATTAAATTTTCGTCAATTTTTAAAAACTGTTCCGGTGTTGCACCCATCCAAAAACCAATTTTAGGATGATAAAAACAATATTTAAAAGCCGATTTATAATTAAATAGTAGTTTTTTAAAAACCAATTCAATATCGAAATTATCAACTTGTGTGGTTTCTTTTCTTGATAAAACTACTTTTTCAAATGTGCAATTTTGTATAGAGTCAATTCCTTTTTTTACTAAACTCTCAAACTTATTTTTATCCTCTAAATTGGTTTCTGATTTAAAAGTATTTTCAAGAATAAAATCAGAATTTGAAACTTCTTCAAAATAAATATCCGAATTATCTTCAGGAATTAAATACCGCTTTTGATTATCAAAAGATACAAATGCGAAACCACTTTTATCATTTTCAAGCTCAAACAACGCATCATTTTTCTGAAGAAAAGCAATTATCTTGTCGGAATTGGGTTTGCAATAACTAACAAATGGAAGCTTGTTATTGAACTGCTCTTTTACTTTTTGAAATAAGAAACTCATCGTCCTTTACTTGGTAAAATCATGTTCGTTAATTTACATAACGATATTAATCTATCGGCTTCATCTACAATTCTTATTTCCCAAAGATGAATACTTGCTCCTTTGTGAAGGATTTTTGCGGTTGCTGTTACTATTCCTTCACGTTTACTTCTAACATGATTGGCTGAAATCTCTATACCACGAACTTCTTGTTTTTCTGGATTAACAAACATGATGGAAGCTGCACTTCCAACGCTTTCTGCTAAAGCAACAGAAGCACCACCATGCAACAATCCCATGGGTTGATGCACTCTTGGATTTACAGGCATCGTTGCCACCAGAAAATCTTCTCCAGCGTCGATGTATTCAATCTCTAATGTTTGCATCAAGGTATTTTTAGACCACTCGTTACATAGTTGTAACATCTTCTCTTTATCAAATGACATAGCAATAATTTTATACAAAATTAGTCATTTTTAAATTACTTGATTAGGAAGTAAACTAATAAGTAACTTTTGACGTTATCTATTTTTGAAATTTCAAATTATTACATACATTTACCAAAATTCAGTGATCCATGCGTAAATTACTTTTTTTATTATTTATAACTATTGCTCTAAGTTCTTGTAGAAAAGACTTTGAATTTGAACCGAATACAGGCGGATTATCATTTTCAAAAGATACGGTTTATCTTGATACGGTTTTTACTAACATTGGTTCAAGTACCTACAGATTAAAAGTTTACAACAAAAGTGACAAAGACATCTCAATTCCTAAAGTTCAATTAGGAAAAGGCATCAACTCTAAATACCGATTAATGATTGACGGAATGACTGGAGATGCTGGTGCTCAAGGTAAAATCTTTAGTAATGTTGAATTACTTGCTAAAGACAGTTTGTTCATTTTCATTGAAGTTACAAGTGATGTAGCAAGTGCTAATCCTACTGATTTTCTTTACACTGACCAAATACAATTTACTAATGTAACTGGAGCGCCGCAAACGGTTGAATTGGTTACTTTAATTCAAGATGCTTATTTTATTTATCCAAATCGTACACAGAATGTTGATAATTCATATACCTACGAAAATATATCTTTAGGATTGGATACTGACGGAAATGAAATTAAACTCATAGGAAGTAATTTAAGTGAAACCGATCCTGTAAATGGTGATGAACTCCATTGGACCAATGTAAAACCCTATGTAGTTTATGGCAATGCTTTAGTTCCGAATGGAAAAACATTAGTTGTTGATGCTGGAGCCAGAGTACATTTTCATGCTAATTCAAGTTTGATAGTCAATCAAAATGCATCTATTCAAGTAAATGGAGGAAATCCACCTGCCAACAATCCTGAGAATATAACCAATGAAGTTATTTTTGAAGGAGACAGATTAGAACCTTTATTTGCAAATGTTCCAGGACAATGGGGATCAATAATAATTTTATCTGAGTTAAATACTAACACCATTAATCATCTTACTATAAAAAATGCTACTGTTGGATTATTAGCTCAAAAAAGATTATTAGATGAAGACGATATCCACCAACCAAAGGTTACAATAACCAATTCTCAAATATACAATTGTTCCAATGTAGGTATCTTAGGTAGAGACGCACAAATTACTGGTTCTAACTTAGTTGTCAACTATTGTGGTGAAGCAAGTTTGGCAGCAACTCTTGGTGGTTCCTATAATTTTACACATTGTACCTTTAACAATAATTGGAATAGCTCAAGTCAGGTTGCTGTACTTTTGAGTAATTATTTAGAAACATCTACCGCGCTTTACGTTAGTGATTTAAATGTAGCAAACTTTAACAACTGTATTATATATGGAAGTAATCAAATCGAAATGTTTCTTGATAAAATATCCCCAACTCTTTTACCATCGAGTGTTAACGTTCTATTTAATTACAAATTCAATCATTGTTTGATTAAATTCAACAATATCAACAACCAGTTTACAAACAATCCAATGTATAATTTTAGCGACACTAGTCCTACTTCAAATTATACTTCTTGCTCTATTGCAACTAATTCTTCTACATTTAATCCAAAATTTAAGAATGTAGCTAAAAATAAATTATGGCTAAGCGAAGCTTGGAATACAGCAATGACAAATGATGCTGTATTTAGCTCTTTCAATGATATTGTTGGCAATTCACGAAGTTCTAATGTTGCATTGGGTGCTTATCAATTTGTTCCTTAAATTTATTTACTCTTTTAGAAATTGACAATTTGACAAACCTAAATTTGAAATGATTTTCACAAAGTAACTACCTGTTTTTAATTCAGAAACATCAATAAACCCATTTGGATTAGTAACTACTAAGACTAATTGACCTAAAGAATTATAAATATTAATTGAAGAAACATCAATATCTTTTTTTACTTTAAAATTCAATTTACTATTTGCTGGATTTGGATATAATGTTATATAATCAGTAAATTCAAAATCAGTTTTATTTAAATTTTGAATTGTTGTTAAAGTGGTGTTTGTTTCAATAGGAAAATTATAATCAAAATAAATATTAGCATTATTACTAAATGTATCTCCAATTGATAAACTTGGTAATGTCTTGATTTTAAATGCTACATAACCATCATTATTTGCATCATCAAAAGGCAATTGTATATTTTCAAAAATAAATTCAACAATAGTACCATTTGATATTTTAGTAACGAATGGATGGCTTGAGCTTGTTGGAGTTAAAGTATTAATATCAAACTTAGTAGCGTCAATAATATCTTTTACAACTATGTTCTCTGCAGGAAAAGTTCCAGTATTTTCAAATCGAATTACATAGTGAATATAATTTCCTATTACTTCAGCTCCAACCACATCACCTTCTATACAAGTTTTGTCATTAGGATCATAGGAACCAACCACAGTTTGTTTAAAATTTATTCTATTGTCTAGTATATACGAATCACCAGAAAGAGGGTTGATAATAACTATAAAATTTAATTGATCACCAATATTTACTGCTGGAGTTTCTGTTGGTGAATTAATATTCATTGTAATTATAATTTCTCTTGTTTCAAATGGTGCTAAATCAGAATAATTATAAATTAACTCACCAGTAGATATCGTTGTATAGGATGGCGTTGAGGAAACAAAATCCATTTTATTGTCTTCAAAATCTAATACAACGGAACCTGACAAAGTAGTATTTCCTTTATTTTTATATAGTATTTTATAAGTTGCATCAAAACCTGGTCTTGCTGGAAGTAATGGTATAATTACTACTTCCAAATCATTATAAACTCCATTGGGTGTAATGCAAAAATTTTGAATAATTGGATTACTCGCATTTGGAAGTGTAACTTGTAAACTTGATGGAGCTACATTAAAATAAGTTGGATTTTCTAAAATTGGAGTAATGGTATGTGTACCTTGACCAACAAAAATTGAATAATCACCTGAAGTATTAGCAATTATATTTCCTGATGAAAACCCATCAGTAATATTAAAATTTAAATTTGGAAATAGTACATCATTACTATCACAACCATTTACGTTAGAATCAAATTTTTGACTCCCTTGTATGGTGTAATAATTTCCACCTGGAGTAAATGAACAATAGGAATTTACATTACATGCAACACCATTAAAATAACTGGATACAACATCAAATTCGAATTCATCACAACAAACATAGCCTATGTTATCGTTTCCATCAGTTATCATACCGAAATTATCATATAATCCATTCTTACAATAAATATTATTCAAATTATTATATCTCAAATCTATACTATAAAGAAATGTGTTACTTTGATATCCTTTACAAACATCGTTTAAATTAATAGAAGTTATTTGATTGTTATTACAAAAAATTGTCCTTAACCATACCAATCCTGAAAGATCTATTTGTGTCAATAGATTATTTGGGGCATATAATGTCTCCAAAAAAAATAAATTTGAAACATTTAAATTTTCAATATTATTAAACCCACATCCTAATGTTTTTAATAAAGAATTATTGGATAAATCAATTGTATTCAGCAAAGGATTCCAACTACATTCTAAAACTTCTAAATTTGGAAGTGTATTTAGATTAAGACTTGAAAGTTGATTATAAATACAACCTAAAGATTTTAAAGAAGGTGCATTAGTATTCAAATTAGTAATTTGATTAAAGGAACAATCAACTATTTCAATGTTTGGGAAATAAGACAAATCAACATTTGTTAACATGTTTTCACTACAATACAATTCTTTTAAATTAGATAATCCAATAATATTCAAACTACTAACTTGATGTCCTGAACATCTAAAAAATTCTAAATTAACAAAGCTTCCAAGTCCTACTAAACTTGATATGTAATTATAATCAAATGCAGATCTTAAAACATCAATATATAAAACATTTGAAGCCTCATTTAGTTCTATTTGCTGGTTATTATTTTGGTCAATTTTAAAATAGTTTCCCGATAGATTTTTAGCTATATAGTTTGTAACATCTGCCTGTAAAAGTTTTGCTTTAAAATTAGCATCAGGAATATTAACAATTTGGCTATTTACTTGTAAAACAACAAGCAGGAAAAGAAAATATATTTTTCTCATATCTATAAATAATTTAGTACAAATATAATGATTTATAAATTTCAAGAATGCATTGTCAAAAACTCGTTAAAAACTATTTGCTTCTTTTTTGGCACTCCACACTATTTGACTTAAATTTGCACAACAACTAAAATTGAACTTCAATCAGATGAGAATTTGAAACAAGTTCAGATTAAACAACAACACAATGATTCACTTTTTCGGAAACGAAACCGCTACTGTATTTGCTGTTCAAACGCAAAACGAATTATCAGCAGAAACTATCTCAAAATTAAATTGGCTTTTTGGCAACGCACATAAAATAGATAAATCCGTACTTGCGGATTTTTTTGTTGGTCCACGTGCCGCTATGGTTACTCCTTGGAGCACCAATGCTGTCGAAATTACCCAAAACATGGGAATCGAAGGCATCATCAGAATTGAAGAATTTGAAAAAGTTTCAAGTGATTTCTCTGATTTTGATCCAATGCTTTTGCAAAAATATTCAGAATTAAATCAAGATATTTTTACCATCAATATTCAACCAGAAGCGATTCTTGAAATTGAAGATATTGCAGCTTACAACAAGCAAGAAGGTTTGGCGCTAAACGATGAAGAAGTTATTTATTTAGAAAATCTATCTAAAAAACTAAACAGAAAACTTACTGATTCAGAGATTTTTGCTTTCTCACAAGCGAATTCTGAACATTGTCGTCATAAAATTTTCAATGGAACTTTTATCATTGATGGTGTTGAAAAAGAAACTTCTCTTTTTAAATTAATCAAAAAAACATCTTCTGAAAATCCGAACGATATTGTTTCCGCATACAAAGATAATGTAGCTTTTGTTAAAGGTCCGAAAGTGACTCAGTTTGCTCCAAAAAGTGCAGACAAACCTGATTTTTACCAAGAAAAAGAATTTGATTCAGTACTTTCATTAAAAGCAGAAACCCATAATTTTCCAACAACAGTTGAACCTTTTAATGGTGCGGCAACTGGTTCTGGTGGAGAAATTAGAGATAGATTGGCTGGCGGACAAGGTTCTTTGCCTTTAGCTGGAACTGCGGTTTACATGACGTCGTATTCAAGATTGACCAACAATCGTTCGTATGAAAATAATGGTATGCCAGAAAGAAAATGGTTATATCAAACGCCAATGGATATTTTGATAAAAGCATCCAACGGAGCTTCCGATTTTGGAAATAAATTCGGTCAACCTTTGATTACTGGTTCGGTTTTGACATTTGAACATAGTGAGGCTTCGAGAACCTCAGCCTCCGACACTTCGACAAGCTCAGTGCAAGCAAGAAAGTTAGGTTACGATAAAGTAATCATGCAAGCTGGTGGAATTGGTTACGGAAAATTAGATCAAGCCATAAAAAAGAAACCACAAGAAGGAGATAAAATCGTAATTCTTGGAGGTGAAAATTATAGGATTGGAATGGGTGGAGCTGCGGTTTCCTCAGCTGATACTGGAGCTTTTGGTTCTGGAATTGAACTAAATGCCATTCAACGTTCCAATCCTGAAATGCAAAAACGTGCTGCCAATGCCATTCGCGGATTGGTGGAAAGCGATAACAATCCGATTGTTTCTATTCACGATCATGGTGCTGGTGGGCATTTGAATTGTCTTTCGGAATTAGTGGAAGAAACTGGTGGATTAATCGATTTAGACAAATTGCCTGTTGGTGATCCAACGCTTTCTGCTAAAGAAATTATTGGTAACGAATCGCAAGAACGAATGGGATTGGTTATTGGTAAAAAAGATATCGATACCCTTCAAAAAATAGCTGACAGAGAACGTTCTCCAATGTATCAAGTTGGTGATGTAACAAATGACCATAGATTTACTTTTGAGTCGAAAACTACTGGTGCAAAACCAATGGATTATGCGTTAGAAGACTTTTTTGGAAGTTCGCCAAAAACCATTATGACTGACAAAACTATCGTTAGAAATTATAGTGATTTAGAGTATTCTCAAGAAAATATTCCGGCTTATTTAGAAGAAGTTTTAAAACTAGAAGCTGTTGCTTGTAAAGATTGGTTGACCAATAAAGTCGACCGTTGTGTTGGTGGAAAAGTAGCCAAACAACAATGCGCTGGACCATTGCAGTTGCCATTGAATAATGTTGGTGTAATGGCTTTGGATTATAATGGAAAAGAAGGGATTGCAACTTCTATTGGGCACGCTCCTATTTCGGCATTAATTGACCCAAAAGCTGGAAGTAGAAATGCGATTGCGGAAGCATTATCAAATCTTGTTTTTGCTCCTTTAAAAGACAATTTAAAATCGGTTTCACTTTCTGCCAACTGGATGTGGGCTTGTAAAAATGAAGGTGAAGACGCAAGATTATATGAAGCTGTTGAAGCTTGCTCAGAATTTGCTATCGAATTGGGAATCAATATTCCGACTGGAAAAGATTCGCTTTCTATGAAACAAAAATATCCGAGTGATGAAGTGATTGCTCCAGGAACAGTGATTATTTCGGCTGCTGGAAATTGTTCGAATATTACTAAAGTGGTGGAACCTGTTTTACAAAGAAACAAAGGTTCGATTTACTACATCAATTTATCGCAAGATGATTTCAAATTGGGTGGAAGTTCGTTTGCGCAAACCTTAAATAAAATTGGTTCAGAAACGCCAACTATCAAAGATGCTCAGTTTTTCAAGAAGGCGTTTAACTCAATTCAAGAGTTAATTAAAGACAGACAAATCGTTGCAGGACACGATATTGGGAGTGGTGGATTAATCACAACTTTGTTAGAAATGTGTTTTGCTGATGTGAATTTGGGTGCAAAAATATCCTTCGATGCTTTCGCAGAAAAAGATTTAGTCAAAATTCTATTTGCAGAAAATATCGGAATTGTGCTTCAAGCAAATGATGACGCTGTTTTTGAAAAAGCATTTGAAGGAATGGAAATTTTCAAGATTGGTTCTGTACAAAATATACCTTCTTTAGATTTTGGAATTTGGAATTTCAATATTGGAATTTACCGTGAAATGTGGTTTGAAACCTCTTTCCTACTCGACCAAAAACAAACTAAAAACGGAAAATCGTTAGAGCGTTTTGAAAACATTCCAAATCAGCCTTTACAATATAAATTTCCAAGTCATTTTACAGGATTGAAACCTGTGATTGATGCAACAAAACCTCGTCCGAAAGCGGCTATTATTCGTGAAAAAGGAAGTAATTCTGAGCGTGAAATGGCTAATGCAATGTACTTAGCAGGATTTGATGTAAAAGACGTTCACATGACCGATTTGATTTCGGGAAGAGAAACTTTGGAAGACATTCAATTTATTGGAGCTGTTGGTGGATTCTCTAATTCAGATGTTTTAGGTTCAGCTAAAGGTTGGGCTGGAGCATTCAAATACAACGAAAAAGCAAACATTGCTCTGAAAAAGTTCTTTGAACGTGAAGACACACTTTCTGTTGGAATTTGCAACGGTTGTCAGTTGTTTATGGAATTAGAATTAATCAATCCTGAGCATGAAGTTCATGGAAAAATGCATCATAACGATTCTCACAAACACGAAAGCGGATTTACTTCGGTAACGATTCAAGAAAATCATTCTGTGATGTTGAATACTTTGGCTGGAACAACTCTTGGTGTTTGGATTTCGCATGGTGAAGGAAAATTCAAATTACCTTATGCTGAAGAAAAATACAACATTGTAGCCAAATATGCTTACGAAGGTTATCCTGCCAATCCAAATGGTTCTGATTTCAATACGGCTATGATGTGTGACAAAACAGGAAGACATTTGGTAATGATGCCACACATTGAGCGTTCTACATTCCCATGGAATTGGGCGTATTATCCAACCGATAAAAAAGATGAAGTTTCTCCGTGGATTGAAGCTTTTGTCAATGCAAGACTTTGGATTGAAAAACAATAAATTAAATTAAATAAAATTATGTCTAAATTGTCTAAATTATTTACGTTACTAATTACAGTAACATTGTTCTCTTGTTCTGGTGATGAAGGTAATAATTCTACAGCCGTCAATCCACCAGCTAATTCTTTAAAAAAAGTAACTGAAACAACCTATATTGCTGGAAATGTAGAAAATTTTTCAGCAAATTTTAATTATGAAAATGGTATCTTAAAAACAATTTCTGATCCTACAAATCGAATTGAAATTACCTATTCTAATAACAGAATTTCAAGCACAATATACTATAAAAACGAAGTAATTCAAAATAGTTATTCCTTCACTTATAATGGTAATTTATTGCAAACCATTTTGAATACAAAAAATAATTTTGAGCGAACATTGTTTGATTATAATAATGGTATTTTAGTATCAGAAAAAAATCAAAGCCTAATTGGTTCAACTTGGCAAACTGGATATACACAAAACTATGTTTTTGCGAACGGAAATATTATTGAAGAAAATAGTTTTTTTCAAAGTAATGCTCCTTACAAAAACACGTATGACTATGA
Source organism: Flavobacterium koreense (assembly GCF_054776075.1). Lineage (NCBI taxonomy): Bacteria > Pseudomonadati > Bacteroidota > Flavobacteriia > Flavobacteriales > Flavobacteriaceae > Flavobacterium > Flavobacterium koreense. The sequence continues at coordinate 442,107 of NZ_BAAHCF010000029.1, read as the reverse complement.
TACAAAATTAAATCCTATGCATTACATGAATCCAGATGTTAGAGAATTAATTGGTATGGAATCTGCAGATTTAAAAACTTTAAATAATCAAACAAATACCTACAAATACTCAAATGCTTCATCAACAACACCGATTTTAGATTTTACACGCGTAATAACCTATAACGCTCAAAATTTACCAATTTCAATTAAGAAATACACGACGAGTAACACTTTGGTTTCTGAGGCTAATTTTGAGTATTACTAAGTAATATATTTTTTAAGAAAATAATCAGTTCAGAAAATCGCAACTACGTAACGCGTTTTTGAATGCAAGACTTTGAATTGAAAAACAATAACTCGTTTTATAAAATAGTTGAAATCCTTACTTGTGTCAAAGCAATTAAGGATTTTTTTATATATTTACGAATGTTTTCAGACAGTTATAATTATTTGTAAATGTTTGTTTGTGTGGCTATTTTCAAGTTAGGCATAATGTTAAAACCGAAAGGAGAATTCAATGATATTAAGTTAAAAGAGACAAACCTAAAAACTAAACTAAATGTTATGATTAATTCGAATGAATTAAATGATTATTCAAATAAAGTTTATGAATATTTAAAAAAGAATAATAGCAAATTACTCGAAAATATATCATTGCAACCTTCCGATTTTGGAAAAAATCACATTTTTATAGAGCTTATAACTAAAAACGAAAATAGCGCTTCAAACTTATTCTTAAGTTCCGAAGATAACTTATTAACCGTTGGATTTGATAGTTATCATTGTCATTTTGATAGTTTTAGTGAACAAGATTTCGAAGAAGAAATGAAAATTGCGTTAGAATATTTTTATAAAATATTAAATGAGGAACTATTTGTTGTTTGCGCAGGAGGTGGAACTACTACTCTATTAACAAATGAAGAAATCAATATTATAGAAAACGGGCAGAAACTTGAAAAATTTGATTATGATTGTATCACATATTATGTAACTTCTTGGAGTGGCAAGTATGATAGAATCTTCAAAAATCCTAATTAATAAGCATTTTGAATAAACAAAAACACTATGCCTAACACACGCTACAAGCAATTTGGGTATTAGGCTTAATTTGAAATTGGTTTTGTATTTGGAAGATTTGGCAAATCCAAAAAATGGGCTTAATTTAGTCCCAAACTGCCTGTAGCGCGGGAACGTTGGCATCAATTCTGGACGAGAGAAGAATCAATGAAAAAAATAAACGATATAAATCAAGGAGACTTATTGACATTCAAAGCGAATGACGAAAAGTATAAAGTCTTACTTTGTACAAGTACACATAAAGAGAAAAGTCCTCAGATTTTTACTTTTGCCGCTTTGACATATGACGACATAGAAAAACCTAATGCTGAAAAAATTCTTAATAGTGACTTTTGGGGAGTTGGAAATACAAAGAACGACCATTTTAAATATTCAGACAATGAACTAAATAAAATGTGGAGCATTCACCCTTACATAAAACCTTATTTTTTAGGATCTTATGGACTCGTAATTTGGAGAAAGGACTTTATGAAATTTCGTGAAAATTTCGAGTTGATTGGTAACTTAAAAATTGTTGATAATCTCGACAAAAATGGCAATGGAGGAATGAATGCGAGCGACTGGAGTTTCATCAAAGATTTCTTTGCTAAAAATTTCAATGCTATTTTAGCAGACAGAGGACAAAAAAATTTTAAGGTTAAATCAATAATTCGAGACTGACAAAAAAGAGAAATACCCACGCTACCGCGCGAATCCTTTCGCATGGTAACTAAATAAGCTAAAGCAGTAATTTAGAAGTAAAAACCATATTAAAATATTTTATCAAAAAATACTATATTTACAAAACATGACACGCGAAATGATTCGCGCGTTAACGAGGAAAAACAATAAATTAAATAAAATAAAATTATGTCAAAATTGTCTAAATTATTTACGTTACTAATTACAGTAACATTGTTCTCTTGTTCTGGTGATGAAGGAAATAATTCTACAGTCATCAATCCGCCAGCAAACTCAGTTAAGAAAGTTTCAGAAACCAAATATTCAAATGGAACAGTTAGTACTATTTCAGCTGATTTTAATTATGAAAATGGTATCTTAAAAAGTATTTCTAATACGACAAATAGAATTGATATAACATATAGTGGTTCTAAAATTTCAAATACTGCTATTTACAACAACAATACAGTTATTAATACTTATTCTTTTAACTATAATGGAAATTTATTAGAAACCATCTTAAATACAAGTAATAACTTCGAACGTACTTTGTTTACTTATTCTGGTGGAATACTTACATCAGAGCAGAATCAAAGTTTTATTGGCTCAACTTGGCTTTCAAATCACAATTATAGTTATATCATTTCTAACGGAAACATAACCGAAGAAAATAGAACTTTACAAAATAATTCACCTACAAAGTATACTTACGACTATGATAATAAATTAAGTCCGATGCATTACATGAATCCAACAGTTAGAGAATTAATAGGTTTAGAATCATGTAGTCTAAAAAACTATAATAATGAAATTGTTCAATACAATTATGCTAATGCAAGTTCAACGACACCAATTTTGAATTTTACTTATCAGATAACCTATAACGCTCAAAATTTGCCAACAATTATAAAAAAATACAACTCTAGTAATGCTTTAGTATCTGAGGCTACTTTTGAGTATTACTAAGTGAATTCAAATCAGAGTATTTTTTAAAGACAATAATTGGTTTCGAAGCTCGTAACTGTATTAAGCTTTTGTCAATGCAAGACTTTGGATTGAAAAACAATAACTCGTTTTATAAAACATTTGGAATCCTTAATTGTGTTAAAGCAATTAAGGATTTTTTTATATATTTACGAATAGTTACAAACAGTTATAATTATTTGTAAATGTTTGTTTGTGGCGGCTATATACAAGTTATAGGCAATGTTAAAAAAATTGTGATTATGAGAAATTTATTTTTTTGCTTTCTAAGTATCATTATTTCTTCTTGCTTAAATTCTAATAAAAACTTAGAATCGAATGAAAGAGATATAAAACAAATAAGCGTTAACAAAAATCAGTTTTTCGAATTCATTGAAAAAAACCCTAAATGTTCATTTTATTTTGAAAAGTATGAATTTAAAAACAGACATGATTATCTAATTGTAAAAATAATTGGTGATAGCTCAAACATAATTGGAACGTTTAGAGTAATTACAAATGGCTCGACACTTAACAAACTCATAGAAACAAAAGGAATGGGTTATAGAGGTGCTAAACTACTAAATTTTAAATATGAAATTCTTGGAGAAGAATTAGTATGTGTAAACGTTGAAGAAATAATTGATTGAAAACACAACACTGCCTATAACAACCGTTTCAAAAAATGGCGCGGTTAGGGATTTATTTGAAATCGGAAAGGTTTTTAATTTAAAGTTTTGGTTATATTTGTAAAGGCTTGGTCTTGGTTCATCGCCACTTCATGAAGCCGAAAACGTTAGCTGTAATACAAAATCACGTCATGAAAAACAGAACCGAAGAGATTGAAAAATCGATAATGAGAAACCATGATAATAAACTAAAAAAATTGCTAAAGGAAGCTGTTCTTGAAAATGACACTTCAATTTTAGCAATTTTAAAAAACGCTATAGAAACTGAGCAGACGAATGGAGCCATAATAAGCGAAACAACCAAAGCATATTTTAGACTGAAAAGAAAAAATATTCATGATTGTAACCCACTCTTTGAACTAATGAATATTGATGTTTATATTGTTCAAGAATCACTCTTAGATGTTTTGGGCTATGATAAAGTCATTCCAAGTTTGGAAGAACAAAAGACAATTATTGAAAAGTATTTTGATTTTGGTTCAGGGATTGACCTAAAATATTATTCCGATCCAAGATATGGTCTTGCAGCTGCATGTGCTGGATGGGACTTTGATGTAGTCGAACAATTTTTAAAAAACTGTATAACTATTAAAGATGTTCCTTTACAATATGTCGCCGAAAACTCATTGAAAAAAAAATATGTCAGATTAAGGTAGAAAATCAAGTACTATAGCTAACAGATGTTTAGCAAGATTGCCTACGCTACCGCGCGAATCACTTTTCGTGGTAACTAAATAAGCTAAAGCAGTAATTGAGAAATAAAAACCATATTAAATATTTTATCAAAAAAATACTATATTTACAATACATGACACGCGAAAGGATTCGCGCGTTAGCTAGGATATTTTTGGAAAAAGCGAAAAAATATGAATAAATCATTTAGCGGAAATTATATTCCATTTTACACTAGACTTCTAAAAAGACTAGCTCCTTTTATATTAGTTTTTATCATTGCCTATCTACAAGTAACTTATGGCAGATTATCAAGAGGAGAAATGGCAAATTACAGAATTTACTGGTTGATTTTTTTTGCAATCTGTTTCCTAATTGGACTTTATTACCAAATCAATCGCTTGAGAACCATAGTAAACGAAATACGTTTCACTGAAAATAATTTACAAATACTTGGACACGACTTTAATTCAAAATTTGAAGACAAACTAGTTTTGGACAAGGTAATGATTGAAATTCAAGAAGAAGAGCAAGGCAAAAAAAATGTTCGCTATTGCTTGGAAATATATTCAGAAGATAAATATTATTATTTAAATAAATTCAACGATTGGAATTATCAAACTCTTGCGGAAATCGTGGATGAGTTCAAAATTAGAACTGGAAAAAATATATCTGGAAATGACTTTTATTTGGAATTGAATAAGAACACGAAATAAACGTCGCCTAACAACCATATAGCAAGATTGCAACTTTGTATTAAACTGATAATTTAAAAAGATAAAAATGAAAGTAAAAAAAATAGTTCTTGGGATTTTTTTATTTGTAATCGGTTCCTCATTTGCTCAAAATTCGGTTACTGAAATAAACACAAAAAATGGTGTAACTTATTTAACAACAGACATTAATTATTCTGTCACTGGAATTTATCAATATAAAGGTAAGGAACCCATAGTTGAATTAAATGCTGATGGTAGTGGTTTTTATCAAACGGAAGGCGAATCAAAAAAAGCTATTAATTGGGGTTTTGAATGTTCAAAAGATGGCGTTCCAAAATTTGTAAAAGGATTTGACAGCATCGAATATGTTTTTTATTACAAATACATTTACTCCGATGAAGATGATTCAGAATGGAAAAAAGTAGAATTTTCTATTCATTTAAACTCGATGAAAATGTTTATTAATGGTGAAAGAGTAAAGATTTTTACACCAAAAGAAAAACAAAAAAAACTGCCCTAAAGCAGTTTTCCTAAACTAACCAACAATACAAAAAGTAAAACTAAAAACTTTTAAAACTTATCGGTTTCCAAAACCCTCATGTTTCCGGGATAAAGAACACTTGGGTCATCTTCTGCTGTTACAAAAATCAGTTTTGGTTTAGAAGATGAAACCGTTTCAAATTTTACATGAAGTTTTGATGTGCTAATAATTTGTCCCAGATTAATAGGATTATCATCTTCAGTCAACATCCAAACAACATACGTCATTCTTGGTGGATTCAATCGTTCTGGTTCTGCCAAATACGAAATTTGTAATTCAATATTATAATTTTTGTTTTTATCTTTTTTTACCGAAACTTCGCCTCTTGCAGCAGGAGTTATCGGTGAATTATTAAAAACGGTTTTCTTTGCACACGAAACACTGACCACTAAAAACAAAATTGAAAGAATCAAAATTACTTGTTTGATGCTTATTGAAAATTTTATTGTTTTCATTTTTGAGATTTTAAAATTTTGCAATGGCCTTTATACTAACCAACTCTAAAGGCCAAAGCAAAAAATATTATTTAGTAACGTGATCTGAATTCATTTGCAAAAGAGCATTGGCTTTTTCTTTCAAACTTGAAGAAACGCTTTCGAATTTTCCTTCCACCATACCTTCTAATTCGGCTGCTTTGTCTTTCAACATTTTAGCATCTTTAGAAACCATTTTTTTGAAATCTTTGGCTTCACGACTCATTTTTTTCTTGAAATCTTTAGCCATATCTTCAGCTCCACCAGCAATCATGCTTCTTGTTCTTGTTCCTTTGTGAGGAGCAAATAAAACTCCAAGAGTTACTCCAACTAAAGCTCCAACTACTAAAGAACCAACTATTTTTCCTGTGTTATTTGAATTGTCCATTTTTATTTTATTTAAAATTTATATCCTATTGTTGCTTGGTACCACATGTTTTTGTAACGTGGCGTTGTTGAATTTCCATCACCATCATTATTCTTAACATCCCATCCTCCTCTTAATCCGATAACTAAATGGTCAATATTAAAATCGACACCACCAGTTAAACCAAAGATGTTTTTACGTAAATTACTGTTATCAAATTCATCTTGTTGTGATGTAGATAAAGAACCACCAGTAAAATCATCGGTTTGTTTCATTAAGAAAGAAAATTGAGGACCGAACAATAAAGAAACATACTCAACTGGTTTTATTGAAACTAAAATTGGCACATCAATAAAATCTGTTGTTCTTGTCATTTCATAATTGGTTCCTAAAAAAGTACCTGTAGATTTGAATCCTTTTTGAGAATACAAAACCTCTGGTTGAATGCCAAATATCTTTCCTAAAGGAACTACTACAAATGCTCCTGCTGCTAATCCGAATTTTCCATCTGCTACAAAATCTTCTCCTTCTGAATCATATACATTAGAGTAATTAGTACCTGCTTTTACACCGAAAGTCAATTTGCCGCGATTGTCTGTTGTAGTAGTTGTTTGTGCTTTTAAACTTGTCGTTGCAAAGGCAACTAATGCGATCATTATGATTGCTTTTTTCATTTTTTTTTATTTAAGTTATATGCGTATTATTCATTATGTTATGCGTATTATTCATTCTATTATAAAACCTTTCTGCCGCTAATTATTCTAAGTAGAATAGCTACAATTGCTATTACTAATAAAATATGTATTAGACTTCCTGTGTTGTAAACAAAGAATCCTAAAGCCCAAGAAATGACCAGAACCACTGCTAATATGTAAAGTAAATTGTTCATGATATTTATTTTATTAAGTTATTAAATTTGTACACTACAAAGTTGATGATTGTAGTATTAGTTGAGTTACAGAATGCAATTCTTAAATTACATATATCCCATTTTTTGAAATAGTATTACTATCTTAAAATAAAAAAAGCGTAGAAACTAAATTTCTACGCTTTATATTGGCTTATATATGTATTCGAAGTATTACGTAAATTCTAAGTTGCCCATATAATTAAGTCAAGTTCCAGTATAATTCAAGTTTGTTTACTATCAATTTCTTATAGTACAAAGTTGCAACTAAATGGTTCTTAAAATATTACATCAAACAACATAAATATTACATAAATCGCATATGTTTTTAATTACATTCTGTCAATATACCAATTAAGTTGATTTTGAACTTTTTGAGAATGTAGTGTTCTAGTAATAATTTGTTTCAATCTCAAAAAAGCAGTTTCGCTTTTCACCACATAATCTGTTGCTTTGTGATGAATACATTTAACGGCTACATCAATCTTATCTTGTGATGAAAGCATAATGACTGGAACTTGTTGATTTACAAGCTTGATTTTATCCAAAACCTCCAATCCATTCATGGCACCTTTATTGATTCCGTCTAAATGATAATCAAGAATTATTATATCTGGATTTTCGTTTAAATTTTCTAAGCAAAGTTCTCCTGTTGAGAAAGTTTTAATTTCAAAATCGGCACTCTCGAGGAAATCTATTTGTAGAGACTTTAAAAAAAGTGCATCGTCATCTACAAGAAATAGTTTTATTTTTTTTCCGTCTAGCATTATTTCATTTTTTTTATGATAATCAATTCTTCTTCAAGTTCTCTACAGGCTTGCACACAGATATTTTCAAGTTGTAAAACCATTTCTGGAATAGATTCTACTTCAGATTGTTTTCCTGCAAAATCTTGTATTTTTTTTGCCATTGTTTCAAAATCTTGATGGATTCCAACAATAGAAAATGAAGGAATCATTTTGTGAACTGTTGCATATAATGTTGTCCAATCTTTCTTATCAAAGCTCTGACGCATTGCGCTTATTAATGGTGGAGTTTGTTCAAGGTATAATGAAATCATTTCCGACATCAAATCAGGATTAGATTTGGTACGTTTCATTAAAAAATTTAAATCAATACATCTAGTTTTAACTTCCAAAATACTCTTTATTTCTTCTTGTTTTGTTTGGTATCCTTTTTTTAATAAACTAATTATTTTACTATACAAAATACGTTCATCAACTGGTTTAGATAAATAATCGTTCATTCCTACTGCTTTACATTTATCAATATCTACAGTGGTAACATCGGCAGTTAATGCTACAATTGGAACGTTCAAATTGAGTGTGTTACGTATATATTCTGTAGCTTCAAATCCGTTCATAATTGGCATTTGTAAATCCATTAGAATAATATCATAGGTATTGGTTTGCAACTTGTCTATAGCAATCTGTCCATTAGAAGCTATATCACAGGTAAATCCAAATTCATCTAATAATGTGCGCATCAAAAGCTGATTTAGTGCAATATCCTCAACAACTAATACTTTAATATTCTTTATATCGTCGTCAAGTGTTATAATTTCTTCAATTATTTGCGCTTCTGAATTGGTTTTTAAGAAGGGTAATCTAAAACTAAAAGTAGAACCTTGACCAATTGCACTTTGCACTTTAATACTTCCTTTTTGGCCTTCAACAAGTTGTTTCACAATTGCTAATCCTAAACCTGTTCCACCATAAATTCTTGAAGTTCCGCTTGATGCTTGTTGAAAATTTTCAAAAATTGTTTCCATTTTATTTTCTAAAATACCAATACCTGTATCAGAAACTGCAAATTCTATAATTACTTCTTTATCGGTTTCTTGAACTAATTTTACACTAACTATAATTTTTCCTTTAGACGTAAACTTTACAGCATTACTAACTAAATTTAGAATTATTTGATGTAGTCTAACTGGATCACCTAAAACCACTTCTGGAATTGAAAAATCATATTCTTTAAGCAATTTCACATTTTTTTCTTGACTTTTAATATCAAATACGTGAATCATGGCAGCAATTGATTTTTCCATCTTAAAAGGCACTTTTTCAAATGACATTTTACCTGAATCAACTTTAGCTAAATCTAAAATATCATTAATTAAAACGATTAAAGCATCACCACTTGTTTTTATTGCTTGTAGATATTCTCTTTGTTTTGATGATAATTCTGTTTTTAAAACCACTTTTGTAAATCCGATAATGGCATTCATTGGAGTTCTAATTTCATGACTCATATTAGACAAAAACTGCTGCTTAGCTTTTACTGAGTCAACTGCAATTCGTGTTGCTCCTTCTGCTTTTATCTGGGCTTCTTCTGCAATTTTTGTAGCTAATTCTGCAAATGCCTTTGCTTCATTTAATTGATTTGAAATTATTTTTTGATCGGTTACATCTCTTGCAACAATAACAACTCCAAGTACTTTTTCGTACTCATCTTTATAAATAGAACCATTAAATAAAACATCGGTAAGTTTTCCTTTTTTATGACGAAGTGTCAATGGCGAATCGGCTACCGAACCATTAGCGAAAACTTCTTGATAAACTTCTCTTGCCTTTTGAGGTTCGGTAAAATAATCGAAGAAATCAGAATCTGTTAGTGCCTCACGTGATAATCCTGTAATGTTTATTGTAGCTTGATTCATATCCATAATTTTACCATCAATATTTATGGTCACTAATGGATCTAAACTTGCTTCTATTAAACTACGAGCATATTGATTTTCTTGATTTTTCATACTTTAAATTTCATCTATCGGACATCTTCGTTTGTCTTTAAGTAATTTGAAATGTGATGGCGATAATCCTGTAACTTTTTTAAACTGATTGGATAAATGCGCCACACTACTATAATTTAATATATAGGATATCTCAGTAAGATTCAACTCATCATACAAAATCAATTCTTTTGCACGTTCTATTTTATGATTGATAATAAACTGTTGGATGGTAATTCCTTTTACTTCAGAAAAGATATTTGATAAATAGGTATAATCATGGTTCAGTTTTTCACTGATATAATCTGAATAATTTACTTTGGGAACTTCATCTGAATAATGAACCATTTCAATAATTACGTTTTTAATTTTCTCAATTAAAACCGCTTTTTTATCGTCCATTAATTCTAAGCCATAAACTAATAATGCTTTGTTTAATTCTGTAAGTTTCTCTGCAGAAAGTTCCTCCATGATTTCAACTTCTCCCAAGTCAACCAATACAAAATGAAGTCCCATTTTCCTTAACTCTTCCTTAACTACCATTTTGCATCGAGTGCTAACCATGTATTTGATATAGAGCTTCATATAGTTCTTATTTACATTGTATTTGTTAAAGCCTATTCTTCATAACCGCTTTTAATCACTGTCGAAATCATTTTAAACTGAACATTAGCATTAAACTGATGCTTAGAGTTTGCTGGTATTATGATTCCTTCTCCTAATTTTAGTTTGAATTTTTTGTCATTTATGGTAATTTCTGCAACACCATCAATAATTTGAATATAAGTATCAAATGCTGACGTTTTTTCATCTAATTCTTCACCAGCATCAAAGGAGGAAACGGTAACATTACCTGTAGTTTTTTTTATAATAGTTCTACTGACTACAGCGTTTTGCATGTATTCAATAATTTCAACAATGATGTGAATTTTTGATTTTTCTAATTCGGCATTGTCATTGACTTTTTTCATTTTTTTGTTTTTTGTATTATATTTATATTCAAACAATTGTTAAAAAAACCATACTCTACAAAGTTGAATAAACTAATAACGTAGTCGTTTACATTTAGATTTTAATAACTTACATAAATCACACTTTTACAAATGTGTTTAAGTTAAAATAGTTAGGTAATTGAGAAGAAAATCAGTTATTATTTAAGCTGATTGAATTGGGTTAAATGAAGTAGTAATACCTAACAAAGGTATTTCTCTATAAAGGTAGTTTAAATAAAAGGAACTAAATTTTTATATTGCAGTTATAATTTGAAATGATTAACAATTTAACATAAAAAAAGCGACTCTTACGAATCGCTATTGCTTTATTTATTCTCTGTTGCCTTTTGTTTTCGGCTCTTGTAAGCTTTTAGATATTCTCCTTTGGGCTTTCCATCATCAAAAGAACTGAACATAACCGGAAATGCCGCTTTGCTTCTAGCCTCTTCATTTGAAAAACCTTCGTATTCAATTCTGTACAATGCCGAATACATTTGCGCTCTTCCAATTCCGTGATAGCAATGAATCAAAACAGGATAATTATCTTGGTTGTCCATGATCTTGAAAAAAGAATCCAAATTCTCTTGTTTCGGAACTTGATCGGAACCATTGTTGAAATAATTTACTCCAGGAATTTTTGCTACAGCTTCCTTCTCTGCTGTCAATTCTGCAGGAATTTCTGGATTATTAACATCATCTCCTGTTCCAGGAAAACGCAAATCTACAATCGATTTGATTTTATATTTCTTTACATAATCAGCAATTTCATCTGGCGGAATCACACCACTTTTATATACTTTACCTTCAGTGATTTCCATAAAATTATGGTTGATATGTCTATCATAAACATACTTTCCTGTAATGCCTAAAAACACTACAACTAAAGCAATTAGTATCTTCTTTTTAGTACTCATGTTATTTATCTTTTGAAGTCAGTTTTTTGTCGATAATGCGATCCATATAATCTTGTAAGAACGCTTTGCAACGTTTTTCTAGCAAATTCATTTCGGCATTGCGCTGACCTATTAAATTGTTTTTTAAATCTTTATCTTCCTTTTTATAGAAACCAACTGCTTTCTCACCATCAAAGGTACAAATATAATTGCCACTCATCATTTGATAGTGATCAGAAGAATAACGCATTACAAATGGTGGTACTTTTTTCTCACTTATCAAACTTCTACCCCAACTTCTAAAAGGCTTGTCATAACCCATCATATCAAGTAATGTTGGATATATATCAATCTGTTGTGCCCAATCTTTATTTACACCAACATACTTCTTGTTCGGACTAAAAAACAAAATCGGAACGGTATGAAAGTTTTGATCTTTCAAATAATCATCATAAAAGATTAAATTATCATGGTCGGCAACCAATACGAAAATAGTATTCTGATACCATTTTTCTTTTTTAGCAGCATTGAAAAATTGCTTCAAAGCAAAATCGGTATACCCAATACATTGGTGAATAGGATTATCACCTTTCGGAAATTTACCAATATATTTATCAGGAACAATGTAAGGTTCATGTGACGAAACCGAAAACAAAGTCGCCATAAACGGTTGCTGTTTTTTCGAAATCGTTTTGTTGAAATACTGCATAAAAGGTTCGTCCCAAATACCCCAAACACCATCAAAATCGACATCGTTGTTGTATTCGTTTTTACCATAATAGTGATCGTAACCCAATATGTTTCCGAAACCTAAGAAACCCATCGAACCATTTGGTGCACCGTGAAAAAATGAAGTATCATAACCATCACTTTTTAAAACAGAAACTAACGATTCTATCTTTTGCTTCGGATAAGGTGAAGACGTAAAAGCATCTTTAAAAGAAGGAATTCCGGCAATTACAGAAGACATTCCGTGGATGGATTTATAACCATTAGCATAACCGTTTGTGTAAATCATACTATGTTGTGCCAAGGAATCTACAAACGGAGAATATCCTTTATAGTTGCGAATATTCATGTCTTTGTTGAAAGCACTAATGTATTCTTTAGCATAACTCTCCAAAATCAAAATCACCACATTAGGCTTTGTTTTCGGATTGTTTTTATAGTGTTTGATAGGAACAATTAAGGAATCAATCGTTGTTTTATCTACCAAATTTACTTTCTTAAACGTATTGGTATTCCAAGTTCTAATAATGGCGAAAGGAGTATTTAAAACAAAATCAGCTTGAGAGGCATCTGTTACAAATCTACTAGCGTCTAATAAATTAATTGGTCGAGTGCTTTTTCTAAAATCGCCTCTAATTCCTCCAATGCAAAGTGCTGTAATCAATAAAAAACTAAATACAGAAGCCAAGAAATACTTGAAGTTTGGTTTTGATTCGTGGTGTTTTACTTTTACTTTTTTGTACAAATAAATCCACAAGAAAGCCATCAAGAAAAACAGGAAGAAAACGTGCCAATAATTCACCAAGAAATTCAAGAACAGCGAACCTTTATTACTCTCATTTTGAAGAGTATCCAACGAGGCTCTTGTACTTCTATTGAAGGTATATTTATAGTAAATAAAATCAATAAAATTGGCCGTATAAAAAATCAGATTGACTGTAAAATACAAGTAAAACAAAAACTTCTGAAATCCTTTTCTGGTGTTGATTAGTAAAGGTAAAACCGATAAAATTATAAAAAGTGAATTGGCATAGAGAATCGTAGTTGTATCAAATGCTAAACCGTGATAACACAATTTTATAAAGGCAACAAAAGAATCTATTTTAATTAAATTTTGATTATAAAAATAGAACAAAATTCGAGCCATCATATAAAACAAATAGGCCAAACCTATTCTGTAAAACAGCACTTTATATTCGTTAAGTCTTGGAAATTTATTCATCTATTGTTTACTACAATTTTGTGCAAAACTACTAAATTGAAAAAGGATATTTAAAAATAAATTGTTAATCTGTAATTTATTAATTAATTTGCATCAAAATTAACTCCAATGATTCCAATTACGCGTCTGTTTGACTTCCCATATTATCAATTAGAAAAGAACAATGTACCAGATTGTCTTGTCACTAAATACAATGGTGTTTGGGTAAAAACCTCAACGCAGGAATATGTCGATAAATCGAATGCTATCTCTCGTGCGTTGTTGCGCATGGGAATTCAAAAAAACGATAAAATTGCCATCATTTCTTCTTCCAACAGAACCGAATGGAACATTATGGATATTGGAGTTATGCAAACTGGAGCACAAACCGTTCCAATATATCCAACAATTTCTGCTGAAGATTATGAATATATTCTAAACCACTCGGAAGCATCCTATTGTTTTGTTTCGGATGATGTGGTTTTGAAAAAATTACAATCCATTCAGAAAAACGTTCCTCTTTTAAAAGATATCTTTTCGTTTGATGAAATCAATGGTTGTAAAAATTGGAAAGAAGTGCTTGCTTTAGGTGAAGACACTTCTAATCAAGATGTTGTGGAAGACCGAAAAAACAATGTCAAACCAGAAGAATTGGCTACAATCATTTATACTTCTGGAACTACAGGTAAACCTAAAGGCGTAATGCTTTCTCACAATAACATTGTTTCTAATGTGTTAGATAGTTCACCAAGAATTCCATTTGATGAAGGAACTAGTCGTGCGTTGAGCTTCTTGCCTATTTGTCACATTTTTGAACGTGTTATTTTATACATTTATCAATATTATTCGGTAGCGATTTATTTCGCTGAATCTATTGAAAAACTTTCTGATAATATTAAAGAAGTTAAACCAACTGTTTTCTCGGTTGTGCCAAGACTTCTTGAAAAAGTGTATGATAAAATCTACGCTAAAGGTGCCGAATTAACTGGAATCAAAAAGAAATTGTTCTTTTGGGCAATTGATTTAGGTTTGAAATACGAACCTTATGGAGCCAACGGATTTTGGTATGAAACCCAACTTAAAATCGCTAGAAAACTTATTTTTAGCAAATGGCAAGAAGGTTTGGGTGGTAATCTAACCGTAATGGTTTCTGGAAGTGCAGCATTACAACCAAGATTAACCAGAGTTTTTGCAGCTGCAGGAATGCCAGTTATGGAAGGTTACGGATTGACTGAAACTTCTCCTGTGATTTCTGTAAACGACATGAGAAATGGCGGATTTAAAGTAGGTTGTGTTGGTAAAGTCATCAATAATGTAGAAGTAAAAATTGCTGAAGATGGCGAAATCCTTTGTAAAGGACCAAACGTAATGATGGGTTACTACAAAGACCAACAACTAACCGATGAAGTAATTATAAATGGTTATTTCCATACTGGTGATATTGGCGAAATCGACTCACAAGGTTTCTTGAAAATTACCGATAGAAAGAAAGAAATGTTCAAGACTTCTGGAGGAAAATACATTGCACCACAATTGATTGAAAACGCTATGAAGCAATCGTTGTTTATAGAGCAAATTATGGTGATTGGTGATGGTGAAAAAATGCCTGGAGCGTTCATACAACCAAGTTTTGATTTTGTTAGAGAATGGGCAAAACGTCATCATGAAGATGTTGGCGACTTAAACGAAGAAATTGCCTCAAACCCAAAAGTAATAGCACGAATTCAAGAAGAAGTAAACGAAATCAACAAAAAATTTGGAAATTGGGAAATGATTAAACGTTTCGAATTAACTCCTAACATTTGGAGCATTGATGGCGGCGAACTTACACCAACACTAAAACTAAAACGAAAAGTAGTAAGAGAAAAATACAAAGATCTTTACGATAAGATTTATAGAACTGAATAAATTTAGAAACACCTTTCGAGGTGTTTTTTTATAGATAAATTATTATATTTGATAATCTATATTGCTTTTAGCAATAAATTTTGGTACGTTTTACCTTATTTTAAATATACTAATTGTAATTCTCTCAAAACCAAACAAAAATGAGTAAACGAAATTCTATAATTTTACTTCTGTTCTTTTTCTCATTCTCATTTTCACAAAAAGAGGTGAAAATTGATTATTATAAAGAAAATGCGAATATAAATTTATTTGCATTTATTGGAGAAAAAATATCAATTGAAGAATTTAATCCAAATACAACAAAACAAGATAAAATAGAAATTGACCCAAAAACTGGCGATACACTTATTCGTAAATCATATGTTATTGACAGAGCTTTTAAATTAAAATATAAAGTTGTTAAAAATTTATATAATGATTTGAAAGTTGATACAATAGAATTTGTTGCATATGATCATTATGGAATACCAAATTTTGCAGAATTTAAAAATGTAATTTTATATATTTCAAAAAGTCAAGATGATAAATATTATTACCATCAAAAATATCAATTTAACGCAATATATAAAACTAAAGAAAATGAATGGATTGGGCTACTAAATTTTGGAAATAGATATCTCATAGATGAAGGAAAAAAACTGATTTTAAAAAAAATAAAACTTGACAAAATAGCAAATGTTGATATAAAGAATATGAGGAAAGTGTATGTTGAATATTATTATCCAGAACCTTTTTACAAAATCAAAAAAAATAATGCCATACCAATTCTTGGCCTGCCAATAAACGATTTACTTAAATATAAAATAAAAAACATAATAGATGCAAATAACGAATTGATTGAAAATTAAAAATGACAAAATCCAGATAGTGCGGATTTGTAATCCGTGCTCATGCGAAAATAAAAACTATTAAACCAATACATATGAAAATTAGACCAACAATTTTACTTTTTCTAACGCTAATTTTCATATCATGTGGCAAAGAATCATCTATAGCAGATGAATCATTTGAACTTTGGTCTAATCATGAAGTTCCAAGCGACTTCAAAATTTATAATGGTCAATACTGGAAATCATCGCATTGGAGTTATGAATACATTACTTTTTTGCATTTCAAAGCTCCAACTAATTGGATTGATGATTTTATAAAATTAAATGATTTGCAAATAGCAACTGGTGATTATAGCTTGCCAAACGATGCGCCAAAATGGTTCGCTCCAAAAGTTGGACAAAAAGTATATAAAGAGAAAGGATTTACCCAAGGTTCAATGTATTTCGTTAATGAAGAAACAGGTGAAGTTTTCTTGTATGAAATACAATTGTAAGTAGTAAATTAATCATTCAAATTTAATCCTCAATTATAAACAATTCCTATACTTAAATGGTTAATAATTAAACTAATACCATATTAAACAATTCTTAATTTTTAGTAATTTTATTCCATTAACCAATAAAACTATTTTAATTATGAATTTAAAAAACTTTATTATCGGAGGAATCGTTGGCGGAATTGTCGACTTCCTTTTAGGTTGGCTATTTTATGGGCAACTATTTACTAACATTTATCCGCAAAATGAGAATACCAAACTCGAATTTATCTTTTTAGGTTGCATGACTTTTGGCTTCTTTGTTTCATTAATTTTTACAAAATGGGCTGGAATAACTAACCTTGTAACTGGGTTAAAAGCTGGTGCGTTAATTGGCTTGTTTTATGGCCTTTCCATGAACTTTTTCATGTATTCTTCTCAAGTTGTTGATTACAAACTTTTAGGCCTTGACACCATTGTTAACCTTGTAATGGGAGCTGGTGTTGGTGCTGCTGTAGCTTTTGTTTTAGGAAAAATGAAATAATACTAAACCCTAACCAATAATTTGAAAACCATGAGTTTCGGCTCGTGGTTTTTTTTATGAAATGTATTTTCAATCAAGTGAAATTTCTTACTCAAAATTGTACATTTGTTTACCATATAATATTATAAGTTATGAATAGCAAATACCTAATCCTTTTTCTAATCGTTATTTTGACCGCTTGTAACAATCAAGCACAACAACAAGATCCAATTCCGGTTCATGATACTTTTACGATTGATTCTAAACTTGTTGGAGAAAAAAGAACTATCAACGTTTGGACTCCAGAAGATTATACTAAAACTAAAGATTCTTTACCAGTAATGTACATGCCAGATGGCGGAACTGCAGAAGATTTTCCTCATATTGCCAACACTATGGCTGAGCTAATCAAAGCTAAAAAAATACCTCCTTTCATTCTTGTAGGAATTGAAAACACAGTACGCAGAAGAGATTTATCTGGTACAACTGAAGTCGAAAAAGACAAAGAAATTGCTCCTGTAATTGGTGGCGCATTAAAATTTAGAGCGTTCATCAACGACGAATTATTTCCAGAAATCAACAAACGTTACAGAACAAAGAAAACTAAAGGAATTATTGGCGAATCACTTGCAGGACTTTTCATAGTAGAAACGTTTATGACACAGCCCGATATGTTTGATTACTACATTGCTATGGATCCATCACTTTGGTGGAACAACCACTATTTGGTTAGAACCGCAAAAGAATATCTTGCAAAATTTCCTGAAGGAAATAAACGTCTATGGTTTGCTGGCTCAAGCGCATCTGATATTTCTAAACACACAAAAAACCTTGCCAAAATTTTAACGGCAGAAAACAATAAAAACATAACTTTTCAATATTCTAACGAACCAAAAGAAGAACACCAAACCATCTATCGTGCAACTAAAGAAAAAGCACTGATTTGGACATTGAATCCATAAGAAATTTAGAAATAAATAGATTGATTAGCAGCAACTATTTTACAGATAAAACAAAATAGTAAATTATGGTTCTTGGAGCGCAAAAAAAGTGACGGCAATATTATTTGGATTTGAATTAAAAGGAAGAAAAAAACATCTTAAGAATGAAAAAACTACTATTCTTTTTACTGCTATTCTTGTCAACGACAACATACAGCCAAAACGTTTCCAAAAATATGGAGAACGTAAAATATATTTATAAAACTGATAAACCTTTTTTGCTTTATGATGCAAGTAAAAAAAACTTAGACTATCTAAAAGTTTTTAAAGCCGAAAATGAAAACAAATCATTGCTAATTTTTTATATGTTATCTAAAGATTCCATCAAGATTGTTAGTGGCGGAAAATTTCTAAAGGAAGATCGTTTTTCGGTCAATAGCACGAGTGTGAGATCTATTCAACCCATATCCAATCAGAAGAGTTTAGAACTAATTTTCTTCAAATCAACTGGTGAAGAAAAAATCACCATTACTGCAGATGATTTAAAAAAGTATAAATTTATCTATGTTAGTTCAAGGGAATATCCTTTACAGATAGAATTTACAAATACATGGAGGATGTTTATGTAAAAGCACAATCTTTAAAAAAGAACTTAAAACTCATAACTCATAACCAAAACCCCATCCATAAAAACGCCTTTATCTGAACGAAGCACAATGCTTTTTCTATCGCCTTCAAAAGTTACTTTAGCATTTTTCAATTCAAATGTTTTCCTAACCAGATTTCCTGTGTTTTTATGAGCATGAAAAAAACGTGGTAAATTAGGTGGTGTTTGATTGGGTGCTTGAGTACTAAACAACGTTTGACCAAAGTAAAAATGCATCGGATATATTACACGATCTATAGTTAACGAATCCTTACTTTTAATATAATAATAAAATCCTTTAAAGACATTGCTTTTATAAACCTCAGCATAGGATTTTATGACATCAAAATCAGAGAAAACAATCAAATCATAATCGGTTTTGTTTTCAATCGTAACCGTTTCTTTTGATTTTGCCATCACATAACTTGAACTCACAAAATCAAAACCTGTTTTTAAAGTATCTGAATAATTACCCATAAGCAGCACATTATTTTGTGCAGGCTTTACAAAACTTTCATAGAAACCTTTTGGTTCTAAATCGCTCTTTCTTACAGGTTCGTCTTTCTTTAAAAACATAATTCCAAAAGCTATAATAAGTATTACAATTCCTAGAAGCCCTAACATGAATTTAAAATCGCCCATTACTCTATTCCGAATCTTTAATTCGTAGGCATCGGTTGGTACATAAAACAAATAATGTAAACCTTTAAACATGGTTTCGAAGAAGAACACTATTCCTGGCTTGTCAATATGACTTGCTATCTCGCGCATTTCTTGATACATCAACTGTTTTACCTTAGCTTCTTTCTTAACCAAAACCTCAACAGGAACAAGCGCAATTAATTCTGATACTTTTTTAAATTCGTCATCGTGTTTTAACTTTCCTTTGCGAGTCATTTCTCCAATGTAGCCATCCAGTTTAAACTCTAATCGATGCGTCAATAAATCAACAACTTCCATTGGAAGAATTTCTATGTATTTAAGCAATACTTTCAAAGCAATAAAATCTTGTTGCTCCAATCGTGTTATAACAAATTGATTCAACTCATTCGATAAATTAGCCGAAATCTCTTGTTTTAATGCACTATAATCATAGGTATCAAAATTGGGAACGCCATAGTCTTTCAAGAAATTAAATCGTTCAAAAAGTAACGAATAGAATTCTTCATTGGTTGGTAAAAACTGAAGTAAAGAACTGTTATTTTTGAGTGCTTCTAAAAAACGTTCTACATCGTTAGTATTGAATTTTGAACTATCAATACGAACTTCAGTCTTCAATAACTTTTCATATTTGACAATCGTTTCCGAATCCAAATGCGAAAGTGACTGAGGATGCAACTTCTTTAGATATTGATAACAATGAATAAAACTCATACTTTGTGAACTGCAATAACGCTTACCGCAATGATACAAAAAAATAGTTCAAAGTAAATTCGAATTAAAAGTCAATTTTAACAAACTTTATAAAAATTGCCTATTTGTGATTTTACAAATTTTATATATTTACTAAATACAAATCAATTTTTATGAAAGCAACATTCACCACTATCCTACTCTTCCTTTTCTCATTAAGTTTCGCCCAAAATTATAAAGCACTTGTTAGTGAAGCCGATGCTTTATACAAAAACAAAGACTATAAAAAGTCGGTTGAAAAATATACCGAAGCTTTTAAAATCGAACAAAAAAGTGGTAGTGATTTTTACAATGCGGCTTGTTCTGCAGCACTTTTAGGAAAAAAGAATGTGGCTTTTCAATGGTTGCAACTTGCTTTAGACAAAGGTTGGATAAACGTAAGTCATTTAAAAACGGATACCGATTTGGACACTTTGCACAATGATAAAAAATGGTTGCCTTTTGTAAACGAAATGCAGAAAATTGTTGATGTAAAAGAAGCCAATTTAGACAAACCTTTACAAGCCGAACTATTAGCGATTTACGAAGACGATCAAGGTATTAGAAGAACATTCATCAAAGCTCAAAAAGACTATGGTTTTCAAAGCAAAATTGTAGATAGCTTGGGAAGAATCATGATGCAAAAAGACAATGTCAACTTAATTAAAATTACCAAAATATTAGATAAACACGGTTGGGTTGGTGCTGATAAAGTGGGTGGTCAAGCCAATCAAACGCTGTTTTTGGTGATTCAACATTCCGATTTACCTACGCAACAAAAATACCTTCCAATGATGCGTGAAGCTGTTAAAAACAAAAATGCTAGCAGTAGCGCACTAGCTTTACTAGAAGACCGAGTAGCTCTTGGTGAAGGCAAAAAACAAATCTACGGAAGCCAAATTGGTTTTGACAAAGATACCAATACCAATTATGTACTACCGTTAGAAGATCCTGATACTGTTGACCAAAGAAGAGCCAGCGTCGGACTTGGACTATTAGCCGATTATGTCAAAAATTGGAACATCGTTTGGAATGTTGAGGAATACAAAAAGCAGCTTCCAGAACTTGAAGCAAAAAGTAAAAAATAATTACTATTTTTGAATTATAACCAAAAACAAACATTATGAAAAATCCATTTGCTTGGGTAGAAATTTATGTGTCTGATTTGGCACGTGCCCAAAAATTTTACGAAACCGTATTAAACATTACCATGATTCCGATGGAAACTCCTGGAGGTTTTGGCGACCTTGAAATGCTATGCTTTCCTTGGGAAGAAGGCGGAAAAAATATCAGTGGTGCTTTGTGTAAAATGAAAGATATGGCACCTGGAAATGGAGGTACACTAGTTTATTTTGGATGCGATGATTGTTCGGTAGAATTGTCTCGTGTAGCGAAAGCTGGTGGTATTGTATTACAAGAAAAAATGTCGTTGGGCGAACACGGATTTTGTGGCATTGCGCTAGACACTGAAGGAAACTCAATTGGATTTCACTCAATGACATAACTACATAAAAAATAACTGCCAAGCACAAGTAATCGCTTGTGGTTTTTTTATGTTTTTTTCACTAAGAAATTCTGCAAATATGAACACTTTTGAATGCTTTTGAATGCTTTTGACATAGAATGAACGATTTTGAATGGTTGGTAGCAGTTTTATAGGGGTTTGGTTCGTATTTCGTTCGTAGTTTGTTCGTAAGCGTTTTGCTAAAATGGAACTTGTATCGAACATGCTACAAATAAAGGTAGATCAAAACCCAAAAATAGGATGCTCTCTTTGTAAAGATTAGGTAGAAGTACGTGGTTTTTATAGTAGAAAATTTATTACATTAGCAGAGTAAAACTAAAACAAGTAGCGCTAATCATACCTAATTTGGGTGTATTAGGATGATAACGTCAGACTTATACACTAGTTGGCGGTAATTGCACTTTACGAAACATATGAATTTAAAATTAAACATAGTTTTTTGGACAATAATCGGATTATCATTCTTGATTTCCGAAGACAAGCTACCTATTGGAAAATGGAACTTAAAGAAATCTGTTTGCGATGAAGACCAATATCTTGGTAATAGAGTTGACTTGCAATTTAATGAAAACGGAAAAGGATCAATTATTTATGA
Organism: Flavobacterium koreense; assembly: GCF_054776075.1. NCBI lineage: Bacteria > Pseudomonadati > Bacteroidota > Flavobacteriia > Flavobacteriales > Flavobacteriaceae > Flavobacterium > Flavobacterium koreense. Next base: position 419,675 of record NZ_BAAHCF010000029.1, on the reverse strand, counting down.
TAAAAAAAAATAAAGTTGACTTTGAATGGAAAATGGATTTAGATACTTTAAAATTTAACTTTACATCAGAAAACAGAAGGAAAGGTTTTGTTTTGGGCGCCGAAAAATTTATATGTTTGAATGAACCATTCGAAAATCAAATGAGTTTGAAATATATTGACTCAAAATGTAAATGGATTTTTAGTGCTGAAAAATAGCAACTACCGCCAACAACCGTTTTGCGCTATTGCGAGAAAAGTGCAAAATTCACGTTTTTCTTTCGCAAGAATTATTATCTTTAACAGAAAATTTGGCGTTCCGAAGCTCGCAACAGACGCAAAGCCGCCTCACGTTATACGCAAGTGGCTACATTTTCGTAAGCAGACATCATTTCGTTAAAATCAGTGGCGGTATGATTATGCAACAAGAACGGTTCTTTTTGAAAAACTGTTACATTGTTGTTTTTTTCGTAGGTTCTAAACCCTAAGTTTTTAAATCCTTCGTGCCATTCAATTATTTCTGCTTTACCTGTATGACATAAGCAACCTACTTCAAGAGCTATTTCTTGCAGTTTTTTGTAATTTTCTTTGTTCACCCAATAAAAATTGTTAGTGAAATACTTTTGTTTAAATTCTTGTTGCATTTTAATTTTCGTTTAACAAACCGCCACCAGCGTATAACAGCGGTTTGGTGCTATTATTTTGCCTATAAATTTTATCTAAGGATTGAAATGTCTGCAAGGCAAAATAACAGACACCAAGCCGCAAACCGTTAGTGGCTATTATACCTGAAAACCGCAGAAAATATAACGAAATGATAATATTACCTTACAAAGAAAAATATATTCAAGAAAAATTCATTGAATTTTCATTTAAAAATGAAGACGAAGATTATCTTCCTGATTTTAAGAATTTTGAAAAACTAAATTCAACTGACCAATATTATCTTGCGAAAAATTATAATTGGGATGATGGTGTAGAAATATTGAAATGGATAATTGAAAGTAAAAAATGTGATAAAGGAACTGCGTCACTTATATTTTGGACGTCTGAACCTGATTATTATTTTGAGAAATCAGAAAGTGAAATTTCAGATTACGAAAAAGAAACTTTTATGTTGCTCAAAAGAATTGTAGAAAAGTTTATTAACAAAGAATTTAAGAACTCTAATCTAAAATATGATCCGACAGATAGAGAAAAAAGAATTGATTGGAATAAACAGAATTCTGAATGGAATATTCCAGAAGAACTTAAAAAGACAACAAAAGGTTTTTCAATAATAAGTCTTGGAATTATCCAACAAAAAATTTGGGATTGGCAACGAAAACGAAAAGAAGCAAAAAGAGCCGAAAAAAGAAAGAAACGAAAAAATAACAGCCACTAACAGCCGTTTCACGAAATTGCGGGGCTTGGGATTTATCAGAATTGGTAATTTTTGAAACTAAATTTTGTCTATATTTGTAATCAAAAGTGTTGAAAATCCGCAACTTCGTGAAGCGGCGACACGTTGGCAGCAATAGCCTCGGACGAAAACGTTGAAATAACAACTATGAAATGAATAAAATATATGTATTATATTTAAACTTTAAAAAATCAATTATGACTTGGAAAAAATATCAATTGTTTTTGAACATCGTTGCTACTGTCATTGTAGCAATTGCAGTAATTGGTGTTTTGATAATTAGTTACAACTATTTAAAAATTCCTGATACAAAAACTCAAACAATTAAAATTGAATATCATATTTCGAAGTCTAAAAATGAGGAATCAAATAAAGCCGAGATAAAAAAACTTGATTCAATCTTAAAATCGATTACACAAACCTCTAACAAAATTCAACAAAAACAACTTGAATTGATAGATGATAAATCAGATGAAAATTTTTTCAATAAACTATATACAGCTATTGTAGCAATTATTCTTGCAATAGCAGGTTTTTTTGGATTTAAATCTATTAGCGAAATTAAATCACAAGCTATTGATGATGCAAAAAAAGAATCTACAAATATTGCAAAAAAGGAATCTACCAAAATAGCCAAAAAAATAGCCAAAAAAGAGGCAAAAGAAGAGTTTATAAGAACATTTAATCCCGAATATGAGGCAAATGTTTTTGCGCAAGCTAATCTAGCAATGAATGAATTATTAAGGACTGAAATACAATCATTAGATGAGCGAGTTTATGCACTAGAACAAAATGGAGATAATCCAGATGATAATATTATTGATAATGATAATCCAGATGGAGATGGTCCTGATGAAAATCTAACATTAGAAACACCTAATAATGAAAACAATAATTTAGCAACCGATATAAATTTAGTAGAACCTGAAAATCCTTTTGAAAATGAATAATATAGAAACTGTAAAAGGATTTGTTGTTAATCAACTTACCTCAAAACCAATAGCCATTGCGGCTATAAATTTTAAAATATTACGAAATATTGTAAAATTCACTTCTAGAGAACCACAACAATATGATCCATTTAATCCTGAAAAATCAGTTAATAAAATAACTGAAGAAGTAAATAAAGATTATTATCAAAGGTTGAGAAATGATAAAAGAATTAGCAATATTTACAGCTTTCTATTGAAAGAAATCAATAATATTCATAATTCAAATAGTAATGCCATTGGATCATTTCCAACTGCAATTATTATATCAATGGATATAAATCAAGAAGCAGAAACAAAAGAAGAATATCTAAAAAACACTCTCAATATTAAAAATGATGAATATATAGGTGGATTTTATAATCGCCTTGATGGAAACAACCTTGAGTTACTTATTCCACAAAAAAAAGTTTCATTAATTGTTGATGGACAACATCGTTTGAGTGGAATGATAAAATTATATGAAGATGCTGTAAGTCACAATATAAAAATTGGCAGAAAATCTTTAATAGAAGAATATCCAAATTTATCATACGAAAAAGTTATAAATTCATTGGATCAATTTGATCTTAATTGTACAATCTTATTAGGATTTGACAAATGGGAACAAGGAAAAGTATTTGCTGATGTAAATTTCAATCAGAAACCGGTAAATAAATCTCTCTACTATGATATATTTGGTTCATTTCCTGACCCAAATAAAAATGATATTTTCCTTGCGCACATGCTGACGATGCATTTGAACAATAATGACAAATCTGTGATAAAAGGATTCATAAAAATGTTGGGATCAGGGAAAGGATATTTTTCACAAGCATTTTTTGTCGAAGCAATTTTAGAGCATTTCACTAAAAAAGGAATTTGGGGTAATATTCCAATGGATTTTCTCAATAATGGAGACGAACATAAAATTTTATCTAAATTTTTCAGAGCTTATTTTGCGGCTATCAAGGATGTTTTCAATCCATATTGGCCAACATTAGAAGAAGACACTTCAAGAAAATATCCTCATATTCTAGTAAAAACAACTGGTATGGGAGCATTAATTAAACTTATCAATCCAATATATAGAAAACTAAAGCTAGAAACAGATTTTAAAACTATTGAAGAAGATGCTTTATTGGAGTTATTGAAAAAAGAACTAGTTAAAGCAAAAGAAAAGGGAAAAGTTTTTTTCTCAAAAGAAGGAGAATATGCTGGATCAGGTTCGCTCGGATTACAAAGTCAACTATATAATGAACTTGGAAAAGCATTAGGTTATTTCAAATAAGTTATTGCTACAGCTGCCAACAGCGGTTTCAAGAAATGGCGAGAAATCTGCTAAATTCACGTTTTTCTTTCGCAAGAAAAATTATCTTAGTGGAAAATATGCGGTTACGAAGTTCGCCACTTCTTGAAGCCGCGAAACGTTGGTGGCAATTTTGGCACAGACTCAAGAATCTAAAGCAATTTTAAATCAAAACAAAAAATGAGCAAAATAGAATCAATTATTGGTGGCGAAGATGATAAGCCAAAAAAGACAAGAGCAATTAAAGAACAACATCATATTACTGACAACGAAGAGACTAATAGGATTATTGAAGAACTTAAAATTTATATAGATGATAATATTAGTGAGCTAAAACGGAATGGAATAATTATACTTATAGTAACAATTTTAATCGCATTGGGAATATATATTCACATTGTTTTATCTCTAAAATCACAACTTTTAGAGATAAAAGCATCTTCAAACCCAACACAAACTGTAACATATTTAATTTTCAGAAGTACAGCATTGGGGGCTATTGCAACAACCATATTAATATTAGGATCAAAGATAACAATTTCAAGTTTTGACCAAGCTATGAGGTTTACCAAAAGAAAAATGGCTACATATTTTTTACATTTTTTATACAAACAACATAAAGACCAACTTCTTAAAGAAGTCAATTTAGACCAAATAATGAATTCATTTGACCATTGGAATAGAAATGTTGCATCTGCATTTTCTAACGTAAATATTGAAAGCCAAAACCCGATAAAAGACTTAAAAAACAGTAAGAAAAAAAAGAAATAATTACAAGAATACGCCAACAGAATAAAAAAAACTGCCACCAACAGCAGTTTGCAAAAATGGCGGGTTTTGGGCTTAATTTAAAGTTGGTTTTGTACTTGCAAAGCCAGTGTTTAACCGAAAGTTTTAGGCTTACTTAATCCGCCACTTCTGCAAGCTGCAAAACGTTAGCAACCATATTATGAAAAAAATTGCGGTAATATTTACAATCGTTTTTTCAGTTTTTAAAATTGAAGCTCAGAAAATTGAATTCAATAAAAACATTGATAAAGACTCATTATTTCAAGTTGTTATAAAAAAACTTCCAGATGAATTAAGAAAAGATCTTGTTAATTCATACAACGAAGGAAATGAACATAACAAAGAGTTTCTTTTGTATATGCTATCAATGCCAATAAGTAGTAAAAAAGAATTAATAGAAAATATTCAAAAGAAGAAAAATGAAATTCTAAATCTTAAAGATGAATATTTGAAAATTGTTCCTGAAAATTATATTGTAGAAATTGAATTTGAGCCGGAAAGTAAAATTGTCAATCAACCTGAAAATATTACTTTGAAAATTTTAAAGAAGAGAGAAATAAATACAGGTGAGTCAACTCAAAAAATAAAAACTTTAGAAAGAACGGATGAATTTGAATTAGTCTCGAAAAATTGGAATTTATATTTTGATTCCGAAATTTTAGCAACAGAAATAAAAAAATTAGGTTGGAATAACGAAACTTTGATTAAAATCAAAGATTTATTATATAATGCCAATTGCATTTCAATAAAAAATGGTGAAATAACTAATATTGGTTTTGCTAGAAGTAAAATGGGGAAATACTCTTTTAACATTTTTGATAAAACTTTAACTCAAAAGCAAATTGAAGAATATAATGACGGTTGTACATATATTTATTTTATGGAGAATATTGCTTTAGAGTATCGAGGTGGCGCAGTCGGAAATCAATGCTTTGAGAAAGAATAAAATAAATACGGTTGCTAACAGCAGTTTGGCACAATTGCTAAGTTTGGTTCGGGCTTGGAAACGCTAGTGAATATCTTTTTTCTTTTTAACTTCGTTTGTTCTTTCAAAGTTTTAGGTATATTTGTTTTGGCTTGGGCTAAACTTACGCAACTGAGCCAAGCGGCGAAACGTTGGCAGAAATTTTATATGAAACACTACATACTTATACTTTTAACATTAACGCATTTATTTTCCTTTGGACAAATAAAGCCAAATAATAAAACTGATTTCAACACAATTTTTATTTGTGTTGACAGTATTACTTACAAAAATTTATTTCAAAACAAGTTTCTTAAAGACACATTATTTTTTTGTAGGGAAAGTCATCAAGAAACAAATGACAATTCATATACAGGCAAATACTTTATTGGAGAATCTTCTACAATAGAATTTTTCCAACCCAAAAAATCTGACAAAGTTGGAGACAATTTTGGCGATTGGGGAATTGAATTTAAAACTCGTAAAATCGGCATACTAGACGACATAATTGGAAAATCAAAATTGCTTAAATATCAAATTGATACTTCTACAACCACATTTTTAGACAGTTTAACTATTATTCCTTGGTATAAAACTTTGAGTTTCAAAACTTCTAAAAATGAATTATCAATTTTAGAATATCAAAATGAATACTTAAAGTATTTAGGTTTTACCAGTGACCAAATAAACAAGTCAATGACGTATAAAGAGTATAATAGTATTTTATCAAATGGAGAAAAATATCCAAGACAGTTTTCAATGGTAACCTATATTAAACTTTATGCAGACAAAAAACTTATTGATGATTTACAAAAGTTTGGTATAATTAATAATTGTAAAAAAAATAAAAATAAAATTGCTAATAGTGAAACAACAATCGAATTTATCGAAGTACAAAAGTTGCCAAAATTTCAAATAAAGGAAATAACAATTTCGCTTTTGACAAAACAGAATAATCGTATTGTAAAAATTAGCGATAATCTTTACATAAAAATAAAGGGGAAAAAAGCTAAACTTATTTTTAAGGACAACTAATAAAAAAACTTCTGCTAACAATGGTTTACAACAATTACTGGGCTTGCGCTTGCTATCTAGTCTTCGTGGAGAACATGCTAGTTACCACTACTCTATCTTTCTAGAAAATTTTGTAAATTTGTTTAGGTTCGTGTTTGCAGCAGCAACAGGCGGCAAGCATGGGAACGTTGGTGGCAATTTTACCAAACCGACCGCAGACAAATGACAGACATAAACATTAAATAATTTTTAGAACATAAATGAGAAACAAACTTTACATTATTCAGACCTTTCTATTTTTTGTTTTTATTGGTTGTCAATCAAGTAAAAACACACAAAATTTAGAAACTGAAAAAGACTATATTTTCTTTATTCATAATAAATTTTTAGAAGAAAATTCAGATGGAACTTTTTCAGACAAATACAATGTAACGGTAGATTATAATGGGATTTTACAATCTTTTAAAAAAGATGGTTTTATTGTTTTGAGTGAAAAAAGAATAAAAAATACAGATACAAAAAAATATGCTGAAAAAATAGTTTCTCAAATTGATAGTTTAATCAAAACTGGCGTTAAACCAAATCATATAACGATAGTTGGGACTTCAAAAGGTGGATATATTGCTCAATATGTTTCCACTTTTTCGAAAAACCCGAACCTGAATTTTGTTTTTATTGGTAGTTTCCAAGAAAGCGATATTGAAAATTATTCTGAAATAAATTATTGTGGAAATATCTTGACAATTTATGAAAAATCAGACTTTTTTGGTGTTACAGCAATTAAACGAAAAGAAACATCCAAACTTAAAATTAATCAATTCAAAGAGATTGAATTAAACACAGGATTAAAACACGGATTTTTGTACATAGCATCAGACGAGTGGATAAAGCCTTGTAAAATGTGGGCAAAACGAAAATATGAAATGTTAGAATAAAAAACTGCCTTCAACAACAACTTTGCGCTATTGCTGGGCTTGCGATTGCTATTTTATACTTCGTGGAAAATAATCTGGTTGCTACAATTCTATCTTTCAAAGAAAAATCGTAGGTTTGTTTTGGTCAGTTTTTTTTACAGTTACATCAGACGCAAAGCTGCCATAACGTTATATTCAAGTATTGCTCAACGAAAACTAAAATGGAATGATACAACTAATTGGATTAATTGCTATTTCATGGTTACTATTAAAGTTTTTTGCAAAAGAGAACTTATCAGTCCTTGGATTAATGCCAACTAAAAAAAGGATTATCTTTTTTTTAATCCTTTTTATTTGTTCAGCTTTTTTTTCTGCTACAACATTTCTTCTAAAAATGTACTTCACTAAAGAAGAATATATAATTTCCGAGCTTTTAACATTTGAAAACTTTTTAATTGAGATTTGGTATCAAATTAGAACTGTTTTAACTGAAGAATTAATTTGTAGAGGTGCTTTGCTTTTTATACTCATAAAAAAAATTGGAACCCAGAAAGGAATAATTATATCATCAATCTTTTTTGCTGTATTACATTGGCTAAACAATGGTGTTTGGGGAGATTTAATTCAAATGATAATAGTTTTTGCGTTTACCTTTTCTATGGGACTTTTATTAGCATATTCATATTCTAAAACCTATTCATTACTTATTCCTTTTGCTATTCATTTGGGTTGGAATTTGACACAGAACTATATTTTTCCAGATTCTGCCAATGGTAATCACATCTTTATATTAGCAAAAAATCCGCCAACTGTTACAATCTCATATTTAGCTTTCTTTACTATGATTTTATTTCCAAAAATTGCTGTAATCTCATTTAATTATTTGATTGTAAAAAAATATCCTAAGGTAGAATTGATCGAAAAAAATGCCAACATATAACAGCGGTTTACATTAATTGCAAGGCTCGCGTTTACAATTTTGCTTCTTAGAAAATAAATCTAGTGGCTACAATTCTATCTTCAATTTAATTCCGTAGTTTTGTTTTGGTCAGTGCTTGCACCAGCAAAAAACGCAAAGCAAATAACATTAGCGCTCATTTATGCGCAGAATTGACGTAAAAAATTTTATAATTTAAAACGATTAAAATGAATTTATTTAAAACTTTAATATTTGCTTTAATCCTATTTAGCGGATTAAAATTGAGTGCTCAAGAACAAAATAGCAAATCAGAAATTGAGCAGATTTCCGAAACGCTCATGGATTATATTGAAGGTACTGCAAATGGAGAACCTGAAAGATTGAGAAAAGCATTTCATCCTGACTTTAATTTATATACCATAACTGAAGAAAATAAATTAAGAATTCGTTCAGGTGAAGAATATATTTCGCAAATAAAAAACGGAGAAAAATCAAACAGAATTGGGAGAATTATTTCAATAGATTACGAAAAAGATGCTGCTATAGCAAAAGCAGAAATCATAATTCCAAACTGGAGAATATTTACAGACTATTTTTTATTACTTAAATATGAAGGCTCATGGAAAATTGTTCAAAAAAGCTATACTTGGGTGGAATATCCAAAAAGTGAAGAGAAAAAATAAAACTAGCATAACCTAAGTTTTAAGCTATTTCTGCTTGCTATTTTGAACTTCGTAGAAAATAATCTGGTGGCTACAACTCTATCTTTCTTAGAAAATTTGTGGGTTTGGTTGGTTTGTGTTCGCAGTAGTAACTGATTTAAAGCTAAGGAACATTAACGGTAATTTTAAAAACGCATTAATATGAAATATCTCATTTTTTTTATTATATTGATTTTCAATATTCAAAAATTAAATGCTCAAGAAGATAACTTAACAAATATTGGAAAACAAATTTTTGAATCTATTCGTGATATTGATACAGCTAAAATAAATCGATTAATTCCAAAAAAAGAAGATTTTTTAGGTTACATTAATGAAAGCTCAGACAATAATCGCGACATACAAGTAATGATAAAAGATTTTGATCAAGATTCTGCAAACTTTAAAGTTAATGCGTTTAATAAATTAAAATCAATTAACAAACGAGGTCAAGACATTGGAATAAATTGGGAGAAAGCTGTTTATAAATCAACGGAAATAAAAAGTATAAATACTGAAAATTCTTTTAAAAATACCCATATTTATGTTTGGTTTTCCTTTAACAAAAAAGAATATATTCTTGAAACAATTCTTATATATTATAAGAAATACTTTATAGTAAGTGAAATTTTTTTTGAAGGCAAATAAAAAAGCTATCTTTAACAACCGTTTTGCGCTATTGCTGGGCTTGGTTTGTGTTTGGACACTGTAGCAATTATTTTTTTTAATATACATTATTTAGTTGAATAAACCCATTGGAAAACCTTTGCAAAATGTCAAAAGAACATAATTTTAAAAAAGCATTTTTTGATTCCTTTAAAACATTATGCCCTGAAATAAATAAGAATGAGATAATTTTTTTGAATCAAAATAGTCAGATAGTCCAACTAAAAAAAGGAAAAGTTTATTTAAACAACTGCAAGGTTCAAAAGTCATTAGGATTTGTCGTTAAAGGCTTGATTAGAGGCTATTATTTAGATGATGAAGGAAAAGATATAACTATCTCCTTCATCAAAGAAAATGAATATGTAACTGACTATATTTCATTTTTGAAACAAAGCGTTTCAAAATATTGTTTCATTTGTTTAGAAGATTGTATAATTATAGAGTTAAGTTATGATAATATTCAACAGGGATACAAAAAATCAAAAACTTTTGAAAAATATGGAAGACTCATTGCTGAAAAAGTACTTGAAGAACGAATAAATAGAGTCGAAAAACTCCAATTTTTAAATGCAAAAGAGAGATATATTGACTTTTTAAATACTAATTTTGAATTGCTATCCAGAATCAAATTGAGTCACCTTTGTACTTATTTAGGTATTGAGAGACAATCCTTAACGAGAATTAGAAAAGAAATTATCAAAAATGACACAAATGTGTCAAGTTGAATTTATTCTTTATCATCAACTTTGGGTCAAAATATCAAGTTATGCAAAAATGTGTTCTTCTAGTTTTAATTGTTGTATTTCAAATTAACAAAATGTCAGCCTGTTCCGCATTTTTTTGTGACGGACAAACAAAATATTTTGCGAAAAATTTTGATTGGGGTTCAGGGCAAGGATATATCATCAAAAATATGAGAGGACAAACAAAATTTGCCTACGGACTTAGAGGCTCAAACCAAGCTAATTGGACTTCAAAATATGGCTCGATAACCTTTAATCAAATTGGCAAAGAATTTCCTTATGGTGGTATGAATGAAAAAGGTTTAGTTGTTGAGCAACTTTGGATGTCTGAAAGTGTATATCAAGAAAATAATAATCAAACTATTTCTGAACTTGAATGGATACAATATCAGCTTGATAATTATTCAACAATTGACGAGGTTATTTCAAACATTAATAAGTTGACAATAAAGCCAATTGCAACAATTCATTATTTCATTGCAGACAGAAATGGAAATTCAGCAGTAATTGATTTTGTAGAAGGCAAAACAGTTGTAAATAAAAAACAGGGCATAAATCAAGTCATTACTAATGAAACATTTTTAAATTCTGTAAATTACTTTGAACACAACAAAACAAAAATTGATAAAGATTCGCGAACTCATTTGGACAGATATTGCCAAATAAAAAACAGCTTATCTAATATAGAAATTGAAAACCCAAATCAAGCATTTGATATTTTAAATAACAGTTCTGAAAACAAAATCCATTATAAAACCTATTGGACTATACTATATGATCTAAGTAATTTGAAAATTTACTTTAAATCGTTTGATAATAGAACAGTTAAGGAATTTAACCTTTCTGAAATGAATTTTGACCCAAACTCAAATATAGATGCTTCTGCAATCAATCAGGATTACTTTAAACTTGAAAACTATACTTTTGAAATGAATAGAACCTTGTTCAGTACTTCTTTAAAGATGATGGGCTTAAAAATGGATGAAGAATTAGGTTCAATACACCAGATGACACCAAACCAAAATAGAATAGATAAAATTTATCAAGACAATTACATTGATTTGACAATTACTTTTGTTTCAAAATCTGCAAAAGGAAATATTTACTATACTTTAATGAATGGAGAAAAAAATTTCAATTCAAGAAAAGGAATAAAAAGTGGTATTTTCCCAATCCAGAAAACAGAAAACAAAAAAATTATTTATGGAATGCCAAAAACAGAAATTGCTTTGGCTTGTTTTCAAGACACTAACCTTGACAATAAAATAGACACTAAAATATTTGGAATACCAAAAAACTACGGATTTTCAAGAAACAACAGAGGTTTTTTGGGAACACCGCCAAAATATAAAGATGTAAAAATTAATCTAAAAGACAATACCGAAATAATAATAAAAATTAAATAGCAATAGACTCACTTACAAAACATTAAAAATATGGAAAATAAAAAAGGAATAAACTTATTCTTTGCATTAATAGCATTTACAATAGGTTTGACATTATTCAAACATATAGACTTAAAAAACTTCACTCTTAAAGAGCCTGTTTTAGACATTCTTTACATCATTGTATTTGTAATGTCTATTTACTTTATTATAAAAGACTATACAAAACGAACCAAAGATTAAAAATGAATTTTAAAGCAATATTTACACTTTTATTACTTTCAATTTATTCTGCTTTTGGGCAAAATGCTGAAGTAAAAAATTTATTATTAGATAAAACGTTAAAGAAAGACAGCATTAAAGCAGAATTTGCTGAACTGTATAATTTGACGAATGCCATCCATCCGGGACAGTTTATGTTTTGTTCTAAAAAGGAATTTGACAAAACCTATTTGAAATTAAAGAATTCAATCAAAACAGATCTTTCAATAGTAGAATACTACAAACTAACAGCCACTTTAATGGCAAAAATTAAAGATGGACATACGGCAGTTGACAGAACTCAAATCAGTTCTTTACTAAAAGATAGATTGGTATTTCCTTTCAGTATTTATAAAATTAAAGACAACTATTATTTAGATAAATCCACTATTGAAAATAAAGATTATGTTGGTTTGCAAGTGATAAAAATTAATGGAAAAGAAATGAATTCAATCGTGAAAGAAATTCAAAAATTCATTCACCTTGAAGGACAAAATAAAACAGGATTAAATACACGGTTTAAAAACTTTCCTTTTTACTATTTTATTCTTAATCAAACGGATAAATTTGAAATTGAATATTTAGATAGTAAAAATCAAAAACAAAAAGTAATAATAAAATCAATTTCTTTTCAAACATTCACAAATAGTATTTCAGAACAACACGAATCTTTAACAACCGAGTTTAAAACAAATAATTTGGCAATTCTGAAATTTCATTCTTTTGCAAATGGATATAACGAACCCGACAGAAAAGTTGCAGAAAAAAAATTAGATCATTTTTTTGCACAATTGGATAGTTTAAAAACTAAAAACTTAATTATTGATGTAAGAGATAATGGTGGCGGTGCACCTGAAATGGCAAACTATTTGTTTTCATATTTGACGAAAGAGCCTTACTATTATTTTGATTATATTGGAGTAAAATATAACAGTGTAAAAAATTGGAAGCAATATGCTCAATATCCAAACAATATAGAGGAAATAATTTTGAGCGAAACGAAACTTATAAATGGACTGAATTGCTACACAGAAACTGACAGTACAGATAATTGGTTGTTTAAAAAACAGCAAAACAAATCAAATTATTATATAGGGAAAGTTAGAATTTTGATAAATGGTGGATGTTTTTCAACCACAGGACACTTTTTATCCTTGTTGAGAGAATATAAAATTGGAACGTTTTACGGAGAATATTCACAAGGAAGTAATTATAGTAATTCGGGCATGCAAGCATTCGTTCTTCCTTATTCTAAAACATTAGTTTGGATACCGATTTTTCAATTTAAAATGAGAACACCAAATTTTAGAAGTAACCCAAAAGGAATTAAACCAGACCTTGAACTACAAATTGAGCCAAACGACTTGAAAACAAAGTTTGATAGACAAATGGATTTTGTAATAAAACAAATTGAACAAAATAAATGAACGCACACACAACAGCGGTTTTAAAAAATTGGGTTTTTGGGCTTAATTGTAAGTATGTTTGTACTTTTGATTTTCGTTGCTTAATCGAACGATGAGCATACAAATTCCCAACTTCTTAAAGCTGCATCCTTTTTGTAGCAGTCAAACCGCAGAATTCACAAATTAAATAAATTAAAAATGAAAGTTAAAATCCTTATACTTTTGATAATTGTTCTTGGGCTTTTGACAGCGTTATTTAGTTGGTTATTTTATATTCGCATCAGAATGGATTACAACTCAGAAGGCACCTATTTTGATAAAAATACTTTAGTGGTTTATAACGAACAAGCTGTATTAGTTTACGGAATAATTACATTTATATTGCTTACATTGACAGTAGTAACAACTTGGAAATTGAAAAAGAGGTAATAAAATAATTGTTTCTAATTCAATAATTTTAATATATTTGTTTGAGTTGCATTTATATCAACTAACAATACCTTGTAAAACTTATACCGTGAAAAATCAATGGCAAAAAACAACTGTCTTAACTGCGGAAAAGTACTTACCGATAAATTTTGTTCTGGTTGCGGACAAAAAGCCGATACACATCGTATTACTTTTAAAAATTTTATTTTTCACGATGTACTTCATGGTACGTTTCATTTAGATAGAGGAATTTTATTCACAGCAAAACAAGCTTTAACGCGTCCAGGACAAGCAGCACTTGATTACATTGCAGGAAAGAGAAAGCCATTTTACAATGTGTTTTACTTGATTTTGATTACTATTGGTTTAATGTTATTTACGCGTCATATTGGCGATTCATTAAATAACCAAGATGAAACAATTACTCAAAGTAAAGAATATATAAATGAAGCCAGCAGAAAAATAGATGAACTATTTGATCAAAAAAATAAAATAATAATTTTCCTATTCGTTCCTTTTGCTGCTTTAAACAGTTTCATTTTATTTAAAAGAAAAAAGCTAAACTTGAGCGAACATGCTATAATTGCAGGAATGGTTTTATTAGGTGTGCTATTAATTTCCACTTTCTCTAACATTCTCTTTTGGTTTAAACCAATTCAATACATTGGTCTTGTTATAAGTTTACTAATAATAGCACTTATTCTTTTTTACATTTGTTTTGGATATTTTAATGCCTTTGGTGAAGAATATTCCAAGTTAGGAATTGCCTACAGAATTGTATTGTTTTTTGCATTGATTGGTATTGAAATATTAATTTTAACATCGATTTTAGTTGGATTTGTAACCAATTGGAAATTTGGTAAAATTCAAATAACACCTTTTGGATAATAAATTTTAGAATTAATGCTTCAGAAATACAAAAAAATAACTACACAAATTCTTTATTTTGCATTAGTATTACTTGCACTTCTATTTGCAGATTCATGGCTTTTACCTCAAAAAACTATTAAAGATGAAATTGAATATTATTCTACAATTTATTCTACTCATAGAAGTAAATATAGTGCAAGTGAATCTAAAAAATTAATGGGTTATGTTTTTCTAACAAAAAATAAACATAAATTTTCTACTCAAGAAACTTTTATTAAAGAAAACGACATTATTATAGAACAAAGTTACCTTCTAAAAAACATAACTTCTGTTAAAACGCAAACCAAAGATTATTCTGAAAAATTAATGTCAGGATTTAGTGGTTTGAATCTTTATTTAGCTGTTGGATTATTAATCTCCATAGTAATTAGTCTTTTATCACTAAAGTTTGATAAAAACTTAACCGAAAATGGATTTCAAAATATAATTATATTCAATTCTTTTTTGGTATTAATAGCTTTATATTTTGCAATGATATTTCATTAGCTTATGCCTAAATTGTAGCTTTATATTATAACTATCGATTTGTCATAATCTTATTAATAACGATTTATTAAAAAAACTAGTATTTTTTATATTTTTGTTTTTATTATTGGATTTATTAATAGTTATGATAACAGAAATTATGAAAAAACATTTTATCCTACTCTTTTCTCTTTTTCTAATAACTACATCTAACGGACAAGAAATTGCTCGAGTTGAAAACATAAAAATCAATTCTAAAGAGCTACAACAAGAACGTGAAGTTTTAATTTACACTCCTCAAAGTTATAATGAAAATCTATATTCTTCTTATGATGTAATCTATGTATTTGATGCACACGCCAGAGAATTTTTTGATTATGTACATTCTGTAATAAGTTTTTTAAGTAATACTTCTAAAAAGTTTATTGTTGTAGGGATAACTTCACCTTACAATGAAAAATTAGATTACAGCAGAAACAACGACTTTTTACCTTATCCTAAAAATACCAATCCAAAAGATTTTTATAATGGTTATTCCGGAAATGCTGACAACTTCTTGAGATATGTAAATAAAGAAGTGGTTCCTTATATTGAATCCAATTATAGAACATTAAATCACCGAACAGCTGTAGGACATTCCTTAAGTGCATCGTTTATTGTGTATGCAATGTTAAACGAAACCAATTTATTTGACAATTACATTGCCATTTCACCTAACTTTTCTTTCGATAAAGAACGATTAGTAAATGATATTAAACAATTTGATTATACTAAAATAAAAAACAATAAATTTCTATATATAAGTCATGCCAACGAAGCCCAAAATTGGAAAGAATGGAAACCTGCTAGAGAAAAAGTGTATTCGTTTCTGCAAGATTCTCTAAAAACAGATAAGCTGAAAGTTGTAATTAAAGATTACTCAACAGAAACCCATTGGAGTACTTTTGCACCGAGTTTTAATACTGCTATTCAATATTATTTTGATAACATTTATGAAAACCAACAAAAAGAACTTTCTACCGAAGCATATGAAATTACAATCAATGTTAAAGTTCCAAATAAAGAAGATGAAATCTACATTACAGGAAACCAAATAAATTTAGGAAATTGGAATCCAAGTCTGATTAAAATGAATAAAAAATCTGATTTTGAAAGAGAGTTAAAAGTAAAGCTACATTCGCCAGCACAATTCAAGTTCACAAAAGGAAGTTGGGAAACAGAAGCCGAAGTTAAAAACAGCATTTCAGAAAACATAACAATTATGCCTAAAAAAGGCAAAGAATATAGCTTTGAAATCGTTGGTTTTAATCAGTAAATTCTAAAGACACAATTCTGAAAAAATAAATTTCTACTAATTTTTATACCAAAAAATCAGAAATCAAGCGCTGTTTAAAACGGTCTAAAGTTTTTAAATCAACATCGATTTCATCATTTGAAATATCGAAAGGGTCGTCTAATCCTACTATAAGTAAATACAAATAACAAAACAAAAAAGTAATAGAAAAAGTCACAAAATAGTCAGCAGCTGTAGTTTTAAATTTGGTGATTAACAACAAAGCCATTACAATAAACAAAATGCTTTGCAACAAAGTATAAGCAGGTTTAATAAAATTGTTTCTTGAAATGGAATACGCACGTGTCAATTGTTTGCGCATAGCATTAGTATTTTCTTGAATACCTTTTATAGCTTCTTTATCAACACCACGTTCGGCAAAATAATAAGCAATTTCGTTAGAATGTCTAATCAAAGGAAAAATAACATTGGAATCTTTCGCTTTAGAATAAATCCAAGAAATAATTCCGTCAGTTACAAAAATTAATTCCTCACGAAGAAAAGTGCTATTCAACTCCTCTTTACACAAATCAGAAGTTCCTGTTCGAGGAGCTTTGAAAGCCAAATAAATCCAATCTTTAATAGCTTCAAGATTTGCAGCAACTTCACCAGGAATCTTTTCACTTTCCTTAAAATCCGACATCGTAGCGGCAAGTAATAATCCAAAAACAAAAAAAGCACCTGTAAATATGATGGTAATATCGGATAGTTCAATTAAATCGTGAAAATCTTGTCCGTAAATAGACAAGTTTTTAAAAACAAAGTTCTTAATTATTAGTATAACAATACCAGCAATAATCGATTTTATAACAATAGCTCTTTTTGTAAAGAAACGCATAATGACTTTTTTTTTTACAAACATAATAAAAAGTTACTTTAGAATTTTCTGCAATACAGATTAGAAAAGTTTTAATAATTTCTCTAATCAGTATTCCTAAATAAAACTTCATATAGCTCACTTCTTACTTCGTATTTCGTACATCAAACTTAAAAAAATACTATGCGTGCATAAAATTTAACATAAATACTATGCGTGCATAATAAATTTTTTATATATTTGAATCCGAAACTAAAACGATATAGTAAAATATGATGAAAGAAAAAACTATAGATTATGTGCTACGCGCGACATGGCAAGCAGTTTCACGAATGTATAACGAGGAAGCATCAAAATTTGACGGTTCCATGGCAATTGGATTTGCCTTATTAAGTATAGACAAAGAAGAAGGAACGCCTTCAACTTACATAAGCAACCGAATGGGAATGGAAGCCACATCGCTAACCAGAACCCTAAAAACATTAGAAGAAAAAGGATTAATCATAAGAAAGAAAAATCCAGATGACGGCAGAGGCGTATTAATATACCTAACCGATCTAGGAAAACAAATGCGCGAACAATCAAAAACTACAGTGTTAAAATTCAACGAAGTAGTAAAACAAAACATCACCGAAGAAAAACTAAACCATTTTATGGAAGTAGCTGATGTGATAAATGATTTGATAACAGAGAAGAAGATTTTTTAAATATAATAAGTTGTCAGTTGTCTGTTATCAGTAAACTAACTGAAAACCGATAACTGAAAACCGATAACAAAAGAAAAAAATGAAACGAACAATTAAAAAAGTGGCAGTCGTAGGTTCTGGAATCATGGGTTCTGGGATAGCTTGTCATTTTGCTAACATCGGTTTGGAAGTACTCCTTTTAGACATTGTGCCAAACGCACTAACTGAAATCGAGGAAAAGAAAGGACTAACTTTAGAAAGTAAAGTCGTTCGCAACCGTGTGGTGAATGATCATTTGGCAAATGCTTTAAAGAGCAACCCATCACCTATTTACAGTCAGAAATTTGCTAGTCGAATTACAACAGGAAACACAACTGATGATATGTCCAAAATTGCAACTTGCGATTGGATTATCGAAGTAGTTGTAGAACGTTTAGACATCAAGAAATTGGTATTTGAACAAATCGACAAATTCCGTAAACCAGGAACTTTGGTAACTTCAAATACATCAGGTATTCCAATTAACTTTATGAGTGAAGGAAGAAGTGATGATTTTCAAGCACATTTCTGTGGAACGCATTTCTTCAATCCTGCACGTTATTTGAAATTATTCGAAATCATTCCAGGTCCAAAAACGTCTCAAGAAGTATTGGATTTCTTATTCGAATATGGTTCAAAATTCTTAGGAAAAACTTCTGTAATTGCAAAAGATACTCCAGCTTTTATCGGAAACAGAATCGGAATCTTCGGAATTCAAAGTTTGTTCCATCAAGTGAAAGAAATGGGATTAACCATTGAAGAAGTTGATAAACTAACAGGTCCAGTTATTGGTCGTCCAAAATCGGCAACTTTCAGAACGGTTGACGTAGTTGGTTTAGATACTTTAGTTCACGTTGCCAACGGAATTTATGACAATTGTCCGAATGACGAAGCACACGACTTGTTCAAACTACCAGATTTCATCAACAAAATGATGGAAAACAAATGGCTAGGAAGCAAAACTGGTCAAGGATTTTACAAAAAAGAAGGCAAAGATATTTTATCTTTAGACTTAGATACATTAGAATATAGAGCAGCTAAAAAAGCATCATTCGCAACTTTAGAATTAACTAAAACAATTGACAAACCAATTGATAGATTCAAAGTTTTAGTAAAAGGAAAAGACAAAGCTGGTGATTTCTACAGAAAAAATTTCTCAGCAATGTTTGCTTATTGTTCTAACAGAGTTCCTGAAATTACTGACGAATTCTACAAAATCGACGACGCTATGAAAGCTGGTTTCGGTTGGGAAAACGGTCCATTCGAAATTTGGGATGCTATTGGTGTAGAAAAAGCCATCGCAATGATGGAAGCAGAAGGTTACAAACCAGCAGCTTGGGTAACGGATATGTTGATTTCAGGAAACAAATCGTTTTATTCGGTTAAAAACGGAAAAACTTGTTTCTACAATATTCCATCAAAATCTCAAGAAGAAAAACCAGGTCAAGATGCTTTTATCATTTTAGATAATATCAGAGAAAGTCACAAAGTTTGGGGTAATTCAGATGCTTCAGTTATCGATTTAGGTGACGGAATTTTGAACTTAGAATTCCATTCCAAAATGAATACTATTGGTGGTGGCGTTTTAACCGCAATCAACAAAGCAATCGACTTAGCTGAAAAAGATTATAAAGGATTAGTAATTGGAAATCAAGGAACTAATTTCTCTGTTGGAGCTAACATCGGAATGATTTTCATGATGGCGGTAGAGCAAGAATACGACGAATTGAATATGGCTATCAAAATGTTCCAAGACACGATGATGCGTGTACGCTACTCTTCTATTCCGGTAATCGTTGCGCCTCACGGAATGACACTTGGTGGTGGATGCGAAATGAGTATGCACGCCGATAAAGTTGTTGCCGCTGCTGAAACGTATATTGGTTTGGTAGAATTTGGAGTTGGTGTAATTCCTGGTGGTGGTGGTTCAAAAGAAATGGCAGTTCGTGCAGCCGATTTGTTCCGCAAAAATGATGTGGAATTGAATGTACTTCAAGAAAACTTCCTTACAATCGGAATGGCAAAAGTAGCAACATCAGCTTACGAAGCTTTCGACTTGGGAATTTTACAAAAAGGAAAAGACATCGTCGTGGTAAACAAAGACCGTCAAATTGCAGTTGCTAAACAAGTAGCATTACAAATGGCTGATCAAGGTTACACACAACCTGTTAGAAGGAACGATATCAAAGTATTAGGTAAACAAGCTCTTGGAATGTTCTTAGTTGGAACCAATCAAATGGTAGCCGGAAAATACATCTCAGAACACGATTTAAAAATTGCCAACAAATTAGCTTATGTAATGGCTGGTGGAGATTTATCAGAACCAACATTAGTAAGTGAACAATATTTATTGGATATTGAAAGAGAAGCATTTTTATCTCTTTGTACAGAAAGAAAAACATTGGAGCGCATCCAATTTATGTTAACAAAAGGAAAACCGTTGAGAAATTAGTATTAAGACTGAAGTATTAAGTATTAAGACCTTAAAAAGTATGCACAATTTTGAAAAACTAAAAATCTGGCAAAAAGCAATGGACATAGCTGTTGAAGTTTATGAAATTTCTTTGCTTTTACCTGATGATGAAAAATTCAATTTGATACATCAAATAAAAAAATGTGCAGTTTCTATTCCTTCTAACATAGCTGAAGGTTCAGGTAGAAATCATAATAAAGAATTTATCCAATTTTTAGGAATAGCTAATGGTTCTACTTTTGAATTAATAACTCAACTAATACTCGCAAAAAGGTTAAAACTAATATCAGAAGAAATAATACAGCCTATAATTAACAAATTAGTAGAAGTTTCAAATATGAATTTCTCTTTTCAAAAAACATTAAAAGTATAATATAACGATTGGCTAGTCTTAATACTTAATACTCCAATCTTAATACAATAAAATATGAAAACAGCATATATAGTATCCGGATTTCGTACAGCAGTTGGAAAAGCCCCAAAAGGAGTTTTTCGTTTTAAACGTCCTGACGAATTAGCAGCAGAAACCATCGAACACATGATGGCACAGTTTCCAGATTTTGATAAAAAACGAATTGACGACGTAATGGTTGGAAACGCAATGCCAGAAGCTGAGCAAGGTTTAAATGTAGGTCGTTTAATTTCCTTAATGGGATTAAAAGTTACGGACGTTCCTGGAGTAACAGTAAATAGATACTGCGCTTCAGGATTAGAAACTATCGGAATGGCGACAGCAAAAATCCAAAGTGGAATGGCAGATTGTATCATTGCCGGTGGCGCTGAAAGCATGAGTTTTATTCCAATGGGTGGATATAAACCAACACCAGATTATGCTGTAGCAAAAGAAGGTCACGAAGATTATTATTGGGGAATGGGTTTAACGGCTGAAGCAGTTGCTAAACAATTTAACGTTTCTCGTGAAGACCAAGATGAGTTTGCTTACAATTCACATCAAAAAGCCTTAAAAGCGCAAACCGAAGGTAAATTTGATAAACAAATTGTTCCAATTACTGTGGAGCAAACTTTTATCAATGAAAATGGTAAAAAAGAAACCAAATCTTACGTTGTAACTAAAGATGAAGGGCCAAGAGCTGACACAAATATTGCCGCTTTAGGGAAACTAAAACCAGTATTCGCGGCAGATGGTTCTGTAACAGCAGGAAACTCTTCACAAATGAGTGATGGTGCGGCTTTCGTATTAATTATGAGTGAAGAATTGGTAAAAGAACTAGGTGTTACTCCTATTGCAAGATTAGTAAATTTTGCATCTGCAGGTGTTGAACCAAGAATTATGGGAATTGGTCCAGTAAAAGCCATTCCGAAAGCATTGAAACAAGCAGGTTTAACTTTAAATGATATTGATTTAATTGAATTAAACGAAGCTTTTGCATCTCAATCATTAGCTGTAACTCGCGAATTAAATTTAAATCCTGATATCATTAACGTAAACGGTGGTGCAATTTCTTTAGGCCATCCACTAGGTTGTACAGGAGCCAAATTATCAGTACAATTATTTGAAGAAATGCGATTAAGAAAATCTAAATACGGAATCGTAAGTATGTGTGTTGGAACTGGACAAGGTTCTGCAGGAATTTATGAATTACTATAATCAACCAACTATAAAAAAATAAAAAATGAGCGATATAACCAGAGGAGGACAATTCCTAGTTAAAGAAACAAAGTGTGAAGACGTTTTCACACTAGAAGATTTCTCGGAAGAGCAAATCATGATGCGTGATTCTGTTAAAGAATTCGTTGATAAAGAAATTTGGCCAAACAAAGACCGCTTTGAGCATAAAGATTATGCATTTACTGAAGAAACCATGCGTAAAGCAGGTGAAATGGGCTTTTTAAGTGTTGCTGTTCCAGAAAATTATGGTGGAATGGGAATGGGATTTGTGGATACTTGTTTAGTTTGTGATTATATTTCGGGAGCAACAGGTTCATTTTCTACAGCTTTTGGTGCGCATACTGGAATTGGAACGATGCCAATTACATTATACGGAACAGAAGAACAAAAACAAAAATACGTTCCAAAATTGGCTTCAGGAGAATGGTTTGGTGCTTATTGCCTAACAGAACCAGGTGCAGGTTCGGATGCGAATTCAGGGAAAACGAAAGCAGTTTTATCAGAAGATGGAACGCATTATAAAATCACTGGACAAAAAATGTGGATTTCAAATGCAGGTTTCTGTTCGGTTTTCATTGTTTTCGCAAGAATTGAAGATGATAAAAACATTACAGGTTTCATCGTAGAAAATGATCCTTCAAACGGAATTTCTATGGGTGAAGAGGAGCATAAATTAGGAATTCGTGCCTCTTCTACTCGTCAGGTTTTCTTTGCTGATACTAAAGTTCCAGTAGAAAATATGTTAGCTGCGCGTGGTGAAGGTTTCAAAATTGCAATGAACGCTTTAAATGTTGGTCGTATCAAATTGGCAGCAGCTTGTTTAGACGCACAACGTCGTGTGACTTCAAATGCAGTTAACTACGCTAATGAAAGAGTTCAGTTTAATACACCAATTTCATCTTTTGGAGCTATTCGTTACAAATTGGCAGAAATGGCAACTTCAGCTTATGCTGGTGAAAGTGCTACTTATCGTGCAGCAAAAGATATTGAAAACAGAATCAAACTTCGTGAAGCTGAAGGTGCAAGTCATCAAGAAGCTGAATTAAAAGGAGTTGAAGAATTTGCTATAGAATGTTCTATTCTGAAAGTAGCCGTTTCTGAAGACGTTCAAAATTGTGCTGACGAAGGAATTCAAATTTATGGTGGAATGGGATTCTCTGAAGATACTCCAATGGAAAGTGCTTGGAGAGATGCTCGTATTGCTCGTATCTATGAAGGAACCAACGAAATCAATAGAATGTTATCGGTTGGAATGTTAATCAAAAAAGCCATGAAAGGTCACGTTGATTTACTTGGACCAGCGATGAAAGTTCAAGAAGAATTAATGGGAATTCCATCATTTGACACACCAGATTATTCTGAATTATTTTCGGAAGAAAAAGAAATGGTTGGCAAATTGAAAAAAGCGTTCCTAATGGTAGCAGGTGCTGCTGTTCAAAAATACGGAATGGATTTAGACGCTCACCAACAACTATTAATGGCTGCAGCTGATATGTTAATTGAAATTTACATGGCAGAAAGTACTATTTTAAGAACTGAAAAATTAGTAAAATCAAAAGGTCAAGAAGCTGTTAAAGAACAAGTTGCAATGGCTGAATTATACTTATACAAAGCCGTTGATATCGTAGCTTCAAGAGGAAAAGAGAGCATCATTTCTTTTGCAGAAGGCGACGAACAACGTATGATGCTAATGGGATTAAGACGTTTTACAAAATACACCAATATGCCTAATATTGTAGGATTGAGAGAAACAATCACTGCAAAATTAGTAGCTGAAAATAGTTATTGTTTTTAATTTTTAGTTAAGTTAATTGTTAGAAGAAACCACTTGAGAAATTGAGTGGTTTTTTTTTATGCCCTTTTTAAATACTAAAAAACTAACTTTTAAGTTATTATAAAATGAAAAAGTTAGTTTACATACTCCTTCTAATACTACTTGCTTCTTGCAAAACAAAGCAACCTAGCACCTCTAAAGTTAACGAAAATGAATCTGTTGAAGTCAAATCACGTTTCGAAAAAATTAATCTTAAAGAAGTGAATAACCAAAAACTTACAAGAGCATATAATCTTGGCAAACGTTTATTAGAAACTTGTAATACATCAAGATTTAAAGTTTTTTCTAAAGAAGAAGCCACCGACAAAGTGATTCAAAATGCAACCGCTGAAAAAATAACAAAAACTTGTCAGAAAATTTTAATGCGTAATGGAAAGTTTATTGATTTGAATTTAATTGATGTAACTCAAGATAACGAAACAGAAGACTTATTTTTTAGATATAAAATCGAATATGAAAAGAAATATTTCGAACGTGAATTGTATATCACAATAAATTCAGAAGGCAAAGTTTCAGAAATGAAAACAAAAGAGTTACCAAAAAAACCTATATAAAATTGATTTTTTTGCTACTTTTGAAAAATAGCAAAGAATGAATTTTGGACAAAAAAGACTTACACTATTTTAAAAACACTCAAGAATGGCGCGATTGGTTGCATGAAAATCATCATTCATCTAGCGGCATCTGTTTAATGTTTTACAAAGTTGGAAGCTCAGAAGAAAGCATGCGTTGGGAAGAAGCCGTTCAGGTTGCTATTTGCTATGGTTGGATTGATTCTACCGTAAAAAAAATTGATGACGAACGACGTAAGCAAATGTTTACACCAAGAAAAGACAAAAGCGTTTGGAGTAAACTAAATAAAACTTACATCGAAAAACTCCTTGCTGAAAACTTGATGCACGAAAGTGGCTTGAGAAAAATTGAAATAGCCAAACAAAATGGTTCATGGGAATCACTAGATGCTGTTGAGAATCTTGAAATCCCAACTGATTTACAAAAAGCTTTTGATGTGAATAAAACTGCCTTCAATAATTATCAAAACTTTAGTCCTTCTTACCGAAAAAGCTATTTGTATTGGTTAAATCAAGCCAAACGTGAAGAAACACGTAACATTAGAATTACAGAAATCATTTGTCTTTGTGAAGAAAACATAAAATCAAGGCAATAAAATCTTAACATTTATAGTCTTGAACTTTCTTAAAAATAACTAGCTTTGTAACTCTAAATAAAGCTATGATAAACCCATCTGCACATGGTTGGATTGATAAGTATTTTGTGGAACAAAAATCATTGTTCGACACTACTATTGATGGTTTATCGTTTTATAAAAACATCAGAACCACTGGATTTATTTATGGACATATCATTGCAATAAATTCCAATCCAAAAATAGAAATATCACAATGGAAATCGGATGAAATTTCTAAAGTTGCTTTACTGACAACACTTCTTGATGTTTATCTTTTTACTTTTCAAAAAGAAAATTCAGAAGATTTCATTAAAAAAACAGTTGCCTTTTACAAGGAAATGACACCAAAAGGTTTTGTGCTTTTTGATAAAATAATGACTTCTAGTTCGAGTTCAAAATTGGAAACTTTGATAAACGAACGCGTTCAAACAAACAAAGATATTATCAGTAAAAATTTCTCTCACATTGTAACAAATGCCTTATTGTTTGTAGATGTTTTAGCATTTCACCAATATCTACAAAAAGGAGAAATTCCGGAAAAATACTTGAAACGCATGGAAGAAACGATTATGAGTATTGTTTCTTTAGCATTAAAGGTTAAGACTATTAAGTCGCAACACGATGATTTATTGATAAAATTATTTGAAGCGTCGGTTCGTTATACCAAATTTTCAAAAGTAAGTATTCAGAATTTAGAGGAATTACCTTTGGATTACTTTACAAATGATTTTGAAAAATTCTATCTTTTAGATTTAGCAGGCATCACACTTTGGAATGATGGAAAAGTAGAAAATGACGAAGTGTATTTCCTTCATAAATTGGCAGAAGCTATGACAATTTCTAGCGATTTTGTAAATGAAAGTGTTATTGCAACCAACGAATTTATAACGTTGCACAAAAAAGAAATTCAGTATTTTAATTATTCCAATCCGGTAAAGCATTTTTACGACCAAACTACTACTGGAGTACAAGTTTTGATTAAAAGAAATCAAAAACGATTAACAAAAGAAATTTCTGAGAGCAAAGAATTAATGAAACTTCTTGCTAAATCAACTCAAAAAGATTTGAGTACAGAAGAAAAAAAGAAAGTAAAAAAACAATTACTCGACATTTGCAAAAGCATTCCGTCTTTAACTATTTTTTTACTTCCTGGTGGCGGATTATTATTACCTATTTTGATAAAATTTATTCCACAATTATTGCCTTCGGCTTTTAATGAAAATTTGGAAGATTAAATATCAAAATATAACTGGTGTACTTCATCTAAATCTTTATTGCTGCTGAAATTCACATTTAAATCAGTTACATAACCATTATTTAAACCATAAACCCATCCGTGTAAACTAAGCTGTTGTCCTTTTTGCCAAGCCGATTGAACTATAGATGTTTTTGCCAAATCTAAAACTTGTTCACGAACATTTGTTTCAACGAATCTATTAAATCTTTCCTTTTCATCAACAACAGCATCTAACTCTGTTTTGTGCAAACGATAAACGTCTTTTATATGGCGAATCCAATTATCAATGATTCCAATAGAATTATTTTCCATAGCGGCTTTTACACCACCACAACCATAATGTCCGCAAACAATAACATGTTTTACTTTCAAAACATTTACTGCATAATCTAAAACGCTTAGCATATTCATATCACTATGAACCACCATATTAGCAATATTTCTATGAACAAAAACATCACCAGGTTTTCCGCCAACAATTTCATTAGCTGGCACACGACTATCAGAACATCCAATCCATAATAATTGAGGATTTTGACCTTTTGCCAAATCCTTGAAAAAATCAGGATCTACAGCCAATTGACTCTCAACCCATTTTTTATTGTTCTCTAATAGTTGCTTGTAAAAATCGCTCATCATTTTTTTATTATTTTCAAATGTATAAAAAAACCATCAATCAAATAATTAATGGTTTTAAAAGTTTTTAATGTCTTAATTCAGAAACTGTAAAATTAGGATTTTGTTCATCTTTTATAAATTCTACCTCTTTATAAAAAGTAACTTCACCTGTTTCAAGATTGTGCATTGCTCCTACTATTCCTATTTCTCCATTTTCAACCATTTGTTCCAAGATAAAACTTCTTTCAATAATGTTTTTAACACTTCTTTTAACATTGATTTGAGCTACATTTTCAACAAACTCAGAATTTTTAGAACTTCTATCAGCAGTTGTTTCTTTTTCTTGGTAAACAGAAGGTTGAATTTTGGATAATAATTCAGTTAAATTTCCCATCTCAACATGATCGCAAGCTCCTTTTACTGCGCCACATTTTGTATGACCTAAAACTACTATTAGCTTTGAACCTGCAACTTTGCAAGCAAATTCCATACTTCCTAAAATGTCTGTGTTTACTATATTTCCTGCAATTCTAACTGAAAAAATATCTCCTAATCCTTGGTCAAAAATTAATTCAGCAGATGTTCTACTATCGATACAACTCAAAATAGTAGCAAAAGGCCATTGTCCATCTACCGTAGCATTTGCTTGCTCTAATAAATCTCTATGAGCGTTAAGATTACTTATGAATCTTAAATTTCCTTCTTTTAAAAACTCCAATGCTTTTCTTGGAGTCATTTGTGCTTGTGATTCTCTATTATGTGCTTTCATATTAATTTTTATTTGTGTTCAACAAAAACATGTTTATCTTCTTCTCCAGTTTCTTGAATATTGTAAATTTTTTTGAAACCTACTAATTTAACTTTAATGTTTTCAGTTTTAGAATGTGCTTTTTTGAATTCTTTAATTAATGTTAATACATCATAATCAATATAAACTGTTTTAGATGCATCAATAAATACAGTAGAATTTTCTGGTATGTTTGTTAATGTTTGTTTGATTGCCGCTTTATTTAAAAACGAAACTTCTTCTGCCAAATCAATATGTATTACATCACCTTCTTTATATTTATCTTTTCTAAAAATATAGGCACGTTGCATATTTCCTTTAAGAACGAAGTAGATACTTATTATCATACCTAATGCAACACCTTTTAACAAATCAGTGAAAACTACTGCAATAATGGTAGCAAAAAACGGAAAATATAAATATTGATTACGTGCTAATTGAACAACAAAATCTTTATTACTTCTTGATTTTAAAAAAATAAATGCAAATTGCACTATTAGAGCTACTCCGAAAGCATATAGTAGTATTTTAGCTAAATCAAATGTAAACTTTTTGTTGATACTTTCTGTATTTACAAATACAGTTATAAACCCAACAATTAAAAATAATAATATATTTATTGCACTAGGCATGTATTTTGCAAAATGTTTAATATTTGGAACTGCCAATTTATAACCTATCAAAAGCAAAACTGCTGCCAAAGTTGCAAATGGAATTTTATTCAATAAAAGAGGTATTGAAAGTACACTAACTAACAATAAAATTCCGTGAATAATTGTTGACATTTTAGATTTTGCTCCAGCTGCATTATTTGCTGTAGTTCTTACTACAACTGAAGTCATTGGTAAACCACCTAAAAGACCACTTATTAGATTACCAATACCTTGAGCTTTTAACTCAACATTAGTATTAGTATATCTTTTTTGAGCGTCCATTCTGTCAGAAGCTTCAATACACAATAAAGTTTCAATTGAGGCTACAATTGCAATAGTCATTGCAACAATCCATACTTTAGGATTTGCAAATTGAGAAAAATCAGGAAATACAATAATTGCTTTAAAATCATCAACAGATTGTGGAACAGGCAAACTAACTAAATGCTCTTTTAACACTTGTAAACTTGAACCCGATTGAATAAAAAATTCATTGATTAAAATACTAACAATAACAGCAACTAATGCTGGTGGCACAACTTTAATTTTTTTGAATAATTCAATTTTTGGCCATATTATTAAAATTAATAAAGATACTAATGTAATAATTACAGCACCAAAATTTACTTTATCAACTATGTTCAATATTTCAGAAAATGTATTTTGATTGTCAGCCTGATTAAAAGACATGTCGCCTTCATAATCGGCATCATATCCAAAAGCATGAGGAATTTGCTTTAATAGTATAATTATACCAATACCTGCAAGCATTCCTTCTATAACATTATTTGGAAAATAATTAGAAATTGAACCCGCTTTTAAAAATCCTAATACTAATTGAATTAAACCGGCTAATAAAACAGCTAATAAAAAAATATTAAAAGCTCCTAAATCGGTAATAGAAGTTAGAACTATTGCAGTTAATCCTGCAGCTGGGCCAGAAACACTCAAGTGAGATTGGCTTAAATACCCCACAACGATACCACCAATAATACCCGAAATAATTCCAGAAAACAAAGGAGCTCCACTTGCCATTGCAATTCCTAAACATAGCGGCAACGCCACCAAAAAAACCACTAAACCTGAAGCAAAATCAGATTTAAGGTTAGAAAAAAGGTTGATTTTTTTTGTCATACCAATAAATAAATTTAATACATAAAGTAGCTTCCAAACAATTTGAAAACGAAAAGTCGAGATGTATTAAACCAATTCTGGCGGTGGTGAGAATATTTCTTCGGCAACATTGTCATGGTGCGACAAGTTTTCAGAAACAATTTTAGAGTTCAACTTGATTTTTGAATCTAGAAAAGGATAATCAAATTGTTGTTTTAAATCAGCTTTGATTTCTTTTAAATCTTTGTGAATTTCTTCTTCAGCAAAGCTATAAAACAAAGACACGTCAGTATTCTTTTCAATCAATGTTACTATTGTTGGCATTGATAGAAAAGCTATAAAAAGAACCATCAAAATTCTTGCTACTGACTTCATATTGCAAAAATAGCTTTTCAATCAGAATAAAAAAGTTATTGTTCAAATTTAACTAAAAATTATTAAGATTTATATCCATAACTTAAATTGATAGTTTTTATATTTGCATCAAATTTTACTATACAATGACCATTACACAACTTCAATATGTTTTAGCAGTAGCTGAATACAAAAATTTTACCCTTGCAGCCGAAAAATGTTTTGTTACACAACCCACTCTAAGTATGCAAATTCAAAAAGTGGAAGACGAACTTGACATCCAAATATTTGATAGAAGTAAGAAACCAATTCAATTGACAGAAATTGGTCAGAAAATTGTCAATCAAGCTAAGAACATTGTTAATGAAGCCGATAGAATTCAAGACATTGTTCATCAACAAAAAGGGTTTATTGGTGGTGAGTTTAGATTAGGTATAATTCCAACCATTATGCCAACACTTTTGCCAATGTTTTTAAAGAATTTCATAAAAAAATACCCAAAAGTAAAACTGATTATTGAAGAATTAAATACTGATGACATAATTTTCAAATTGAATAATGGTCATCTTGATGCTGCCATTGCTGCAACGCCACTAAACGAAGAAAAAATTAAAGAAGTTGTGCTTTATTTTGAGCCATTTGTAGCCTATATTCCTGAAAATCATGAAAGCTTTTCTAAGAAGGAAATTGAAATTTCAGATTTGAATTTGGATGAAATCCTTTTGCTTCAAGACGGACATTGCTTTAGAGATAGCGTTTTAAATTTATGTAAAAACAATACTAATTCTGAACACAATCATTTTCAAATTGAAAGTGGAAGCTTTGAAACATTAATAAAATTAGCAGACGAAGGTTTAGGCACTACGCTACTTCCTTATCTACATACATTGGATTTAAAGGAAAAAGATCAAGTAAAATTGCGTCAATTTAAAGAACCAAAACCAGCAAGAGAAGTAAGTTTAATTTATCCGAAAAACGAATTAAAAATTCATATAATTGATGCTTTAAGATCTTCAATAAGTGGCGTTGTAAAAGGCGCAATCGCTTTTCAAAATGTGGAAATTGTAAGTCCTAAATCAAATAAGTAAAATAAAAAAAGGAGTTAAAAAACTCCTTTTTTATTTTTTATTGTTTCGGTTATACATTCTTGCAAGTGAGGCTTGTTTATAGTAAAATAAGACAACCAATTTTGCAACAAGTCAATCTCATAAGGTAACAAGCTATTCACAGCTTTTTTTAACTTCCTTCTAAAAAGGTTAGGATCAATACTTACACTCTCTAATTCTGACTTAGTGTAATCGTAAATCATTCTTGGCATAAGAAAAAAAATTAGTAGGTTAATATTCTATGATAGATTTGGGAATCATAATGTAAACTTAAAAAGTATATTTTGATTAAACAAATAAAACTGTATTTTTTTATCGATTAAATACATTTTATTACGATAAAATACATTTTTTACATTTTTTAAAAGTTAAATCTTACAAAAATTTAATTCTCATACTATTCTAAAAACAACTTCAGATACATAAACCCTACTTTGTAAAACAAAAAAAAGGAACCGTTTAAGTTCCTTTTAGTTTTATTTGTTCATAATCAGTAAACATTGCCTTAACTCTGGCTTTTCTTTAGTGAAATTGAGCAACCATTCTGTTAGCTGTTCGATTTCATAAGGTAAAAGCACTCTGACCGCCTTGTCTAATTCTTTACAGAAAAGTATCGCATCAAAGCTAACTCTTTCCAATACAGATTTAGTGTAGTCATAAATCAATCTTGACATAATTAGTGGTTAAATTGTTAGACTTTTAAATCACAGATTTAATAAGAACGTAAATATTGGGATTTTATTATTATCAAAATTAAATTATTTTTAAATACAAAATAAAAATAATACGTTAAATTTTAATTGCGCGAAGCATTTCTCGCTTGCCAGGTGCTCCAGGAAGTTTTTCTACTTTAAAACCACATTCTAACATCGCGTTTTTAATAGATGAGCGACAAGCATAAGTCACCAAAATACCATTAGGTTTTAGCGCAAGATACATTTTTTGAAAAATTTCTAACGACCATAATTCTGGTTGTACTCTAAAACCGAAAGCATCAAAATAAATCAACTCGAAAGCATTCTCATCTGTAATATCTTGAAAGAATTGCTTTCTTTTGGTTAAAGAAAAATTGCTTGAAATTGTATGCTTTCCTTCCCAAGAAATTTGATGCATTTTATTGAAAACATCCTTTTCATTAAATGCATTTAATTCGGAAACATAATTCATTTGTAAAGCTTCTTCCACAAAAACTGGATAAGCTTCTACTCCAACATAATCAATGGTTTGATTAACTTTTTGAGATTCTAAGTAGGTAATAAAAGCATTCAAACCGGTTCCGAAACCAATCTCTAAAATTGAAACAGACTTTCCTTCAAACAAAGAAAGTCCGCTCTTGATAAAAACATGATAAGCTTCTTGAATGGCACCATGCTTGGAATGATAACTTTCATCCCAATCGGGTAAATGAATGGTTGTTGAACCATCGTTTGTGGTAAGAATTTCTCTTTTCAAGATTACTTAATATACAATTTCTTAATTCTCGGAATTGGTCCACCACATTTACCTTTATGGCAAGTAACACAAGCATCAACTCCTTTATTAAAGTTCTCTTTTACATTTTCAGTTTCCGAATAAATCAATTTTTGAGCTGCAATGTATTTATCTGCGTTTTCTTTAAAAAAAGCATCGTTATCACTAGGAGTTGTGAATTCTGCAGAATAAATTTTGTTGAAAAATTCTGGGAACTTTCCAACAGTATCTCCTTTTATAATTCTTAATCTCAATTGTTGATTGTGAGCATACATTTGTTCCATAAGCGAAGCCATCTCTGACATTTCGTACATTTCAAATTTCTTTTCTTTTACAGAATCATTTGCACAAGCTTCTTTATCTTCTGCTTTTTCTGTTTGCTTATTCTGACAAGAAATTAATAGCAAAACAGAAAACGATAGTATTAAAAATTTCTTCATTTTATATTATTTCTTTATAAATACTCCAGTTGCAGTAAAGGAATAAGTAATTTCTGGTTTTTTAATTTTATTAATTTCTGCTTGAGATTTCCCAGCATCTTTTGCATAATGCTTCAATTCATCAACCGATACTACATCAATAAAAGCTACACCATTCACAACAACTTCACTTCCATCTGCATTAAGTGGTACAAAAAAGCCATAATCTTTAAATTTTACAAATGCAGATTCTCCGTTACCTAAATCTAGTTTCATCCAACATCCTTTCTTTTTACAAACTGAGTTGATTTTAGTAACAAATTTTACAGTAATAGAATCACCTTTTTTCAATGATTTATATTTCTTGAACATTTGCTCTTTGGTAATTACTTTATTCAATTCAAATTTATCTCCAAAAGAAACAAAATCATTTGAATTTAAAGTTGTTTGTGTTTTTGCTTTTTTTGCTGCTTGTTGTGCATTTACGTTTAAACCAATTGAAACGAAAGCAACTAATAATAGTAGTTTGAAATTTTTCATTTTATAAATTTATTTTTTAATTAAAACACCATCTGCCATGAAAGAAAACTTTTTTTCTGGTGCAACAATGCTATCAATTGCTGCTTGTGATTTTCCTGCATCTTTTGCATATTCTTTCAAATCTTCAATTGAAGTTAGCTCTACAAAAGCTTTTCCGTTTACAACAACTTCACTTCCAGCTGCATTGAATGGCATGAAAAATCCGTAATCTTTAAATTTTACAAAGGTAGACTCGTCATTTCCTAAATCTAAATTCATCCAACAACCTTTCTTTTGGCAAACATCAACAATTTTAGATGCTACTTTTACCTGAAGTGTATCTGTTTCTTTCATTGTTTTATATTTCTCAAGAAGCTCTTCAGAGGAAATGGCCTTATCATCTGTAATTTTATCACCAAATTCAGCATAAGAAACTGGCTTTGCATCAACTTTTACTTCTTCATTTTTTTTACAACTTATTAATGCTAATACAACAAATGCTGCGATAACTATTTTTCTCATCTTGATTTAAATTTTAATTAAAACAAAATTAAGGAGTTTATTGTGATTTTTCATACTATTTTATGGATAAAATACATTAGTTGATAACATCAATAAATAGTGAATAAATAAATTTTGAAGGCAACTAATTCAATCTATTTTTTTATTAGTTTAGCAAAAACTAAATAACATTTAATTGCTTTTTATAAATAACTGAAAAACAATTATTTATAAATTTAATTAAAAAATAAACTTACATTAAATGACTTTAAACAACACTATCGAAATCGATATAGTTAAAGCTTCATCGTCAAAAATTGCATCAGTAGATTTTGAAAACTTAACCTTTGGAAATATTTTCACAGACCACATGCTAATTTGTGATTTCAAAGATGGCGCGTGGCAAAAACCAATTATCACACCTTATGAACCTTTTTTAATAGATCCTTCTGCTAAAGTTTTTCATTATGGTCAAGCCATATTTGAGGGTATGAAGGCTTATAAAGATGACAATGAAGATGTTTGGTTGTTTCGTCCTGACGAAAATTTTAAACGTTTCAATAAATCTGCAAAAAGAATGGCAATGCCAGAAGTTCCTGAAAATATTTTCATGGAAGGCTTGAAAACTGTTGTAGATTTAGATAGAGAATGGGTTAAGAAAGGTCTTGGAAACACGTTATATTTGCGACCATTTATGATAGCTACCGGTCATGGAGTAATTGCACAACCATCTAGCGAATATCGCTTTATGATTATTCTTTCACCAGCAAAATCATATTATTCTGGAGAAGTAAAAGTGATTATTGCGGAACACTACAGTCGTGCTGCAAATGGTGGAATTGGAGCTGCAAAAGCTGCTGGAAACTATTCGGCACAATTCTATCCAACGAAATTAGCTAACGAAAAAGGATACCAACAAATCATTTGGACTGATGATGCAACACATACCAAACTTGAAGAAGCTGGAACTATGAATGTTTTCATTAGAATAAATGATACTTTATATACGGCTCCAACAAGTGAAAGAATTTTGGATGGTGTAACTAGAAAAAGTTTAATTGAATTGGCTCAACGTGATGGATTGAATGTAGAAGTGCGTTCCGTATTAGTTGAAGAACTAGTAAATGCTGCCAAAGACGGAAGTTTGAAAGAAATTTTCGGAGCAGGAACAGCTGCTGTTGTTAGCCCAATTGTAGCATTCGCCTACCAAGGAACAGAATATCAATTGCCAAAAATTGAAAATTCTTTTGCTTCTCAATTAAAAGAAGATTTAACTAAAATTCAGTATAAATTAGCAGAAGATACTTTTGGCTGGACGGTGAAGATATAGTGTTCAGTGTTCAAAATTAAAATATCTATTATAAAAAAAGCGATTTTCATATGAAAATCGCTTTTTTGTTATATCTATATTTTAAACCAATTGTGAACCATTTCTTTTTCTAAATGAGAGGCATTTTTGTGCACAAACTCATTGCTTTTTCCGTTGTAAACATAATCTTTTTCCCATTCTTTGTGATTTTTTGCTAACTCTTTTATACTATCACAAACAAATTTAATCTCTTCTGAAGTTGTTGTTGGATGTATAGACATTCTAATCCATCCTGGCTTTCTAATTAAATCACCAGAAGTTATCAAACAAACCAAATCACTAGAAGTTTCCTTATCAACATGGAGCAAATAATGACCATAAGTTCCGGCACAACTGCAACCACCACGAGTTTGAATTCCGAATCGGTCATTCAATAATTTTACTCCTAAATTATAGTGTAAGTCGTCAATATAAAACGAAATTACTCCTAACCTATCTTGATGTTCTTTAGCTAAAATCTTGATATTTTCAATAGCTCCAAGTTCTTCAAATACATAATCAACAATTTCATGCTCTCTATCCAAAATATTTTGAATGCCCATTTTTTCTTTCAATTGAATGGCCAAAGCTGTTTTGATAACTTGAAGAAATCCTGGCGTTCCACCATCTTCTCTATCTTCAATATTGTCAATATATTTATGTTCACCCCAAGGATTTGTCCAACTTACAGTTCCACCACCAGGACAATCTGGAACACTATTTTTATAGAGATTTTTATTAAAAACTAAAACACCAGATGTTCCTGGACCACCAAGAAACTTGTGTGGAGAAAAGAAAATAGCATCCAAATAACTTTCTGAATCTTCTGGATGCATGTTGATTTCAACATAAGGTCCAGAGCAAGCAAAATCTACAAAACAAACACCATTATTTTGATGCATAACCTTTGCAACTTCATGATAAGGCGTTTTAATTCCGGTAACATTTGAGCAAGAAGTTATTGAAGCAATTTTGAAATTTCTGTCTTTATATTTATCCAAAAGAAGTTTCAAATTTTCAATTGAAAACAATCCATCTTCGTTGGCTGGAATAATTTCAACATCAGCAATAGTTTCTAACCAAGAAGTTTGGTTAGAATGATGTTCCATGTGAGAGATAAAAACTATAGGTTTCAATTCTTTTGGAATGGTAGTAAATTCTCTAATATTCTCTGGAAGTTTTAAACCCAAAATACGTTGAAACTTATTTACAACACCAGTCATTCCTGTGCCGGTATTGATTAGGATATCATCATCTGTTGCATTTACATGGTGCTTTATGATACTTTTTGCTTCATGATAAGCCATCGTCATCGCTGTACCTGAAATTGTAGTTTCTGTATGTGTGTTGGCTACAAAAGGTCCAAAATCATTCATCAACTTTTCTTCAATAGGTCGATATAATCTTCCGCTTGCTGTCCAATCAGTGTAAATAATTTTCTTCTTACCAAAAGCAGATTCAAACTCTTGATCAATTCCGATGATATTATCTCGAAACTGTTGAAAATAAAGTTCTAAAGCTGTTGTAGTTTCCGTTGAAATCATTGCGTTTAATTTGTGTTCAAATATACGGATTTTTGACAATTATTCAGTAAACTAAAAAATGATGAAACTAGTTGTTTTTCAATTTGATATCATTTAAAATCCATTCCATTTCTGGATCTTTATTTTCAATTTTATCTTTCAATGTTGGAATAATTTCTTGGTCTGGAAAAACACCTCTACCAAAAACAGTAGTTTTGTTTGTAGTTCCAATATCCATAAGACCAACTCTAAGGTATAAATTTGAATTGGGTAGCTTCAAAACTGGCAATAATCCAGCAACAGTAGAATTGAAAGCACCTCCAGTTTCCTCTCCAACAAAAGTAATATCCTTGTTTTCTTTCAAGGCAGCTGAAACCAAGCAAGCTGCCGAAAAGCTATTTCCATTAATCAAAACATAAATCTTACCCGAAAAATAATTGGTTTTATTTTGTTGCTTTTTAGAACCAACCAATGAATAAGTATAAGTTCCGTCATTATTTTTCTTAGTTCTCAGAGAAGAAAACGCCATATAAAATGGATATCCAATTGCCGCAAATGGATAAGTAATTTTTGGGATTTTATCAAACATTCCCGATTTCCACAAACTTGTTTTAGAAACTACTTGAGCTGGTTCAAGCATTTGAAAATCTTTATTTGTTAAATAGGAATATAAATCGACAGCATCAGCAACTCTTCCTCCAGGATTATTTCTTAAATCTAAAACTAAAGTTTTTACATTTTTCTGCTTAAGGTTTTCAAAAACTATATCGTAAGCTTTTCTAAATTTACCTTTAGAAAAATCTTTAATCTTCAGAACAGCAATACTACTATCTGTAGCAAAAAATGATAATTTTTTACTGAAACTTTTAGTGGTTTCATCATATCCGAAAATTCTCTTATCCTTCTTACTATCAACAACTTTCTTTTCTGTTTTTGGTGTTGTTTCAGTTACTTTCGGATTTGCTTCTGCTTTTTTAACCTTCTCTTTTTTTTCTGCCTTTAAACGACTTACAACTACTTCTTTCAAGGAATCATTTTGCCTAAAAACATAGTATAAACTATCATTGATTCCTATTTCGTTGGTTAAATAATTTGTAAAACGTTTTGAAAATGCTCTTTTTAAATAAGTTTTATTTAAACCATCAGAAGCATATGTTTTTCTATATTTATTATGAAGTTGTTGCGGCGTAATGGAATTTATACTTACAACTTCTGCACCAGAAACAATACCTTTTTGTTTAGATTTATTTTTCAAAACATACAATTTATCATTCATCCATTCAAAGTCAAATTGTGATAATGGACCTGTTCCAGATTTAGCTAAACGCTTTTGTTGCTTTTTACTAATTCTCTTTGATGGTGATGACATACTCATGTGTCCTTGCTTAACCGAAGCAACAACTGGACTGATAAGTAAGAAAAAATCTTGGCTTGAAATTGGTTTGTTTAATACATTTCTAATACTATCAAACTTTCTATTCAATTCTTCTTTAGAAATGTAGGTGTATAAATTAGGGTGGTACTTTTCTAATTTTCTTTGAACGAAATTTACATCTTTTATTAAATCCTTTTCAGAAATTGGTTGTGCTAATCTTTTGTTATACTCCTCAACAGAAACACAACTGAAAGATACTATTGAAACTAAAATTCCAATAAACAAACTAAAATAAAAATTACTAAATTGACTAAACTTCATAAAATATAATCGCTATTGACATCTAATTTTCAAATATACATTTATTTGTTGTTTCATGTGATATTCATTAATATATTAACTTAATTCTAATAATAATTAGACAAAAATTGAGTAAATTTGTAATACAAACATACTATTAATGCAATTAAAAATTAATAATCGATTTAGTGCTGAATTATCTGCCGATGTTAATGAAACTAATATCACCAGACAAGTACTAAATGCTTCTTTCTCTTATGTTACTCCAAGAATTCCTTCGAATCCAAAACTAATTCATGCAACGAAAGAAGTTGCTCAAATGGTTGGAATAACCGAAGATGAAATCACATCTGTGGCTTTTTTAAACCTTTTTTCAGGAAAAAAAACTTTACCAAATTCTCGTTCTTATGCTATGAATTATGCAGGACATCAATTTGGAAATTGGGCTGGTCAATTAGGTGATGGAAGAGCTATTGTTTTAGGCGAAGTTAAATACAACAATCAAAATTGGATGTTGCAAT
Organism: Flavobacterium koreense; assembly: GCF_054776075.1. Classification (NCBI taxonomy): domain Bacteria; kingdom Pseudomonadati; phylum Bacteroidota; class Flavobacteriia; order Flavobacteriales; family Flavobacteriaceae; genus Flavobacterium; species Flavobacterium koreense. The sequence goes on along the minus strand of NZ_BAAHCF010000029.1, from coordinate 380,587 downwards.
TAAAAGGCGCAGGAAGTACTCCTTACTCTCGTCGTGCTGATGGATTGGCTGTTTTGCGTTCTTCTATTAGGGAACATTTATGTAGCGAAGCAATGCATTATTTGGGTGTACCAACTACGCGTTCACTTTCTCTAATCTCGACAGGAGATGAAGTTTTGAGAGATATGATGTATGATGGAAATGCTGATTATGAAAAAGGTGCTGTAGTTTGTAGAGTTGCTCCTACTTTTATACGATTTGGAAATTTTGAACTGTTTTCTGCACAAAACGATTTAGAAAATTTAAAAAAATTAGCCGATTTTACTATAAAATATTATTATCCAGAAATTACAACTGATGGTGTTGAAAAATACATTCAGTTTTTTCATAAAGTAGCCAATAAAACTCGTGAAATGATTGTTCATTGGCAAAGAGTTGGATTCGTACACGGAGTGATGAATACTGATAACATGTCTATTTTAGGACTAACAATTGATTATGGTCCATACGGATGGTTAGAAGATTATAATCCCGATTGGACTCCAAATACAACCGACAGAGAACACAGAAGATATCGATTTGGCAATCAAGGAGATGTTGCACTTTGGAATTTATTTCAATTAGCAAATGCACTTTATCCATTAATTGAAATAGCTGTTCCTTTAGAAAATGTTTTGAATGATTTTCAAACCAAATTCACGAAAGATTATATTCAGATGATGCGAGATAAATTGGGTTTAAAAATTGTCTCAAAAGAGGATATCAAATTAATAGAAGAATTAGAAAATGTTTTAATATTATCTGAAACTGATATGACTATTTTCTTTAGAGAGTTAAGTAGAGTTAAAAAAGCGCACACGCCAGGATGTGGAATTGCTATTATTGATGATGCCTTTTACAAACCGGAAGAAATCAAAAAAAATATACTAGAAGATTGGGAGAAATGGTTTAAAAAATACATCAAAAGATTAAAAAGAGAATCCACAAGTGATGAAGATCGTAAACTAAAAATGGATGCTATAAATCCGAAATATGTATTGAGAAATTATATGGCTCAAATGGCTATTGATGCAGCTAACAAAGATGATTTTAGTATTATCAAAGAATTGCACGAGTTATTAAAAAACCCATATCAAGAACAACCAAATTCAGAAAAATGGTATGCAAAAAGGCCTGATTGGGCAAGAGAAAAAATAGGATGCTCAATGCTCTCTTGTAGTTCGTAAAAAACAAAACCCTGAACTATTTCAGGGTTTTGTTTTTATTTAAATTCCAGCCACAGCTTTAATCTCATCGATAATTCTAAAAGCTAATTTATCGGCTTCCGTTTGTGTTGGAGCTTCAGTATAAATTCGGATAATTGGTTCAGTATTAGATTTTCTTAAATGAACCCATTCCGTAGCGAAATCAATTTTCACACCATCAATTGTATTGATTTCCTCATTTTTATATTTTTCAGTCATCGCAACCAAAATGGCATCTACATCAATTTGAGGTGTCAATTCAATTTTATTTTTACTCATATAATATTGCGGATAACTTGCTCTTAGTTCGGCAACTGTTTTGTCTTGGTTTGCTAAATATGTTAAAAACAACGCTACTCCTACCAAACTATCTCTTCCGTAATGTAATTCTGGATAAATGATTCCGCCGTTTCCTTCACCACCGATTATAGCATTTGTAGCTTTCATTAATTCCACCACATTTACTTCACCAACAGCACTAGCTTGATAACTTCCATTATGTTTGTTAGTAATATCTCTCAATGCACGAGACGAACTCATATTAGAAACCGTATTTCCTGGCGTTTTACTCAAAACATAATCGGCAATCGCTACCAAAGTATATTCTTCTCCAAACATTTCGCCATCATTTGAAATAAAAGCCAATCTGTCAACATCTGGGTCAACCACGATTCCGAAATCGGCTTTTTCTTCAACTACCAATTTACAAATATCACCCAAATGTTCCTTCAAAGGTTCTGGATTATGCGGAAAATGACCATTTGGTTCGCAGTATAATTTTACCACTTCAACGCCCATTTGTTCCAATAAATTCGGAATTACAATTCCACCTGTAGAGTTTACAGCATCAACAACTACTTTATATTTCTTGTTTTTTACCAAATCAGCATCCACTAAAGGTAAATCTAGAACTTCATCAATGTGAATATCCATATAAGAATCGTTGGTAGTGATTTCGCCTAACGAATCTACATCAACAAAATCAAAAGCTTCTGCTTCTGCAATTTCTAAAATTTTCGCACCATCAGCACCATTCAAAAATTCGCCTTTTTCATTCAATAATTTCAAAGCATTCCATTGTTTTGGATTATGAGAAGCCGTTAAAATGATTCCGCCATCTGCTTTTTCTAAAGGAACTGCTACTTCAACAGTTGGTGTTGTAGAAAGCCCTAAATCGATAACATTTATTCCTAATCCGATTAATGTATTTTGAACTAAATTGTGAATCATTGATCCTGAAATTCTGGCATCACGACCAATTACAACGGTTAGTTTTTCTTTTGAACTATTATTTTTAAGGAAAGTTCCATAAGCAGAAGCAAATTTTACAGCATCAACTGGAGTTAAATTATCACCTACTTTTCCACCGATGGTTCCACGAATTCCTGATATTGATTTTATTAAAGTCATTTTTAAATATTAGATTTTAGATATTAAATATTAGATTTGGAAGTACAAATATACTAATTTGAAATTCTAATTAAAATAACTAATTTGGTCAAATGAATTTCCTAGCTCACATATACCTTTCTGGAAACAACGATTTGCTTAAAATTGGAAATTTTATGGCTGATAGTGTTCGTGGGCATCATTACTTAGATTATCCTGATGAAATTCGAAAAGGTATTCTTTTGCATCGTTATATTGACACTTTTACTGATGCTCATCCCATTTACCGTAAAAGCAAACATAGATTACACGAAAAATACGGTCATTATTCAGGTGTGATTATGGATATAGTTTATGATCATTTTTTAGCTAAGAATTGGAACAACTATTCTGATGAAAAATTAGAAGATTATGCAGATGAATTCTACAAATTACTTCAAGATAATTACGACATTCTAACAGAAAAAACGAAAGGAATGCTTCCTTATATGATTGCTCGAAATTGGTTAGTAAGTTACGCGTCATTAGCTGGCTTAGAAATGATTTTATTTCAAATGGATTATCGAACGAAACATCGCGCCAATATGCAAGAATCGATTGTAGAAGTTCAAGAATTTTATACCGAATTTGAAGAAGAATTTACTTTGTTTTTTGAAGAGTTACGAAGTCATTGTGAAGAGAAATTAAAAGAATTAGAATGAATTTTATACAAAATTTAGGACAAGATTTACATCAAAAAGCCAATCGAGAACTAGCTATTCCGATGGAGAATTATATGAAAAATAATTTCTCTTTCTTAGGAATAAAAACCGAGGAAAGAAGAGCAATTTTTAAAGAGAATTACGAAAAATCCAAATCTGAAATAAAAGCAAATTTCAGAACAATTGCCTGGGAATTATTCAATAAAAACGAACGAGAATTTCATCAATGCGCTATAGACTTATTGGTAAAAGAGTTCAAGAAAAACTATGTTTTAGAAGATATTGAATTAATTGAAAACTTAATTATTACAAACTCTTGGTGGGATTCGGTTGATGTTGTTGCTAAATATTTACTTGGTGGCTATTTGCAACAATTTCCAAATGAAACTTATGACATAATTGAACGCTTTTCGAATTCAGAAAATATGTGGTTGAACCGAAGTGCTATTATTTTTCAGTTGAGTTATAAAGAAAAAACCAATTTCGATTTACTAAAATCAGAATGTGAAAAACATAAAGAATCTAAAGAGTTTTTTATTCAAAAAGCAATTGGTTGGGCTTTGAGAGATTACAGTCGTTTTAATCCAAGTGGAGTTTCTGAATACGTAAATTCATCCAATTTAAAGCCTTTAAGTCAACGAGAAGCATTGAGAAACATTAAATAATTACATTTCACCTAGAAGTGTAGAAAAAATCTCTTTTGTTTCATCTCCAAATACTTTTGGAGTTTTATAAAAATATACTTTTTGAATAATTTTAATATTAGTAACCACTCCTGACTTCGTTCGAGTAATGGTATATCCTGTGTTCCAACTCTGATATTCTACCGAATTAAATTTGGTTTCTTCTGAAACTGAAAATAAAATGGGTTCCGAAATTAAAAGCTTCTGAATGAACTGTTGCAAGGTAATTTTATCAAAAGAATCCGAAGTAAAATCGATTACCAATGTATTGGGATTTTGAAATAATAAATTGATGTTTTTGACTACTTCATTTTTCAAATCATCATTCAATGATGCATCGGTAAGCATCTGAAAATAGGAAAACAAATCTTCCACTTTTGTTTTAGAATTTTCTTGATAAGCATTCAAAACTTTGGCAGAAAATCTTTTATTTAAAGACATTGTTGAAGCAGCTTTCTTTTCTGAAACACTCTCTTTCACAACATCTTGAGCATTAACAAAAAAGCTACATAATAAAATAACGATAAATAAAAATTTCTTATTCATTCTATTCTTGTTTAATTCTAATGAACTGAATTTTATCATTAGCATCGTTTTTAATTTCAACAATCTTCATCTTTTTTAACGAAGCCGTTGGTACAATCAACTTTTGTGAAAACTCGCTTTTATTGAAATATTCTGCTCCCAAATCGTCTTTCAGCATCACAATTACTTCCAAATTATCTGATAATATTTTATTCAATTGCTCTTTTCTAGTTTGCCAATCTTTAATATCTGATAACATAAAAGCCTTAAGCATCATCGCATAATCATCGGGTTTTAAATCAATTCTTTTTGGAGGTTCTGTTGTTGTTCCATTTGGATTAATTACTATTGTCTTTGGCAAGTAAAACGGACTTTGAATAACCAATTTTGATTTCTCATTACCATTATTTGAAACTTGAACTTTACCTTCTTTTATTTCTAATTCTTGTTTGACTGAATCTTTTACTTCAAAAACTTTAACTTCTTCTGCATTTACTTTTTCATTAGTGTATTCGTTATTTAGCTGAATTGTTTTGGATTTAGATTCTTCTTTTTTGCTAAAAAAAACAACAACTAAAGCCAATGGAATAAAAAATAGTAACAGCCATTTTTTAGATATTTTCGATTTTTCTGATTGACTTCCTTGAATTGTTTGAACACTTTTTTCTTCAAATGTAAACTCATCCCAACCTGAAAAACCTACAAATTCCGATAAAATATTCAACATATCTTTTCGTGGAATCTTGTTGTTGGTTTCGGGCTTTAGATGCGTGTAAATCCATTTTTCACTAATTGTTTGCTTACACTTTTCTTCGATTAAACCAATCAAATTTTGAATATCCTGCGAACTAAATGTCTTCCAAGTTCCTTGAAAAAAAGGATAATGCTCTTGATATTTCAAAAGCACTTTTTGTTTCAATTCCTGAAATTTTTCAAGTTCTGTCATTCTGATAATTCGATTCAAATGTAAGGATACAGCTCGATAGTGCTACTGAAAACCAACTGTAAATGTGCTGTAAATGTAAGTAAAAAACTTTACAGTCAGTTGAAAGTAGTTTTACCAAACCAACTTTGAAAAACGAGAGTATCATTGCATCATTAATTTTAAAAACTTTAAAAAAATGAAGACAAATTTAATTACAACAATCGCTCTTTCAATTGCATTAAACTTTGCTAATGCACAAGACATGGGAAATGCCCAATACGAAAAAAAAGGAAACGCTGATTATGGAAATGGCGCTTACGGAAATGGTGGCTACACTATTAATAGAGTAAACACCATTCAAACCACTTCAAGCAGTCAAGACGAAATGGTTTTAACTATTAAAGGAATTTACAACGAACGTGCAACTGCTCAAATTGCCACATTTGCTGTGCTTCAATTAGGAAAAACTGCCGAAGAAGCAACTAACTTAATTGACGAACGAATTGGAAATGTTATGAAAGAATTAGCACTTTTCAATAAAGAAATTGTGGTTGAAACCGATATGATTTCATTTGTTCCAACTTATGATTATGCTGTTGATAAAAAGATTTTTAATCCAAAAACGTATAACGAAAAACCATCTGGATTTGAATTGAAAAAGAACATCTTAATCAAATTTAGAAATAACAATGATTTTGATAAAATTCTATCAATTTGTGGTAAAAATGAAATTTATGATATCGCAAAAGTAGATTATGTAACTACTAATTTTGACCAAGTTAGAAGCGCAATGCAAAGAAAAGCTTTGGAAGTTTTTAAAGACCAAATGGCAAATTATTCACTTATCATGAATACAGATTTGAACAAAAAAGAAAAAATTCTTCAAGAAGGTTTTAATGTAACCTATCCAATGGAAAGCTATAGAAGCTATCAGGCGTATTCTCAAGCTGATGCCAATTTTGATCCAAAAGGAGAAGTTCATAATATTAAGAAAAACACAACACAATATTACAACCAAGCATTGGTAAAAGATCACAATTTTGTTATGAATCCTGATATTACTGAACCAACTATTCAAGCGTTTTACGATATCACAATTCGAATCAAACTTAAAGAAGACCAATTGCCAAAAAACACTATCATTAGAAACAATCGTTACTATATCATCACCGCAGCTGGAGATATTAAATTGTTGAATTTATAATAACTGATATGAAAAAAACACTAATCTTTTTAATTATTTTGGTATCAAATGTAATTAACGCACAACATTGTCCATATGATTTTTCAGATATAATAGTTTTAAAAGTTCACACTAGAGAAAATCAGAATACGATTCCAAATTTGAAAGTAACTTTAGTCAAGAAGAAAAAAGATAAAGTAGTGAATAATAAAGTCTACATTTTAACTCAAAATAATAGATTCCAATTTTTATCTGACGAATATAGCGTAATAATTCCAAGTAGACTTGACATTGAAAATTACTATTTAATAATTGAAAGTTTTTGCGAATATGGAAACAATGACTGGATTTTTTATGGAACTAAAGAAATTAAACTTACTGAAATTGATAAATTTCCATTGTGTGGAAATTATGATTCGAATGATTATTATGATTCTACCTTTGGTGAAAGAGTTTACAAACCAATAGAAGTCATACTCAGCAAAAAAAGTTGCGAAATAAATTAAATTCAAAATCCGATGAAGAAATATCCTTCATCGGATTTTTTTATGTAAAATTTTAAAACACTACTTTTGTCTTTCGCAGTGAATAAATCAAAATGCCAAACAGAAAGTCAGTAATCATTCAATTATTTTTTAGAAAAATTGCTCGCCGATTAGAATCCTTATTCTTCTTGGCAAAAACAATTTTGTCTGAACGTAATTTTATATACTTATCGGCTGTTGCTGTTGCTATTTCATGTGCTTTGGCTGTTATTATTCTTAAAAGTTTTGCGCATAATGTTTTCATTTTTGCCAATTATGCTAATAAATATTTAAAACTACCTTATGCCAATAGTATTTTTCCAATTATAGGTATTTTGCTTACTGTTTTTGTTATCAAAAAATTTCTTGATGGTTCAATAGAAAAAGGTAGCTCGCGAATTCTTTACGCTGTTGCTAAAAAAGGTGGAATTATTCCAAAAAAACAAATGTACGCTCAAATCATAACAAGTTCGTTAACTGTTGGATTAGGTGGCTCTGCTGGACTGGAAAGTCCGATTACAATTACTGGAGCTGCTTTTGGTTCTAACTTTGCTCAAAAATATAAACTTTCTCAAAAAGATAGAATTTTATTACTTGCTTGCGGAGTTGCGGCCGGAATTGGTGCGGCTTTTAATGCTCCAATCGCTGGCGTTTTATTTGCAATTGAAGTCGTTTTGACTGATGTAAGTATATCTGCTTTTATTCCGATTATCATTTCTGCAGCAACTGGTGCTTTAGTTTCTAAAGTGCTTTTGAGTCAGGATGTTTTATTGAGTTTTGAACAAGAACAAAATTTTGATTTTCACAATACACCTTACTACATTTTACTTGGAATTTTAGCTGGATTAGTTTCTGTTTATCATGCCCGAAATTTCAGAAAAGTTGAACATTTCTTTAGTCGATTTAAAAACAACACGTACAAAAAAGCTTTATTTGGCGCCACTATTTTAGCTGTTTTAATATTCTTTTTTCCAACACTTTTTGGTGAAGGTTACGAAAGCATGAAAACACTTTCAACTGCTCATCCAGAAAGTTTACTAGAAAATACTTTATTGGAAAATCATAAAAGTAATGAATGGATTCTATTAGGATTTGTTGGTTTGATTGTCTTATTAAAGTCTTTCGCAACTGGTTTAACATTAGGTTCTGGAGGAAATGGAGGTAACTTCGCTCCTTCTCTATTCGTAGGTTCTTACCTTGGCTTTTTCGTAGCAAAATTTATGGATTTGACGAACATCAATTCGCATCTTCCTGTTACTAATTTTACCATTGTAGGAATGGCTGGAATTTTATCTGGTTTATTTCATGCGCCTTTAACCGCAATTTTCTTAATTGGAGAAATTACTGGAGGTTATGATTTAATGGTTCCATTGATGATTGTTTCTTCAATAAGTTTTGCTGTTTCCAAACAAATGGAACCTCATTCAATGGATGTTAAAGCATTGGCTGATAAAGGTGACGTTTTTACAAGTGATAAAGATAAAAATATCTTGCAAAGTATTGATTTTCTTGGATTAGTTGAAACTGATGTAAAAACAATTTCTCTCGACAAATCTTTAGAAAATCTTATCGAACATTTATCAAATGCAAACCAACAAATCATTCCTGTTTTGGACGATAGGAATAAATTATTAGGAATTGTAGATTTTGAAAATATACGTTCTATCGTCTTTAATCCTTATAGAATTAAGTTCACAGAAATCAAAGAAATCCTTACTCAACCAAAAGAAATCATCAACCACGATGACGGAATGGAAACCATCATGGAGAAATTTGAAACTTCAAATCAAAACCTACTTCCTGTTACCAAAAACGGAAAATTCTTTGGATTAATTTCTAAAGTAACTATTCTTGAAGCTTATCGCGAGCAACTGAAAGAAATGGTGATTGAATAAACTACTTCGTCTTCTCACCAACAAAATAATCATTGGTGCTTTTAAACAACACGTTAAAAGTCGTTAAACTTCCGTAACATCTTGTTATATATTGTTGCAATTCAACTTTTTCAGCATTATCTAAATTACTTGAATTAATTTTTTGCTCCATAACACGAAGTCGATCTCTAACCATAATTATCTTATTGAAAAAAGTATCAATTGACACTTCTTTATTTTGAGTTGGTGTTCCTGGCTCCATTACCAATTTTCCGCCTTTCCATTTGTCTGCAATGGGAACAATTTGAGTAACATCACTCCATTTCTGAAGAATATTTTTCAAAGTTTTTTCCACTTCATAAAAACTCACTGAATCTACTTCATCTTCCACAGCTTCAATTACTTCAAATTCACTGTCAACATCAATTGTTTCCAATCCATTTTCGATAAAAGTTACCCAATAATGTTTAGAAGTTACATTGGTTACAACTCCCAATCCAAATTCTGAATGCTTTATACGTGATCCTATTCCTAATATTTTCATCTTACTTATTTTTGATGCCCAAATATAAAATGTTTAATTGAATTTTTATTTTAGTATATTTATTTTTTTAGTTGTTCCAACCTTTTTGAAAAAAACAACCTCTATACTTAAAGTTAATCACACATATTATTTACTATGAAATACTTTTACCTAATGACAGCATTTGTAATTTCAATACTTTCAAATGCTCAAAATACCATTACTATTGAAAAGAAAATACTCTTTGAACACAATCAATTTTTACTTACAACAAATGCTACATCAACATTAGACAGCTTAATCACAGTGGCTAATAAGTATTTCAATTATTCAATCAAAATTGTTGGATATACAGACCCTAGTGGCTCTTTAAAATACAATCAAAAACTATCCAGCGATAGAGCAAAAACAGTTTTCGACTACTTTATTGATAAAAAACTAAATAAGTCATTACTTTCTTATAAAGGATTTGGCATCGATAACAAGTCTGAAAACGAAACAATCCAAAGAAATACAACTGTGACATTTACAGCAAAATCGGAAGATTGCTATTACAAATTAAATTCACTTACAGGAAAAAATGGAACAGAGGTTTCATTTAAATTAAAAAATGAATCGAATGCCGAATTTACCTTAGAAGAATATTTTTCGACACAAAGCATGATTCAGAATGAAAAGTTTGCTTTAGACATCAATGATGAAGTATTAGAAACCGCAGGAATGATTGATATCGATTTGAAAGATATTAATTCGAATGATATTGAAGATGGGATAATTCAAGTTGCAATTCCCACAATTTCAAATGCCGTTTATGATGAAGAAATGACTGTTTGGGTTGAGGAAACCGATAAAGATGGAAGAAAACGTTGGAGAAATTTAAAACTAAAACCAAAATGGAATAATAACACAAAACGTTACGAATTCAATCTTAATGTATCCAATTTTAGAGGAAACAAAATATCCATTAATCTTGATAAAAACATTTATCGTGACCAATTTACAAACGTGACAACTGGTAAAAAGAAAAAAGTAATCATTGTTGCTACTGAAAGAGAAGAGTACTTTTATGATGTTTATCTAAGTTATGCCTCTGAAAAACAAAATGATTTAAAATTTTCTGCTCGAATGGATAAAACAGGTTTTGCCTTTGTAATTCCTAAAAATATAAATCCAAAAAAACTTTATTTCACTGGAATTAATAGCTCTGGAAAAGTAACTTTTGGACTTATCGTCTGCAAAGTTTCAAAATACAATAAAAAATATCCACTTTATAAATATATTCCGACATCAAGTGAGGATGCAAAAGATAAAGAAAAAGCTAAAAAGAAAGGTTTTTGGGAATGGTTAAAACGAATTTTTAATTAAAATCTTTAACAAATTCTTCTGTTCTGACTAACTGAATTTTGCTCATAAAATCGTATTTTTGCGTTTTGACTAAAAACATGCTAGAAAACGAAAATACAATTGAAGTAATTGGTGCAAGAGTTCATAATCTCAAAAACATTGATATTTCTATTCCAAGAGAACAACTTGTGGTAATTACTGGACTTTCTGGTTCGGGAAAATCATCTTTGGCTTTTGATACCATTTATGCCGAAGGACAACGCCGTTATATAGAAACTTTTTCTGCATATGCAAGACAATTTCTTGGCGGATTGGAACGTCCAGATGTAGATAAAATCGATGGACTTTCTCCTGTAATTGCTATCGAACAAAAAACTACAAGTAAATCTCCGCGTTCAACAGTTGGAACTATTACTGAAATTTATGATTTCTTACGTTTGCTTTTTGCTCGTGCTGGTGATGCTTTTAGTTATAATACTGGCGAAAAAATGGTTTCCTATTCTGATGAGCAAATCAAGGAATTGATTAAGGAAAACTTCAAAGGAAAGCGTATTAATGTTTTAGCTCCAATCATTCGTGCAAGGAAAGGCCATTATGCCGAATTGTTCCAACAAATTGCCAAACAAGGTTTTGTAAAAGTTCGTGTGAATGGAAAAATTACCGACATCACAACCGGAATGAAGCTTGACCGTTATAAAACACATGATATCGAAATTGTAATTGATAGATTGCAAGTCGAAAACGATGAAGATACCGATAAAAGATTAGCAGAAAGCATCAAAACCGCAATGTATCATGGTGAAGATGTAATGATGGTTATCGAACATGAAAGTGATGAAGTACGTTTTTTTAGTAGAACTTTGATGTGTCCGACGACTGGGATTTCGTATCAAAATCCGGAACCCAATTTGTTTTCATTCAACTCTCCAAAAGGTGCTTGCGAACATTGTAATGGATTGGGAATCGTAAACGAAATCAACATAAAAAAGATTATTCCAAATCCGAAATTATCTATCAACAAAGGTGGATTTGCGCCACTTGGAGAATACAAAAATTCTTGGATGTTCAAACAATTGGAAATTATTGGTGAAAAATATAATTTCAAATTGACTGATGCCATCGAAACCATTTCGGAAGAAGCCATGGAAATGATTTTGAATGGCGGAAATGAAAAATTCTCAGTGGTTTCAAAAGCTGCTGGTGTTACCAAAGAATACAAAATTGATTTTGAAGGAATTGCTAAATTTATAAAAAGTCAGCACGATGATAGTAATTCAACTTCCATAAAACGATGGGCAAAAGACTTTATGGACGAAATAAATTGTCCTGAATGCAATGGTTCAAGATTAAAAAAAGAATCACTTTTCTTCAAAATAAACAATAAAAATATAGCTGAATTATCAGCGATGGATATTTCAGAATTGACTATTTGGTTTCAAAATTTACCAAAAGAATTATCTGAAAAACAAAAAACAATCGCCACTGAAATCCTAAAAGAAATCAATGATAGATTGAAGTTTTTAATGGATGTTGGTTTGAATTATCTCTCCTTAAGCCGAAGTTCTAAATCACTTTCTGGTGGTGAAGCACAACGTATTCGATTGGCAACGCAAATTGGTTCGCAATTGGTTGGCGTACTTTATATTTTGGACGAACCTAGTATCGGTTTGCACCAACGTGATAACGAAAGATTGATTAATTCTTTGAAAAATCTTCGTGATATTGGAAATTCTGTTTTGGTTGTAGAACATGATAAAGACATGATTGAATGTGCCGATTATGTAATTGACATTGGACCTAAAGCTGGAAAATTTGGTGGAAACATCATTAGCAAAGGAACTCCAAAAGAATTGCTTAAAGAAAATACCATTACAGCACAATATCTAAACGGAAAAATGCAAATTGAAGTTCCGAAAAAGCGTCGTGAAGGCAACGGAAAATCAATAAAATTAACTGGTGCTAACGGAAATAACCTTAAAAATGTTACAGTAGAATTTCCATTAGGAAAACTAATTTGCGTAACAGGAGTTTCAGGAAGCGGTAAGTCAACATTGATTAATGAAACGCTCTACCCTATTTTGAACGCTCATATTTTTAATGGTGTCAAAAAACCAATGCCTTACAAGAAAATTGAAGGTTTAGAACATATCGACAAAGTTATTGATATTGACCAAAGTCCAATTGGAAGAACTCCTAGAAGTAATCCTGCCACTTACACCGATGTTTTTTCAGAAATTAGAAGTTTATACACAATGACTCCTGAAGCAATGATTCGCGGATATAAAGCAGGACGTTTTAGTTTTAATGTGGCTGGCGGAAGATGCGAAACTTGCGAAGGTTCAGGTGTTAGAACTATCGAAATGAGTTTCTTACCAGATGTTTATGTAGAATGTGAAACTTGCATGGGTAAACGTTTTAACAGAGAAACTTTAGAAATTCGATACAAAGGAAAATCAATTTCTGATGTATTGAACATGACAGTTGATGAAGCGGTTGATTTTTTTGAACTAATTCCTAAAATATATAGAAAAGTCAAAACCATTCAAGATGTTGGATTGGGTTATATCACACTTGGTCAACAAAGTACAACACTTTCTGGTGGTGAAGCCCAACGTATAAAACTGGCAACCGAATTGTCTAAAAAGGATACCGGAAATACCTTCTACATCATGGACGAACCGACAACTGGTTTACATTTTGAAGACATCCGAGTTTTGATGGATGTTATTCAAAAATTGGTTGATAAAGGAAATTCTGTGCTGATTATCGAACACAATTTAGACGTTATAAAACTAGCCGATTACATCATTGACGTTGGTATGGAAGGCGGAAAAGGTGGTGGAGAAATATTATGCACAGGAACGCCTGAGGAAATTATAAAAAATAAGAAAAGTTATACTGCTCAGTTTTTGAAAAAAGAATTATAAATCAGTCTATTATGAAAAAAATACTTTTATTAATTATGCTTCTAATCAACTTCTTAGGCTGGTCACAAGAGCAAAAGCCCGAAGAAATCGTTCAAAAACAAGTTGAAGCTTACAACAGCGGAAAGATTGAAGATTTTTTAAGCTTTTATTCAGAAGATGTAAAGATATATACTTATCCAAACAAACTAGAAACAGAAGGAAAAAATGCTATGCGAGAAAGCTATGCTTCCTTTTTTAAAAATGCAAAAAAACTACATTGCACCATTACAAAAAGAATTGTAACCAAAAATATTGTCATTGATGAAGAGAGTATTCTTTATAATGAAACTCAATTTGGTGGTGTAGCTATTTATGAAGTTGAAAATAATAAAATTATAAAAGTTACATTCTTTCAATAGAAGAAACTTTTAAAAAAAAGAATTACTTTAGCACGTTTGCAAAAAAATTAAAATAATTAGAATATGTCAATTAACAATTACGAAAACGAAGACGAAAAAATACACGATAAATTAAAACAAAAAACTTGGAACGAAATTAGAACCAACGACTCATGGGCGATTTTTAAAATCATGTCAGAGTTTGTAAATGGTTATGAATCAATGGCTCGTATTGGTCCTTGCGTTTCTATTTTTGGTTCGGCAAGAACAAAACCTGAGGATAAATATTATTTATTGGCAGAACGAATTGCCTACAAAATCAGTAAAGCTGGTTATGGTGTAATCACTGGTGGTGGACCTGGAATCATGGAAGCTGGAAATAAAGGCGCGCATCGTGGCGAAGGAACTTCAGTAGGTTTAAACATCGAATTACCTTTCGAACAACATTTCAATCCTTATATTGATAAAGACAAAAACTTGAATTTTGATTATTTCTTTGTTCGTAAAGTAATGTTTGTAAAATACTCGCAAGGTTTTGTAGTAATGCCTGGTGGTTTTGGTACATTGGACGAATTATTTGAAGCCGTAACTTTAATTCAAACAAAGAAAATTGGTAAATTTCCAATCATTTTGGTGGGAACAGAATTCTGGTCTGGACTTTTAGATTGGATTAAAAATGTAATGATTGACAAGCAAAAAAATGCCAATCCAGAAGATATGAATCTAATAAAAGTTGTTGATACCGAAGATGAAGTAGTTGAAGCTTTGGATAACTTCTACAAAAAATACAATTTAAGTCCTAATTTTTAAATAATTTCCAGCCACGAATTACACAAATTCTCACAAATTAATTCGTGAATATTTGTGTAATTCGTGGCTCAACTTTTTCCGAACAGATGTTTTTCAACTCGTTACATTTTGCCATTTTTCTTCCAATCGTTTTTATAATGTATTGGTTTGTTGGGCATAAATCTAAAATCAATCAGAATTATATTTTGATTTTGGCGAGTTATTATTTCTATTCATGTTGGGATTGGAGGTTTCTGTTTCTTTTAGTTTTTTCAACATTATTGGACTATGTTTCAGCAATGAAAATTGAAAAAAGTAAAACGCAATCTGAACGAAAAATGTGGCTTTGGCTTTGCATTTCCATCAATTTAGGATTTCTAGGAATATTCAAATATTATAACTTTTTTGCCACTTCATTTGCCGAATTATTGCAAGGTTTTGGTTTGACAGCAAGTCCAATTTTATTAAAACTGATTCTTCCAGTTGGAATATCCTTTTATACTTTTCATGGCTTATCCTACATTATTGATATTTATTATAAACGAATAAAATCAGAAAAGAACTTTGTTGATTATTCCTTATTTGTAAGCTACTTTCCTCTTTTAGTTGCAGGACCAATTGAACGAGCTACTCACCTTTTACCACAAATAAAAGTGAGAAGAAAATTCCAATTTGAAAAAGCCAAAGAAGGAATTTATCAAATCGTTTGGGGTTTAGTAAAGAAAGTTGTTATAGCCGATTCTTGCGCGATTTATGCCAATGAAATTTTTGATAATTATTCAACAATGAATTCTTTATCCTTAATTTTAGGAGCGATTTATTTTTCTTTTCAAATTTATGGTGACTTTTCAGGCTATTCTGATATTGCTTTGGGAACCTCCAAATTATTTGGAATTGACTTATTGAAAAACTTCAATTATCCTTATTTTTCTAGAGATATCGCTGAGTTTTGGCGTCGTTGGCACATTTCTCTTTCGTCATGGTTTAGAGATTATTTATACATTCCTCTTGGCGGAAGCAAAGGCAATAAACTTTTTCAAGTTAGAAATACGTTCATCATCTTTTTAGTTAGTGGTTTTTGGCATGGCGCGAATTGGACCTTCATCGTTTGGGGTTTGATAAACGCTTTGTACTTTTTACCACTTTTATTATTAAATAGAAATCGAAAAAATGTTGATGCGTTTACTTTAGGATTCAATATAGAATCGATTAGAATATTGTTTAATATTACCACAACATTTGCAATTACAGCATTGGCTTGGATATTTTTTAGATCCAAAACTATAACAGATGCGTATAATTATGTTATCCGAATGTTTAGCGATTTACATTTCTCTGAACAATATTTCAGAATCGAACGTTACAGTCACAATTTAATAGCATTAATTTTAGTTTTTATTTTAGTAGAATGGAATAACCGAAATAGAATCGAACCAATTTCTGGTAAGTATAGTTGGTTAAAATTAGGTTTATGCCTAGCAGCAATTGTAGCATTAGGTGTTTTTTCAGATTACAAAGAATTCATTTATTTTCAGTTCTAATGAAACAGTTTATACAATTTCTTTTAAAAGGTTTGGCAATTCTCATTCTTACAATGATATTGCTTGATGTGTTGTATACAACCGTTTACATGCAATCTAAATCTAGAAACAAAATCAGCTACATTTTTAGCTCAAAAGACAAAGATTTTGATGTCGTTTTTCTTGGTTCTTCTAGAGTCAACAATCATTTTGTTCCAAAAATTTTCAACGACCAAGGTTACAAAACTTTTAATTTTGGAATTACACGCTCAAGATTAGAAGAATCGGCATTGATGCTGAAGTTAATGGTTGAAAATAACTATAAAATTGAAAATCTCATTCTTCAAGTTGATTTAAATATCAATACCAACGACCATTCAGAAGCCATTCGTTCCTTGTTTATGCCTTATTTTCATACTTCAAAAACCATTAGAAATCACTATAAAAATATTCCAGAATACAATAAATTACTCTATATACCATTTTACCGATACCTTCATTATGATGCTCGTGTTGGTTTTAGAGAGTTTTATCAAACTGCCATTCAAAAGCCCACTAATTCATTAGATAGAGATGGTTTTTATCCTTTAATGACCGATAAAAGACCAATGGTGGCTGCTGATTTATCTAAATATTACCCAAAGAAAAACAAAGCTTACGAAGAAATTAAAGCCATTTGTAAAGCAAATAACATCAACTTGATTGCCATGACCACGCCAATGTGCATGGAAACTATCAATAGAGATTATTTTAATCATATTAATAAGGTTTATCCAGAAATTCGTAGATTTGAAAATCTCGTAACTGAGGACAAGTATTTTTCTACTTGTGGACACATGAATAAAGGTGGTGCAGAAAAATTTACAAAAGAAGTCTTTAATCTATTATTTAAACCCAAATCTAAACCTTGAAAAAAGTAACCTATATACTCTTTTTATTAAGCTTTTTTGCAGCAGCTCAACATCATTCTAAATTTGTTGTCAATGTTGATCATGAAAAAAAGATGCTTAGCGTCTATCAAGAGTTGACCTATTTCAACCAATCTGCTGACACCATTAAATCCATTATATTAAACGACTGGAATAATGCATACTCTGATAGAAATAGTCCTTTAGGCAAACGATTTTCAGATGAATTTGTAAGAAGCTTTCATTTAGCGTCCGAGAAAGAGCGTGGTGAAACCAAAAATCTTACCATTATAGATGAATCAAAATCACTTCTAACATGGAACAGACCAGAAAATCATCCAGATTTAGTGGATGTTACCTTAAATAGCAACATCTTACCCAATCAAAAAAGAACATTTGTACTCTCCTATTTTTTGAAAATTCCTGATGATAAATTCACACGATACGGATTTAATTCACAAGAAGGAATGGTGCTTAAAAACTGTTTTCTTACACCAGCAGTTTATGAAAACAAATCGTTTAAAAAATATAGTAACTTAAATATTGATGATGCCTCAAATGCAATTTCTGATATTGATTTGCAAATTAATACTAATGACCATCAAGTAGTAAGTGATTTACCTCTAGAAAAGAAAGAGAACAATTCGTTTTACTTTTCGGGAAAAAAATATTCGTATTTCAATTTATATATCGAGAAGAACACCAGCTTTATGAGTTTTAAAAATGGTGATTTAGATATAGTTACAAATATTGAAGACAAAAAAGTAAGCGATATCAACAAAGCCATTATTGTTGATAAAGTGTTAACCCATGTAGAAGCAAATTTAGGAAAATATCAAAAATCTAAAATCACCGTTTCTCAAGTAGATTACGATACCAATCCTTTTTATGGATTAAATCAATTGCCTTCATTTATTAGTCCTTTTCCAGACGAATTTATCTATGAATTAAAGTTCTTAAAGACATTTTTGAACAATTATTTAAAATCTACTTTAAGATTAGACGCTAGAAAAGACAATTGGATTTATGATGCCATCCAAATTCATTACATGATGAAGTACATCGATGAGCATTATCCTGATGCCAAAATGATGGGCTCGGTGGCAAAATTGAAATTGGTAAAAGGTTATCGATTAGTTTCTTTAGATTTCAACGAACAATACAGCTATTTCTATATGTTAATGGCGCGTAAAAATCTAGACCAACCTCTTGGTGATCCAAAAAATACATTGATAAAATTTAATGAGAAAATTGCTTCTAAGTATAGAGCCGGATTAAGTTTTAGATACCTATCTGATTATATTGGTGAGGAAAATTTGAAAAAAAGTATTAGTGAATTTGTCACTTATGCTGAAAAAAACCAAACAGACAGTGGCAAATTTGAAAGCATTATCAAAAACAATAGCCTAAAAAACACCGATTGGTTTTTTAATACTATTATCAATTCCAGAAAAATTGTCGATTATAAATTCGATAATGTTACTAAAACTGGTGATAGTGTTTCTTTTACATTAAAAAACAAAACTGATGTAAATGTTCCGATTCCAGTTTATGGTATTAAAAATAAAAAAGTAGTTTTTAAAGAATGGATTGACAATCCAAGTGTTGATTCAATTTATACTTTTAAAAGAAACAACGCCGATAAAATTGTAATCAACTACAAAAATATAGTACCCGAATTCAATCAGAGAAACAATTGGAAATCGTTAAAACCATTCCGACTTAGCAATCGTCCAATCAAATTTAACTTGATGAAAGACTTGGAAGACCCTAATTACAATCAAGTTTTGTATGTTCCAACTTTGGAATATAATTACTATGATGGTTTCATTCCTGGGCTTAATTTTCATAACAAAACTATTTTGGATAGACCTTTTACTTTCGATGTAAATCCTTCTTTTTCAACCAAAACCAAAGACATTTCCGGTAGTTTTTCTTTTGTTGTAAATCAGTTCAATCGCGATAGTAACTTATTCTTGATGCGCTATGGTTTCAGCGGAAGCACTTTTCATTATGCTCCTGATGCCTATTATCAAAAAGTAAATCCATTCGTGATTTTTCGCTTTAGAGAGGATGATTTAAGAAACAACCAAGGTAGAAGTATTGTTTTAAGACAAGTGTATGTTAATAGAGAGCCAAGCCAGTTTGTAAAAAACACTTTTGAAGGCAACTACTCTATTTTCAATGCGCGTTTTAATAGCAGCAAAATAGAAATCACTAAAGCATTCGCTTATTCTACCGATTTGCAATTGGGTTCTCAATTTGGAAAAACATCGGCAAGTATTACTTTTAGAAGACTTTTTGATAATAACAGACAAGTAAATTTGCGACTTTATGGCGGACTTTTCTTGTACAATAAATCAGAAAGTAATTATTTCAATTTTGCTCTTGATAGACCTACAGATTATCTTTTCGATTATAACTATTTAGGACGTTCTGAAAGTACCGGTTTGTTCAGTCAACAATTTATTGAAGCTGAAGGTGGATTCAAATCCAGACTCTCTAATCCTTTTTCAAATCAATGGATTACAACTCTTAACGGAAGTTTTAACGTATGGAATTGGGTAGAAATTTATGGTGATTTAGGATTTCTAAAAAACAAACAACAAGACGCACGATTTGTCTATGATAGTGGAATTCGCTTGAATCTAGTTACCGATTTCTTCGAACTATACTTTCCAGTTTATTCAAACAATGGTTGGGAAATTTCTCAGCCAAGATATTCTGAAAAAATACGTTTTATTGTAGCTTTTAGTCCAAAATCTTTGGTTGGTTTATTTACTCGAAAATGGTTTTAATTCTTAAAATTTAAATTCATTTTTTAATAATTTACTTTAAAATTTAACATTTTTATAAATATTTCCTATTCAAAGGCTATTATCAAGCATTTTAATTATCAATAATTAAATTATATTTTTTTCACAGAATTACAATTATTACTACTTTTTCATTAAATTTGTTTCAAATGTTTAAATTTTATTTTTTATAAGTAACATATGGTATCGCCTTTTTAATCATTGGTGTTTGTTTGCAACAAACTTCTTGTTAGTGGCGATTTCATAAGAAATTCCTTTTCAGTTATGACCGAAACACAAAACAAAGTCGAAATTACTTTTGAAGATTTTAAAACCGAAGTTTTAAACGATTATAAAATTGCCACTATTAGTAGAGAATGTAGTCTATTAGGTAGACGTGAAGTCCTTACTGGAAAAGCCAAATTTGGTATTTTCGGTGACGGAAAAGAAGTCCCACAATTAGCCTTGGCAAAAGCGTTCAAAAATGGTGATTTTCGTTCTGGATATTATCGTGACCAGACTTTTATGATGGCAATTGGAGCGATGAATATCGAACAATTCTTTGCCGGATTGTATGGTCATACCGACATCAATTTCGATCCTATGAGCGCTGGTCGTCAAATGGGTGGACACTTTGCAACACATTCTTTAGATGGCAAAGGAAATTGGAATAACTTAACCCAACAAAAAAACTCAAGTGCAGATATTTCTCCAACTGCTGGGCAAATGCCAAGATTGTTGGGATTAGCTCAAGCTTCTAAAATTTTCAGAAATGTAAAAGGATTAGAAGACAAAACTAATTTCTCAATCAACGGAAATGAAGTAGCTTGGGGTACTATTGGAAATGCATCAACTTCTGAAGGTTTATTTTTTGAAACAATTAATGCTGCTGGTGTTTTACAAGTACCAATGGTGATGAGCGTTTGGGATGATGAATACGGAATTTCTGTTCATGCAAGACATCAAACAACTAAAGAAAATATATCTGAAATTCTTAAAGGCTTTCAACGTGATGAAGATAATAATGGTTATGAAATTCTTACTGTAAAAGGTTGGGATTATCCAGCTTTAGTAGCCACTTACGAAAAAGCTTCTGCTATTGCTCGTGAAGAACATGTACCTGTTTTAATTCACGTACAAGAGTTAACACAACCACAAGGACATTCAACTTCTGGTAGCCACGAACGTTACAAAAATGCCGAAAGATTAGCTTGGGAAGCTCAGTTTGATTGTTTAGTTCAAATGCGTAATTGGTTAATCGAAAATAATCTTGCAACTACAGAAGAGTTAGATGAAATAGACAATCAAGCTAAAAAAGACGTTCTTGAAGGTAAAAAAGCAGCTTGGACTGCATTTGTAACTCCAATGAAAGAGGAACAAAAAGAATTGGTTGATTTATTAAATTCTATTGCTTCTTCAAGCGAAAACAAAATCTTCATTGAAAAAATTGCTTCTGATTTATCAGCAACTAAAGAGCCAATTCGCAAAGATATTCTTATAACAGCACGAAAAGTTTTAAGAATGATTTTATCTGAAAGTGGTCAACCGCAATTAGCTTCTTGGATTACAAATTATATTGCAAAAATTCAGCCTAAATTCAGTTCGCATTTATTTTCTGAATCCGATAAAAACATTTTAACTTCAACTGAGGTGGCTCCTACTTATGATGCTGCTGCAGAAGAAGTTGATGCTCGTTTGGTTTTAAGAGATAACTTCGATGCCATTTTTACTAAATATCCTGAAACCTTAATTTTTGGAGAAGATTCTGGGAACATTGGTGACGTTAATCAAGGTTTGGAAGGAATGCAAGAAAAATATGGTGAACTTCGTGTTGCCGATGTAGGAATTCGTGAAGCAACCATTCTTGGGCAAGGAATTGGAATGGCTATGCGTGGTTTGCGTCCTATTGCTGAAATTCAATATTTAGACTATTTATTGTATGCCATTCAAATTATGAGTGATGATTTAGCAACATTACAATATAGAACTGCTGGAAGACAAAAAGCACCATTAATCATCAGAACTCGTGGTCACCGTTTAGAAGGTGTTTGGCATTCAGGTTCACCAATGGGAATGATTATCAATGCAATCCGTGGAATTCATGTTTTAGTTCCTAGAAATATGACTAAAGCTGCAGGATTTTACAATACTTTACTTGAAAAAGACGAACCAGCTTTAGTAGTAGAATGTCTAAATGGTTACCGTTTGAAAGAAAAAATGCCAACCAATTTAGGTGAATTCAAAACTCCTATTGGTGTTGTAGAAACCATAAAAGAAGGAAGTAACATTACCTTAGTGTCTTATGGTTCAACTTTAAGATTAGTTGAACAAGCTGCGAAAGAATTAGAAACTGTTGGAATAAGTGCAGAAATCATTGATATTCAATCGTTATTACCATTTGATATCAATCACGATATTGTAAAAAGTGTTGCCAAAACGAATCGTTTGTTAGTAATTGATGAAGACGTTCCTGGTGGAGCAAGTGCTTATATCTTACAAGAAATTGTAGAAGTTCAAAATGCTTATCAACATTTAGATAGTGCACCTCAAACATTAGCGTCAAAACCACATCGTCCTGCTTATGGAACTGATGGCGATTATTTCTCTAAACCTTCGGTTGAAGATATTTTTGAGAAAGTTTATGCTATTATGCACGAAGCAAAACCAAAAACTTTTCCAAGTTTATACTAAACTCTAAAACCACATATAAAAAAAGACCTTTGCAATTACAAAGGTCTTTTTTATTCTAATAAAGTTGATTTCTAGAAAACGAACATCGCTCTTTCGCTCATCATTTCGTTAACCTCATCGGCAACTTGCTCAATAATTTCTTCGTTAGTGTGATTCATCAAAACTCTATCGATAAATTCAACGACAGTTTCCATATCTTCTTCAACTAAACCTCTTGTAGTAATTGCTGGTGTTCCAATACGAATTCCAGAAGTTACAAAAGGTGATTTATCATCAAATGGAACCATGTTTTTATTCACCGTAATTTCTGCTTTTACTAACGCATTTTCAGCTTCTTTACCAGTAATATTTTTATTTCTTAAGTCAATCAACATCATATGGTTATCTGTTCCACCAGAAATTAAATTATAACCTCTTTTGTTGAAAGCTTCTGCCATTGCTTTGGCATTTTTCTGAACTTGCATCGCATATCTAAAGAATTCATCTGTAAGACATTCTCCAAAAGCAACCGCTTTAGCAGCAATAATATGCATCAAAGGACCACCTTGATTTCCTGGAAAAACTGACATGTCCAAAATATGTGACATCATTCTAATTTCACCTTTTGGAGTAGTTAACCCCCAAGGATTTTCAAAATCTTTACCCATCATAATCATTCCACCACGAGGTCCGCGTAATGTTTTGTGAGTTGTAGTTGTTACAATGTGACAATGCGGAATTGGATCGTTCATCAATCCTTTAGCAATTAATCCAGCTGGATGCGAAATATCAGCTAAAAGCAAAGCTCCAACGCTATCTGCAATAACTCTAAAACGCTCAAAATCCATATCACGACAGTAAGCAGATGCTCCTGCAATAATCATTTTTGGTTGCTCTTTAGTTGCTATCGCCTGAATTTTATCATAATCAAATTGTCCAGTTTCTGGCTCAACTCCATAAAAGGAAGGTGTATACAATTTACCAGAAAAATTCACAGGAGAACCATGAGTTAAATGTCCACCATGAGACAAATCAAAACCTAATATTTTATCGCCTGGTTGAAGACAAGCTGCAAAAACTGCAGTATTTGCTTGAGAACCAGAGTGTGGTTGCACATTTACATATTCTGCTCCAAACAATTGTTTAGCTCTATCAATGGCTATTTGCTCAACAATGTCAACAACTTCACAACCTCCATAATATCTTTTTCCTGGATATCCTTCAGCATATTTATTGGTTAGACATGAACCTGCAGCTTCCATTACTTGGTCACTAACAAAGTTTTCAGAGGCAATAAGCTCTATTCCATGTATTTGTCTGTCTTGTTCGTCAAGAATTAAATCGAAAATTTGTTCGTCGCGTTGCATTTATTTTGGATTTTTGTTAAAAACTCCTCAAAATTACGAAATATGTTTGTCAAATAAATCTTAAATGATATATTTGATTACAAATTTTTCAACAACAAATCAACAAATATATTATGCCGCATTTTGCTAATAATCCTGCTAAAAAATCTTGGTTAGAAGTTTCTAAAGATTCTGATTTTCCAATTCAAAATATACCTTTTGGAGTTTTTATAACTAAAGACGATGTGATCACTATTGGAACAAGAATTGGTGATAGCGCTATTGATATGGGAGCTTTACAACAATTAGGCTACTTTGAAGGTATCGAACTAACAGACGATATGTTCATGCAAGATACACTTAATGATTTTATATCTGATGGTAAAAAAACTTGGCGATTAGTTAGAAATAGGCTTTCTGATTTATTTGATGAAAACAATCCTAAACTTAGAGATAATAAAGAACATCGTGATATAGTTATCTTCAAAATTAATGAAATCGAGATGCTTTTACCTGTTCAAATTGGTGATTATACCGATTTTTACTCTAGCAAAGAACATGCAACCAATGTTGGTAAAATGTTTCGTGATCCTGAAAATGCTTTGTTACCTAATTGGCTTCACATTCCGGTAGGATATCATGGTAGAAGTTCTACGATTGTTCCATCTGGAATTCCAGTGCACAGACCAATGGGACAAACATTACCAAATGGTCAATCAACACCAGTATTTGGTCCATCACAAGCTATAGATTTTGAATTAGAAACGGCTTTTATCACTACCGATGCCAATATTATGGGAGAAAATATTCCAGTAAACGAAACCGAAGATTATATTTTCGGAATGGTTTTATTGAACGATTGGAGCGCAAGAGATATGCAAAAATGGGAATATGTGCCACTTGGGCCTTTCTTAGCTAAAAACTTTGCTTCTTCAATTTCACCTTGGATTGTAACAATGGATGCTTTAGAACCATTCAGAACTAAAGGTCCAAAACAAGAACCAACACCACTTCCCTATTTGCAACAAAAAGGAAAGCATGCTTACGACATTAACTTAGAAGTATACATAAAACCCGAAAATGTTGAAGAAACATTAGTTTCAAAATCAAATTTCAAATACATGTATTGGTCTATGAGTCAACAATTGGCGCATCATACTTCTAATGGTTGTAGAGTAAATTCTGGTGATATGATGGGCTCTGGAACTATATCTGGACCAACAGAAGATAGTTATGGTTCCATGTTAGAATTGACTTGGAGTGGAAAAAACCCAATCAAAATGAAAGATGGTAGCGAGCGTAAGTTTATCAACGATAATGATACTGTTATTATGAAAGGACATTGTCAAAATAGTTCAGTACGTATTGGTTTTGGAGAAGTTTCTAGCAAATTATTACCACCATTCGTCAGAAAATAATAAACTTTTATTTTTGGCTTACTTTTTGGATTGTTCCAATTAGTAACTCTAAAATTATATACCATGAAGAAAATTACATTGCTCCTAACCTTTTTTGTTCTTATCACTTCATGTGGTGTAAGACAAACTAGAGAATCATTAACTTCTGGCGATTATGATAGTGCTATCCAAAATGCTGTAGAAGGATTAAGAAACCGAAAAGAAGCAAAAGGCAAACAAGATTACATTTATCTACTTGAAGAAGCTTTTGCAAAAGCTAAAGAACGTGATTTGCAAAACATCAACCTATGGTTTAAAGATGCAAGTCCAAGTAATACCGAGAAAATTTATACTACCTATCTTCAATTGAACAACCGTCAAGAGTTGATAAAACCTCTTTTGCCATTGCGATTGATGAAAGAAGGTCGCAATGCCATTTTTCCATTTGAAGATTATTCTGATCAGATTGTAAATAGTAAAAACGCACTTGCCAAACACCTTTACGATAATTCTAAAGCACTTTTAGCGACAAAAGACAAAATGAGTTTCCGTCGTGCTTATGACGATTTGATTTACTTAAATACGCTTTCACCAAATTTTAAAGATGTAAATGCGCTAATAAACGAAGCTCAAATTAAAGGAACCGATTACGTTAGCGTTTTTACCAAAAACGAAACCAATATGGTTATTCCTGTTCGTTTACAAAATGATTTGTTAGACTTCAGTACTTTTGGTTTAAACGACAAATGGACGGTTTATCATAGCAATAAAGTAAAAGGAATCACTTATGATTATGGTTTAATTGTAAACTTTCGTCAAATAAATATCTCGCCAGAACAAGTTAAAGAAAAAGAATTCCAAAAGGAACGACAAGTAAAAGATGGTACAAAACCACTTTTAGATGCCAACGGAAATCCAGTAAAAGACGAAAAAGGCAACCCAATTCGTGTAGATAATTTTAAAACAGTAAGAGCAACTGTTTATGAATTTAGACAATTCAAATCTACTCAAGTTGTTGCTAAAGTTGATTATATAGATTTTAGAAACAATCAATTAATTGAAACGTTTCCATTGTCAAGCGAGTTTGTTTTCGAACATATTTACGCAAGATACAATGGAGATAGAAACGCTTGCGACGAAAGCTATATCAGCTACTTTGACCAAAGAGCCGTGCCTTTTCCAAGTAATGAACAAATGGTTTATGATTCTGGAGAAGACTTGAAAGCCAAACTGAAAGATATTATCGTTAGAAATAAATTTAGAAGATAATTTTCAGATTGCAGATATAAAAAAACGCATTTGGATTTAATTTCAAATGCGTTTTTCTATTTATGTTGTGAATCGTTCTAAAAATTTAGCATCGATATCATCATGAGAAGTTGAAAAAATAGCCTTTCCATTTCTAATTAACAAGATTTGTGGCGATTGGTGAAACACATCAAATCGATTGGCAATTTCATTAGAAACATCACGATGATTTAATAAATCTAAGAAATAAGGTGTGATTTTTTCTTCCAAATCAAATTCGTTTTCAAATTGCTTTAAAGCAAAACGACTAATACTACAACGTGTACTGTGTTTGAAAATCAAAACTGCTTTTTCATTGGACAAATCAACAATTTCATTTAACTGACCTAAATCGGTTAATTGTCTCCACTCTATTTTTGAGGATTGGTTTCCTTCCTCTGAAGAGCCAAATATATTTTTAAATAAACTCATAATATCTAACTAATTATAACACTATTAATTTTTCATTTTTCATAATTTCTAGTGCCTTTTTAGTTGCACTATCACCATTACTTAATGAACCTGGAAGCAATATGAATCGCTTTTTAATTTTTCCTTTCTCATCTTCAAAAAATACTTCAAATCTAGAACGTGTTACTCCTTTAGTTCCGTTAATAAATTTGACTTCTTTTATTTTACTTCGTTCAATTATTGGCGTAGCAGAATTATTTATACTTCTAAAAATTCCTGAAATTAAAAATACTGCTAATCCTAAATAAAATACAGCTGGAACAAATTCATCCTTTTGAAATTTTGAATAAGAGGAATAAAGTAAATAAATTGAAATCAAAGAATATAAAATTAGAATTCTAGAAATTCCATTTCCATTAACAGCTTTTGATAAATTTCCAATCACACCATCTCTTGTCAAAACAATTTTATCAGGCAAAACATGGCAATAGCCTGATTTTGTTTTAAATTTATTTTCACTCATTATTTACTTCTCTTTATGCTTTATATATAAAAAAATCAACTAATCTAAAGCATCCAATTGCTTTTGCAAAAGTAAGGCATCTTTCTCCAAATGATTAGAATTTAAAAAATAAATCAATTCAGTAAAGCGTTTTTTATCATCATATTTCAAATTCCAAGATAATTTTTTCAAACATTCTGAGCATAATGCATTTGGTTTTGTATCAGATTCTGGCAAATGATTTACACCATTCATTAAACAAACGGCATGCTTACAATGATTTATTGTAAACATGTGCCCAATTTCATGAACCGCAGTTTTAGCAATTCTATTTAAACAAAGTGTATAATCATTATCCGTTAAAAACCTGTTGAATGAAGAAACTCCAGTTCGTTTTTGATAACTTGCTAAACCAAAAACATAATTCCAATCTTCACTCGGATACAAATCTTTTGCAGTGATTGCCATAACTACAATACCATCATCAGGCATTTTCTTTGGTAAAACCTTATGCGTTATATAGCTTGCATCAAATTGCTCAACACCACTATTTAGTCTCTTTTTATCACTTGGAATAGCATCCTCAGGAATTAAAGGCAACATTGTAGTTTTCAGTTGAAAAAACTTACCCACATATTCAACTGTTTTGTCAACTATAATCTTTTCTTCTGAAGTAAAATTTCCAATAGGCTGAATATAAATTACTTTTCGTTTTTCTGAAATTGTTACAGGATCAATTTGAGTATATTTTTCAAAACTTTGCCCAGATTCACTATGCTCTGCAAGCCATTCGCCTGGATTTGGAACACTTAATTTGACATCTAAATCAGCTAAATTATCTAATGGACTCTTTGGCGTTTCTTTTTTACAAGAAATTAAAAAAACTAAAATTAATACTAAAGAAAGTCGTTTCATGGCTACGTTTTTCTTAATAACTAAATAATTCAAAAATTAGTATCAAAAAAACAGAAGAATTGTCATTTACTAAGACAAATTGTCGTAACTTTAATAGTGTTTGACGCTCAAAATCAGTCATTTTGTCCTAAAATTAGGATTGGAACACATATTGACGAAATCCTAACAAATAAGTAATTCAACAACAAAAAATAAACAAGAACAACAAAAATATGAACATCAATAAATTCACAATCAAATCGCAAGAAGCTTTGCAACAAGCACAGCAAATTGCACAAAGTTTTGGGCAACAACAACTCGAAAACGAACACATTTTCAAAGGCATTTTAGAAGTCGATGAAAATGTAACGCCTTTTATTTTGAAAAAACTCAACGTTAATGTGGAGCTTTTCAAAAAAGTATTAGACAGCACGATTCAAAGTTTTCCGAAAGTTTCTGGTGGCGACATTATGTTTTCTCGTGATGCTTCCACAACTGTAAACGAAGCCGAAATCATTGCCAAAAAAATGAACGACGAATTCGTTTCTATCGAACATTTAATTTTAGCTATTTTCAAATCAAAAAGTAAAGTCGCACAGATTTTAAAAGATCAAGGTGTTACTGAAAAAGGTTTGCAAGCCGCAATTGATGAAATGCGTAAAGGCGAACGAGTAACTTCTGCATCTGCCGAAGAAACTTACAATTCTTTGAACAAATATGCCAAAAACCTCAACGAATTAGCTAAAAGCGGTAAACTCGATCCTGTAATTGGTCGTGATGAAGAAATTCGAAGAGTTTTACAAATCTTAACGCGTCGTACCAAAAACAATCCGATGTTGGTTGGTGAACCTGGTGTTGGTAAAACAGCCATTGCAGAAGGTTTAGCACACCGAATTGTAGATGGTGATGTTCCAGAAAATCTAAAAGATAAAATCGTTTATTCGTTAGATATGGGCGCATTGATTGCTGGTGCAAAATACAAAGGAGAATTTGAAGAACGATTAAAAGCGGTTGTAAAAGAAGTTACTTCTGCCGAAGGTGATATAGTGCTTTTCATTGACGAAATCCATACTTTGGTTGGTGCTGGCGGTGGCGAAGGTGCGATGGATGCAGCTAACATCTTAAAACCTGCTTTAGCTCGTGGAGAATTGCGTGCAATTGGAGCAACAACATTAGACGAATACCAAAAATATTTCGAGAAAGACAAAGCATTAGAACGTCGTTTCCAAAAAGTAATGGTCGATGAACCTGATACCGAAAGTGCGATTTCGATTTTGCGTGGTATCAAAGAAAAATATGAAACCCACCACAAGGTGCGAATCAAAGACGATGCAATTATTGCAGCTGTGGAATTATCGCAACGTTATATTACCAATCGTTTTCTTCCAGATAAAGCCATTGACTTGATGGACGAAGCAGCTTCTAAATTGCGTATGGAAATCAATTCAAAACCTGAAGAATTGGATGTTTTGGATAGAAAAATCATGCAATTGGAAATCGAAATGGAAGCGATTAAACGTGAAAATGACGAAACCAAATTGAAAGGTTTGGGAATGGATTTAGCAAACTTAAAAGAAGAGCGCAACGAAATCTTCACCAAATGGAAATCAGAGAAAGATGTGGTGGATAATATTCAAGCAGTAAAACTTGAGATTGAAGATTTCAAAACAGAAGCTGAACAAGCCGAACGTAATGGCGATTACGGAAAAGTAGCCGAAATCCGTTATGGAAAAATTAAAGACGCTCAAGAACGTTTGGATGCTTTGCAAACACAATTAGCCGAAAACCAAGCAGGAACTTCGTTAATCAAAGAAGAAGTAACTCGCGAAGATATTGCAGAAGTCGTAGCAAAATGGACTGGAATTCCAGTAATGAAAATGTTGCAAGGTGAAAGAGAAAAACTCCTGAAACTAGAAGACGAATTGCACCACAGAGTTGTAGGTCAAGAAGAAGCAATTGAAGCTGTGAGTGATGCTGTGAGAAGAAGTCGTGCCGGATTACAAGACATGAAAAAACCAATTGGTTCGTTCTTATTCTTAGGAACAACAGGTGTAGGAAAAACCGAATTAGCCAAAGCGTTAGCCGAATATCTATTTGACGATGAAAACGCAATGACTCGTATTGATATGAGCGAATACCAAGAACGTCATTCGGTGAGTAGATTAGTTGGTGCACCTCCAGGATATGTAGGTTATGATGAAGGTGGTCAATTGACCGAAGCAGTTAGAAGAAAACCGTATTCTGTAATCCTTTTGGACGAAATTGAAAAAGCGCATCCTGATACGTTCAATATCTTATTACAAGTTTTGGACGAAGGACGATTGACTGACAACAAAGGTCGTGTGGCGGATTTCAAAAACACAATTATCATTATGACTTCCAATATGGGAAGTGCCATTATACAAGATAAATTTGATAACTTAAAAGGAAATATCGAAGCCGTAACCGAAGCTGCCAAAGTAGAAGTTTTAGGTTTATTAAAACAAACGGTAAGACCAGAATTTATCAACAGAATAGACGAAATTGTAATGTTTACGCCATTAACAAGTGCAAACATCAAACAAATTGTTGGATTGCAATTGAAAAGCGTTACCAAAATGTTAGCACACCAAAATATCACGATGGATGCAACTCCAGAAGCGATTGATTATTTAGCACAAAAAGGTTACGATCCACAATATGGAGCACGACCTGTGAAAAGAGTCATTCAAAGAGAAGTTTTAAATCAATTGAGTAAAGAGATTTTGGCAGGAAAAGTTACTACAGATAGTATCATTTTGCTAGATGCTTTTGACGGACAATTGGTATTTAGAAATCAAAGCGAGTTGGTGAGTTAACCGCAAATTCGCAAATTAAAATAAAGTTTTCTTTATAAGTATTTGGTTGGTTTTAGTTGGATTAGACCTAATGGGATTTAAAACCTGTTAGGTCTTTTCTGTTATGCTCCATTAAAACACAAAAGTCACAAAAGAAAAAACATTGAGTAACTCTGTGCCAAACTTAGTGTAACTCTGTGCTACAAAACAAAAAATCCGCGTAAATCTGCGTTTGCATCGCATCCGTTTCATCCGCGTTCTAATTTAAACACAAAAGTCATAAAAGAAAAAACATTGAGTAACTCTGTGCCAAACTTCGTGTAACTCTGTGTTAAAAAAACCGCCACAGATTCACAGATTACTCTATGAAAACTATTTAGAGCAAAGCGACTTTATGTTCAAAACAAATCTATGTTTCTATGTGGTTTAAAAAACTTCACATTTAATTGCCTTTCAAAGCTTTCTATTTTTTTTATTATCTTTGGGAAACCAACCTTCTCAATATGACCATACAACCAGCCAACGCAACCGACCACGAACACTTAACCCAAATCACTAAAAAGTCGAAAGCCTTTTGGGGTTACTCCGAAGATTTACTTTTGGTTTGGGATGATGCGCTTACTATTACGCAAGAGTACATCAATACACATCCTGTTTATACTTTTGCTGTTGACGATAAAATTGTGGGCTATTACTCTTATATTTTGGAAGACGAACACAACATCAAACTCGATAATTTGTTTCTTCTACCACAATACATTGGCAAAGGTATGGGCAGTTATCTAATGACAGATTTCTTAAAGCGCATCCAAAACCAAAATTATAAAAGAGTGTACCTAGACTCTGAACCCTACGCAGAAGGATTTTATAAAAAACACGGATTTCAAACGATTGGTAAACTAGAAACTGCGGTGAAAGATAGGTTTATGCCAGTAATGGAATTGGGATTGTGAGGTTAACACAAATTCAAAATCAATTACCTAAAACTTAAAAAACTTTAAAACTTGTAATTTTATTTAGAAATGATTAGAACTTTTGAATTTGCAAATCGGAAGAAAAAATCAATTTCAGCTTTGAACGAGATTTTTTTATACATATAAATCTTCAAAAGTACCTCTTTCACATTAAAAATACATTATTCAAACATTTATAAAACAACAAATATAACGCCTCTAACCTATTGATTATTAACGAATAGATAATTTAAAAATTGATTTAAAACATCAAAGTCATTCTAACTTTGACAAAGTATTAATCAAAACCTTTTCATCATGAAAAAAATTATCTTTTATGCGTTAACGCTAACCGTTTTCGTCTTCGGACAAACCTTTGCTCAATCGTTAGCAGAACAGAATTTGAACTCCGCAATACAATCGGCAGAAAACGTGCAACAAGAAGTTGTTGTTGCTAGAAAAGCGGTAAATCAGTTAGTAAAACAATTAACGGTTTTAAACAATCCAAATGCGCCTTTATTTGAAACTAAAATGAATTATCATGTGAATTCCGTTTTAAATAATTCAGATGATATTCAATACTTTGTTGGGCTGGCTCAAAGCAATTCTACAATTCCTTTCTCTTCAACTTCTATTGTAAATAATGCTAATGAATTGGTAAACCAAAATGATATCATTATGGGTTTGACTTCTCAAATAACAACAGCAATCAATGCAAATAATTATACTTTGGCATTGACTTATGTTCAACCAATCCGTAGTGCATTGACAAGACAGTACAATAAATCTGGGGCAATTATTACAAACATTGAGTCTATAAAAATTAGCATCAAAACTTATAATGTTTGCCTTTATCTAGTAGATTCGCAAGGAAATCAAGCTATTGATGGTGGTTTTGGAGCGCAAAACACAGCAACTGGAGAATATTTTTATCCTGGAGATCCAAATGCTCAAGATTATGGTTATGGAAACTGTTTTGTGAATCTACCAGCTGGAACTTATAATTTCTTCTCGTTTCCATCACAAGGAAGTGTTTGCGGTACAGGAAGCCAAACAGTAACTCTTACAACAAGTTTAGTAAATTCAAATAATGTTGTAGAAATTACATTGACGACTTGGTGTGAATAATTGAAAGTAGTAGTAGTTTATAGTTAGTTGATTGAAACAGAGATTGCATTTTGTGGTCTCTGTTTTTTCATTTAAAAATCATCAATTACTAAATCCGATAGCGCAGATTTATAATCCGTGCACAAAATCTAAATAAAAAACTACAACCTAAAAACTTGTAGTTTTTTTATACTTTTACTTCAAATATTTACAATGAAAAAACATAATTTACTCTTGTTGCTGTTGTTTTTCGCAATAGAAATTTCAGCTCAATCGGATGTTGTAGCAATAAATAGAGACTCCATTTTTTACAGAAATGAAAATGGCTTTATTATTAAATGCCACAGATCTAAAGCTGAGGCATTTGCTATTGCAGAAGCAATGAATCCAAATCTTTATGTTCATAAGATTTATTATTTGCATGCAGAAAATTTGATGGCTGCCTATGAAGTATATGATAAAAAAAGTGCTAATAAGAATGTAAGCGCAACCTTACCAATTAAAAACGGAAAGTATGAAGAATGGTACTTAAGTGGTGAGAAAAAAGTTACGTGTTTTTATACTGAAAATAACCTCAATGGTGAATTCAAAGTTTTCTACAGAAACGGCAATTTGAAAAGATTGGAACTATGGAAAAATGGTGAATGGCAAAATGGTGAATGTTATGACGAACAAGGAAATAAAACAGAATATTGCTCTTATCAAGAAATGGCAGAATATATAGGAGGCGTAACCGAATTATACAAATTTATAGGTCAAACATTAGTTTATCCAAAAGATGCCATGAGAGATGAAATTCAAGGTGTCGTTTATGTGAGTTTTATAATTGATACCGATGGTTCTGTAACAAATGCAAAAATCATTAAAAGTATCCAAAAGCAATTGGATGATGAAGCCTTAAGAATTGTTAACCAAATGCCGAAATGGAAACCTGGTAAGTTTGAAGGTAAACTTGTCAAAACAGAATTTGCATTGCCAGTAAATTTTAAATTAGAGTGATAGAACCAGATAGTACATTCTATGATAAAAAACCAAAAACTGCAACCTAAAAACTTGCAGTTTTTTTTATACTTTTACTTTTTTGTAAAACTCATGAAACCTATCATCTTATTCTACTTTCTGCTTTTTTCTGTGTTTAGTTTTGGGCAATTTCAATCGCCTGAAGCCAAAATTGATTTGCCAAAAATAAAATTTCCAGAATACATTTTAGATTACCCAAAGTCGCTCAATAAAAAACTTAAAAAATCCATAATTGACAACACAACTAAAGAATATGATGAAAATGGGAATATTATTAAAGAAACTGTAATTGAAGATAATACTAACAAGATTACCACTTTTGATTATAAAAAAAATGTGCTAATAAAAAAAGAAACTACAACAACATCTGATGAAGAAAAGATAAAACGCGCCAACGAAAGAGCTATGCAAGAAAGTGAAAGGTTAAATTATAGTGAAGTAGCTGTTCAAGATGTAATCAATTCTAAAAACATTTATTTAGCAAAACTTGATAGAAAAAAACGTGTTGATTATTTTAGTACTATTTCTGAAAATAAAAAAAGTAATGGCACTTATACAAGAAATGTTATTGATTCAGAGGTGCTTTATGAAAAAAATCAAATTGTAGAAATAAAATCTAAAAATCAAATAGAGAAGTTTTTTTATGATAAAAATCTGTTGCTTAAAAAAGAAACAACACGTACTCAAGGTGAATCGAAAGAGGTAAAAAGTGAAGAATGTGTCTATGATACAAACAAAAATTTGATTGCTATCTATTTAAAAACAATCAATATCTTCAAAGATAAAATCACTTATGATAATTATTCTGTAAAAGATTCTGCTGTTTACAACGAGAACAATAAATTGATATGGCAAGGCAATAAAAAACGATTTACCACTTATAAATATGATAAAAACAATAATGTAACAGAACAGTTTCAGTATTACTATGGCAAAGAATATTTGAAAGAAGAATTGGAGTATGAAAACAATCAAATTGTAAAATACACTCGTACAATTTACATTGAAAAGAAAGATAAAGAGATAGAAAAAAGTGTTTCGATTACCACTTACAAATATGATGAAACTAGACTCATAGAACATTTTATAACAAATTTAAAAACCGACTATGAAAAGCAAAGTATATATGAATATGATGATCAAAAGCGATTGAAAAAAATTATAGATTCAATTCGGTATTCAAAAAAAAGTAATCGCATAGAACATTCCGAAACCATCTTTAATTATACACCAAACGCTTTGCAAGTGACCGAAAAATATGGAAATGTAAAGAAATATGAATTCTATTAACATGAAAAAATCATTTCTATTTTTAGCAATTCTTTTGATAACGTTTTTCAGTTTTTCACAACAAATAAACGAATATCGACCTATTTCTGAAATGAATAGTGACGAAAAAGAAATGTATGACATTTTACAAAAGTCCGTTATGGCTTTGCTCAACAACAAACCAACAGCCAAACTTTTTCCTGTTTTCAAAATAAAAGATGAAAAAAAAGTATTTGTTTTTAGTTCTTTAATTTATGACGAACCCAACTTTGAAACTCATGATGAAGGTTCGAGTTCTGCAACCTACACTGTGTCTTTGCATTTTACAAAAAGGAAAGAACCAAACGAAAATGAAGTTACAGAAGCAAGCGGAAATAGTTATGGAACAGGAAGTTATAATGGTGAGAGAACTAAAAAAACTCCCATTGAATATTATTTATCTGTAGAATATTCTAAATCAAGTAATTCTTTTCAAGATAGAACTCTTTTAAGTGTAAAAAAAGACAAACCTTATTTCGACAACAAATTTACGAGAGTCAAATTATGGAAGTCAAATGGTGGTAATTTTGTCAATCCGTTGATTTACAAGATTGATAAATCAGATTATGTTAGTTACGTTGATAGCGAAATTGCTATTTACAAAAAAGATAGTTTGTTTGGAATCATAAATAACAAAAACAAAATTGTGTTTCCTTTTAAATACAAAAGTTTGAGAATGTATAAAATGGGAATTTTAGTTCAAGAGGATAAAACCTGTTATTTTATTGATAAAAAAGGAAAAAAGATAAGTCCTAATTATGACAAAGTTGAAGTCAATTTCAATCAATATTTTGACTCTGTTTTAGATTATTTCAAAGTGAAAATTGGAGAAAAATACACCTTGGTCAATGATAATTTCGAAGAAAAACTTCCTTTGATTTATGATAAAATCTCCTTCTTTCCTTACAAAAATATTCTCGATAGATTGATGTTAGAAAGAGATGGGAAAAAAGTGATTTTTGACATTGCAAAATGGGAAGAAACCACTATGATTTTCGAGGAAATTCAGGTTCTAGATGATAAAGAAATGATCGTTAAAGAAAATGGTAAATCGGGAGTTGTAGATTATGCCGGAACTGTAATTTTACCATTAGAATATGACGTCATCAATTATACCGAAAATTATACAAAAGAAGATGGTTTTGTATTGATACTAACTAAAAATAATAAATCAGCACTTTATCAAAATCTGAAGTTTTACACTGAATTTATTTACGATTCGATGACAAATTTTCATAGTTCCATAAAAATTGAAAAAGATAAAAAATATGGTTTAATGAATGCTAAAGGAAAAATAATACTTCCTATAGAATATGATAGTATAGAATATAATAGGAAAATAAAAAAGATTGAAGCAACAAAGAATTCGGTAATAGAAAATTTTGATTTCAAAGAACTATATAAAAAGTAACAAAATCAGACTAAAAAGATACTTAAAGATTTTTTGTATATTTACGATTCAATTTATTTTACATGCACGAAAATCAATCTACCATCCTAATTTATCAGACCGAAGATGGTGTTACTAAAATAGAAACACGTCTTTTGGATGAAACCGTTTGGCTTACCCAAGCACAACTCTGCGATTTATTTCAAAAATCGAAATCAACCATAAGTGAGCATCTAAAAAACATTTTTTTAGAAAATGAATTGGATGAAAATTCAGTTGTTCGGAAATTCCGAACAACTGCTTCTGATAGCAAAAATTATGAAACTTCATTCTACAATCTAGATGTAATAATTTCAGTTGGTTACAGAGTAAAATCACATCGTGGAACACAATTTAGAATTTGGGCAACGCAACGTCTGAAAGAATATTTGGTGAAAGGTTTTGCCATGAACGATGACTTGCTAAAACAAGTTGGTGGAGGAAATTATTTTGACGAATTATTGGCAAGAATTCGAGACATACGTTCGTCTGAAAAAGTATTTTGGAGAAAAGTTTTGGACATCTATTCTACAAGTATTGACTACAATCCATCATTAGAAACTTCACAAAATTTCTTCAAAACAATTCAAAATAAAATGCATTGGGCAACTCATGGAAATACAGCTGCAGAAATTATTTACAATCGAATTGATGCTACAAAACCAAATCTTGGACTAACCAATTTTAAAGGAGAAAAGCCAACATTGCAAGAAACAGAAGTTGCTAAAAACTATTTAAACGAAAAAGAATTAAATCTTTTAAATCGAATTGTTACAGCATATTTAGAGTTTGCAGAACTTCAAGCATTGAATCAAAAACCAATGTACATGAAAGATTGGATAGAACGATTAGATGATTTTCTAAAAATGTCAGGTCAAGAAATTTTAGATCATTTTGGTACAATAAGTCATGAGCAAGCACTTGAAAAAGCTAAATTAGAATATGATAAATTCAAAGAATCTACTAAAAATGAACTCTCAAAAGTAGAAAAATATTTTATAAATCAAATAGAAAACACTTCTAAAAAACTAAAGAAATAAAATAGAATGCTCACCAACATCAACCCAAAACTTCCTATGCGTAACAAGAAAATTACGATGGATTTTTACCTCAACAAATTAGAATTTCAATTGTTTGGAAGTGCCGATTTTGATGGCTATTTGATGGTACAAAAAGACGAAATTCAAATACATTTCTTTGAGTTTAAAGATTTAAATCCAGATGAGAATTATGGACAAGTTTACATTAGAACCAATGCTATTGACAATTTGTATCAAACGTTTTTAGATGCAAAAGTGTGGATTCATCCCAACGGACAATTGGAAAACAAACCTTGGCAACAAAGAGAATTTTCGATACTCGACCCTGATAAAAATTTACTAACGTTTGGCGAAAGCTTGTAAAAATAAATCTATGATTCACGAAGACACTTTAAGCTATAACAATTCAAAATCAACTGAAGACAAAGCTATTTGTGACAAATTGTTGGAAATCATTCAAAAACATCTTTCCGATTTTGAAAATAAAGTTTGGCATGCGCATCCTGTTTGGTTTGATAATGGCAACCCTATTGTAGGTTATGACAAACTAAAGAATGGTGTACGATTGATGTTTTGGAGTGGCGCAAGTTTTGAAGAATCGGAACTTAAATTAGGTTCAGGAAAATTTAAAGATGCTTCTAAAACTTACACTTCTGTTGATGAAATAAACGTTACTGATATAGAACGTTGGCTTCAAAAATCAAGAGAAATCCAATGGGATTATAAAAATATTGTGAAACGAAAAGGTGTTTTAGAACGCTTAAAATAAAATGAAAATGAAAAAAATAATTATACTCCTGATTTTGTTAGGCACAAAAAACCTAAGTGCACAGACTAACAATGATAAACTGATTTTGGAAAAATGTAAAAAACCATTAATAGAAGTTTACAAAACACATAGCATTCTATTCGACAAAATCGAAAACTACTTGGTAGAAAATTCAAAAATTGAGCAACCAAAATTTAACAACGTAAGAGATTACAAAATTGATTCAATTAATAGAATACATAACTTGAATTTATGCGATTTTTATTTGCAATTGAGAAAAAACAACCAACAATTTTATCCTTTAATCAAATCGAAAGAAGAAGCTATCTTAATTTCTAATTTTGTTACGGAACGATTTGTGAAAATTGATTCGCTGTATCGATCTTTTGTAGAAGAAAAAAAGGTAGAAAAAGTTTCAGAAAATACAACCAACATCAAAGTAAGCGACACTTTAAAACCTATTTATGAGATTGGACCAACGATTGATGCTTGTAAAGATTCTCCATTGGGAATTGAACAATGTAGTTATCAAATCATTTATAAAGCTATAATGAACAATTATGCAGTTCCTGAAATACGCATCATTGAAAAAAGTATATTAAAGATATTCGTGAATTTTAGAATAAATAAGGAAGGAATTGTAGAAGCCATTAGAATTAACAAAACTTCAGGATATTTTGAATTTGATATGGAAGCTATAAACGTCATTAATAGAATCGGAAAAAATAAAAAATTCAATCCAGCTACAGTCAATAATAAAGCTGTTTCTGTTTATTATACAATACCAATTAACGTGATGAGTCAACAAGATTAGTAGTTGTGATTATACAAAAAAAAAAGTAACTTTGATTAACTAACCAAAAAAACTCTTTTATGAAAAACATTATTTTAAAAAACGGATTGATTGGAGGATTGATTGTAGCCGTATTTTCTGGAATGAGCGTCTATTTTCATTCTAAAAATCTTGAGGATGCCACTTTAAGCTATATTTTAGGTTTTACTGGAATGTTTATAGGTTTTGCCTTTACATTCGTAGGAATGAAGCAATATCGTGATACCGTAAACAGTGGAACAATAACATTTGGAAAGGCCTTTACCATTGGTTTTTTAATTGCTTTAATTATTTCTACTATTTATGTTTTAGTATGGCTTGTAGAATTATATAATTTCTATCCTGATTTTATGGAAAAGTATTCCGCAATGGAAATTAAAAATTTAGAATCAAGTGGTTTAAATGCTGCAGATTTACAAGCAAAGATTGATGAATTAAATCAGATGAAAGAATCCTATAAAAATCCTTTTTTTGTAATTGGTATGACCTATTTTGAGATTTTACCTATTGGAATCGTTTTTTCTTTGATAAGTGCTTTAATCACCAAGAAAAGCAAATAAAAGAAACAAAAAAAGGTACGTAATTTAAAACGTACCTTTTTTTATATTTCAATATTAAATTATTTTTTATCCTTAGTAAATTCAAAGGTTTGTCCGCTTATTGAAAGTGTAAAACCATCTTTAGTATTGTTGAATTGAACAGTCAAACCTGCTTGCTCTAAAGTAAA
Source organism: Flavobacterium koreense (assembly GCF_054776075.1). NCBI lineage: Bacteria > Pseudomonadati > Bacteroidota > Flavobacteriia > Flavobacteriales > Flavobacteriaceae > Flavobacterium > Flavobacterium koreense. The sequence goes on along the minus strand of NZ_BAAHCF010000029.1, from coordinate 339,869 downwards.
CTTACCATTTCCTTTATCGTCAAGTGGTGTTGAAGGTTGTCCTGGTGAGTTGATTACCAAACTATCATCTTCTTCAGTAAAACTAATTTTTAAAGGAATTTTAGTACTTGAGTATTCACCAACGTAAGCATCAAGACCTTTGCTCTTCTCTACTCCATTCTTAGCATCTGTCCAAACGTTGTTTTCTTCATTTACATCTGGAAATGATTTATCTGGATCTAAAGTTATTGATTCTAATTCTTCGGTAGTATCCACATTAAAAGTCCATGAGTTGTTGCGTTGCCAAATTTCTACAGGTAATGTTTTTCTTGATGTTTTTCCAGTTTTAGTTTTCATTTCTACTACAACTGGCATAGGCATTTTCTCAAGGTTTTGAATGGTTATTGTAGCACCATTTTTAGCATTACCTTTAACATACTTAACTTTAGTAATAGCTTGGTCTAAAGGCCAATTATTCATAATCCAACCTCTCCAAAACCATCCTAAATCTTCTCCAGTTACATTTTCAAAAGTTCTAAAGAAATCATCTGGTTGTGGATGTTTGTATGCCCAACGCTCAATATAAACTCTAAAAGCTTTGTCAAAACGCTCTGGTCCTACTACAGAATTTCTCAACATTTCTAATCCAGAACCTGGTTTGTAGTAAGCCAAGATTCCTAAGTTGGCTTCTTTCAAATTATCTGGTGCTGCAATTACAGGTTCCATTTCTGGATTACTCAATACAAATGCCGCTTGGTGCATGTCTGTAACTGGTTGCTTGTATTCACCGTTATTAAAATCTTGAGAACTTAAACCATTAATAAACGTATTAAATCCTTCGTCCATCCATGCAAACAAACGCTCATTAGAACCAACAATCATTGGAAACCAAATATGACCAAATTCATGATCAGTAACTCCCCATAAATCAGCACCTCTTGATTCCCAGCTACAGAAAACAATTCCAGGATACTCCATTCCACCTTCGTTTCCAGCTACATTAGTTGCTGCTGGATAAGGATATTCAAACCATCTTTTAGAATAATTTTCAATCGATGCTTTTGTATATTCTGTTGAACGTTCCCAACCGTTATTTCCATTACTTTCTACTGGATAAGCAGAAATAGCCAATGATTTTTTCCCACTTGGAAGATTGATTTTAGCAGCATCAACCACAAAAGCTGGTGAAGAAGCCCAAGAAAAATCACGTGAATTTTTAATTTTAAATTTCCAAGTCAGAGTAGTTTTTCCAGCAGGTCTTGATGACGCATTAGTTACCTCATCTACAGTTCTAATCATAACTGTTTTATCGCTTGCTTTTGCTGCAGTCCAACGTTTCTGTTGCTCAGCAGTATAAACTTCATTTTGGTTTAATAATTCACCTGAACCAACAACAATGTGTGATGCAGGAGCCGTAATCGATACATCAAAATCACCATATTCTAAATAAAACTCACCTGCTCCTAAATAAGGTCTTGTATTCCAACCGCGAACATCATCATAGACACACATTCTTGGATACCATTGCGCCATGGTAAAGATTTTTCCATTTTTAGTTTCTAAAACTCCCATTCTATCCGAACCGTATTCTGGCGATACAAATGCAAAGTCAATTTTTAGTTTTACAGAAGCTCCATTAGCATTCAAGCTCTGAGGTAAATCTACCTGCATTCTTGTGTCTGTAATAGTGAATTTTGCGTCTTTTTCAGTTGATTTTCCAGCTACTGTTGTAACTACTTTTATTGAATTAATTCTGAATCCTCCATCAAAATCTTGTCCTTTCGCTCCATTTCTACTTCCTTTTAGTGGAATAATAGCGTTTCCTCTTGAATCTTTTTTGAATAAGTTTTGATCTAAATTCAGCCATAAAAAGCTCAATTTATCTGGACTATTATTAGTGTAAGTCAAAACTTCTGAACCTTTAATTTCATTTGTTTTCTCATCTAAAGAAGCTGTAATTGAATAATCGGCTCTGTTTTGCCAATATTTTGGACCAGGTTGCCCACTTGCCGAACGCGTTTCAGTAGCATTTTTGGTATAAAAATTGTTACCAAATGCTTCATTGTAGTTGTAGTTTGAACTAGCAGGCGTCTGCTGTGCTGTTGCAGTAGAGAAACTTAAAACTAGAGTTCCAAGAGCCAATGCTTTGATAAAAAAGTGTTTCATAAATTGAGTATTTATTTATTAGAGCAAATAAATAAAAAAATGTTACACTAATTTTAGTTTTATGTTTAATTTCACAAAATAATAATTTGTTTATGATTGAAATCAACTTTCATCCCTTTAAAAATCTTGAAACAGAACGTTTATTATTAAGACGAGTTTCAAAAGATGACCTAAATGAAATACTAGAACTAAGAGGTAATCCTGAAACGATGAAGTTCATTCCGCGTCCATTGGTTAAAACCGAAGAAGATGCTTTAAATCATTTTAAGATGATTGATGAAAAGATTGAAAAAAATGAAGGCATTAATTGGGCTATAACTGTAAAAGGAAATCCAAAACTTATAGGAATTATTGGTCATTATAGAATTCAACCCGAAAATCATCGTTGTGAAATAGGTTATATGATTTTACCACAATATAACGGTCAAGGAATCGTTACAGAAGCTATAAAAGCTGTTTTAGAATATGGCTTCGAGGATATGAATATGCATTCTATTGAAGCTGTTATTGATCCTGACAATATTGCTTCGGAACGTGTTCTCCAAAAAAATGGCTTAATAAAAGAAGCTCACATATTAGAAAATGAATATTATGATGGTAAATTTTGGGACACTGTTATCTATTCAATATTGAAAAGAAATTTTAAAAAATAATCAACCAACACATTACATGAACGAATTTGAAAAACAATACCAAGAGTTATTAAACTTTCTCAAGTTTGATGACTTCACAATTCTTACCAAAAGAATTATTGATTTAACCTTAGATACTGAGGATTTAAATCATTATAAAAAAACTAATGATTTTTTAATATGGCTAGACCAGAATGAAAATAATGTTGAAGGCAAAAAAGAAAAGTATCAAGCTGTTCTTTCAGATTTACAGGCTACACTTATAAATAAACCAATTGCAGAAAAGCAGGTTTTAGTTTCTACAAGTAGTTTAGAAAAAAGTTATGGTAGTTCGAGTTTTGGATTAGGTCCAATAGAAATGGAATTGCGTCAAGGAGAAATTCTTGGTTTGGTTGGTGAAAATGGAAATGGTAAGACTACACTTTTGCGTTGTTTGTGTGGTGAACTTTATGCAACTGGAGGTACAATAAACTATCATTTTAAGTATGATGACCAGTTTGATTTGAGAACAAGATTAGTTTACATACCTCAAAGGACAGATACTTGGTATGGCTCTATGTTTGAGAACTTACAATTCACAGCTTCTAGTTATGGTTACAAACCTGAAGAAAATGAATTGATTATAGAATTAATCATCGCTCGATTAGGATTGCGAAAATTCAGAAATCATAGTTGGAAGAGTTTATCTTCTGGATACAAAATGCGTTTTGAATTGGCGCGAATGCTTTTAAGAAAACCAAAAATATTGTTGATAGATGAGCCATTGGCAAATTTAGATATCTTAGCACAACAAACTGTTCTTGAGGATTTTAAAGCAATCGCTAAATCGCCTTTTAGACCTATTGGAATCGTATTAAGTTCACAACAATTGTATGAGGTTGAAAAAACTTCTGATCAAGTGATTTTCTTAAAGCATGGAAAACAGAAAAATCTTCACGAAAAATCTGTTTCAGAAAATGAAATTCCTATTGAAAATTATTTGGTTATTGAGTTTGAAAGCGAATGGTCACAAAGCCAATTGGGAGAAACTTTTGGAAAATTAGACTTGGTTTCACTACAATTTAATGGTGGTACTTATATTGTTAGTTTCAAAGAAAGTGTTACCGTATACGACTTTATGAATCTGCTTGTTTCAGAAAAAATTCCGGTGCAGTATTTTAGAAATATTTCCAACTCAACACGTCGCTTTTTTGTATCCTAAATCTATAAATTATGTTTAAAAATATTCAAAAATACCTCCTAATAAATCATCCCTTACTTTGGAATTTAAAAATTGTTCCTGTAAGCGCGTTTCTTATTTTATTCAATATCATTTTCATCCTTTTGGGTTATTTAAATGGTGCAATAGATTTTACCGAAACCGACAATGATTATTCTAGAAATGATAATGATGATATTATTATTTTCTTTAGTGTGATGATTTCAATTTTAACAGCAATAGTTTGGCTGGTTTATTATTTGAAAAACAATGCTTTAAAATCGTATTATCCTAAGAATAACTTTTCTTTATTTAAGGAATGGTTACTTATTCTTGTCGTTTGTTTTCTTAATAGTTCACTAATAATGGCCTACTTATATGGTAAAGATTTAAAAGTGAGAAGCTATTACACTGAAAGTGAAGCTAAAAAAAGATGTGAAATTTTAAGTCAAGGTTCCTTTTTTGTATCGGGTTCTTATAGTTATCACTACAACAACGATAATTATGAAGGTGATGCTATGGTTGAAGCAGCAAGTTATGCTGATACAGCACCAGCAGTTGTTGATTCAGCCACAATTAAAGATCATTTTTTCTATAGAGGAAGAAAATATTCAAATTTTTCATTGTTAGATAAAAACATTAATTCCTATAGTTTCTTTGGATATAATGAAGATTCTTTGCGAAAAATGAAGATAAAAGATTGGTTGTTTTACAATAAAAAAGATTCTGTAAAATCGTTATTTAAAAATTACTTGGCTATTGTTAAAGAACATAAATTAAAAGCGAATATTGATGAAGATAAATGGACCGAATTGGTTTATGATTATCCAAAATTTGAGAAGTATAAAAACATTGGAGCAGAAGAATTTGAAGTATCCTATGATTATGAAAATGAAATAAGAAGAAATCAAATAGATACCTCAGAACAATACGTAAAGAAAGTTAAAGACACCTATTACTTATATAATAAATATTATGTGCCTGAAAATTCTTTAAAACATTCTTATGAGACAATTTCTAATAGTTGGACAAAACCGAGTGTGAGTATTGATACAATTTTATTGTTATTATACATAGCTATAGGTTTTTCACTAGTATTATTTTCATTTAGAGTAACCTCTGGAAGAAATTTTTTAATTGCTATTGTGGCTCTTGGAGTTGTAAATATTTTAATAGGAATCTTGACTGCGATTATATCCTCTGAATATTTTTATTTGGCAGCGTTATTATTACTTACCATTATTCTTTTTGTTTATTTAATTCTAGTAATACATAGAAAAAAAGGAAAAGGAATTTCTGGAATTACCTTAAATGCAACACTTTGGTTGTTACCATCATTTGGTCCTATAGTTTATGCAATAGTTTTAGAATTGGCTAAAAGTACTACAAACTACTATGAAATTATTGATATAGGTTTGCGAAATGAGAAGTTTCCATTCATTTCATTTTTAAAAGATTATGCCTATGAATTATTATGGTTTAATGTTTTATTCATTTTCATAATGATGTTATTCTTTTCAAGAAAAATAAAACAATGGCGCGGAATTGCTGAAAACTAATAACTTAAAAACCCTTTAAATTAATTTTTAAAGGGTTTTAAATTTGGGTAAAGTTCTTATATAAAGCTCTTCTACTTTTTTTCTTGCCCAGTCTGTTTTTCTTAGAAAGGTAAGACTAGATTTTACACTTGGATTATCTGAAAAACATTTAATTCTAATCAATTCTGACAAGGTATCGAATCCATAAAAATCTACTAATTGCTCTACTATTTTTTGTAAAGTTATACCGTGTAGTGGGTCTTTTGATTTTTCCATATCGCAAAAGTACTATTAAAATTGATTGCATAAAAAAACCATCAAAATTTCTCTTGATGGTTTTATAATTTTAATGATACTATTTATTGAACCGCTAAAGCTGCATTTACGTTACCATAACCATAATCTGCATTTCTATTAGGGAAATAAGTAGCTGATTGACGCATTTTGTTTAGCACTTGGTCTCTTGTCCAAGAAGGATTCTTTGACCAAACTAACGCAGCTATTCCAGCTGTTGTTGCAGTTGCTACTGAAGAACCTCCTACATAATCATTTTGATTATCATAATAACTTGTAACTGGAACTGTATTACCTGAAGCTGCTCTTTGCATTTGAATCGTAAATTCAATTTTTCCACCTGAGTGGCAAACATCACATTTTTGGTTAGATGTTCCTTCAATAACTCCAGTAACGGCAACTGTTTCTGCCATCCAAGCTGGGAAAATAACACCCACAAAATTAGTAAAGCTTGTTGAAGTTCCACCGGCACAGAAGATTAATTTTCCTTTACTGTAAGCATATTTCACACCATCCTCAATTTTTCCAGAAGAGAAGATATGTCCCATTGACATAGAAATGATTTTCACACTAGTATTATTTGCTAAAGCAGTGAAAGCATTTTTTACACCATTTTGTTCGTGATATCCATCTAAAACAACATTAGAAGCAGCTCTGTAAACAACTAGATTAGAATTGTAAGCAACACCAACAGGCAAACCATTATCGTTTCTTGGTGCTGCAGCTACAGATGACATACTTGTTCCATGACCACATTGATCATTTGGTCCGTCTGTACTTGTGCTCCAAGGCCAAATTGAATCTACATAAGTACCATATTTTTGAATTGTTCTTCCAGTTGAAAGACCATCATTAAAATTAGTACCCAACAAAGTTTGATTTGGAGAAACTCCTGTGTCAATGATTCCAATTGTGATGCCTCGACCTGTGGCAGTATTCCAAGCAGTTGGAATATTATGTTGGTAAAACGACCATGGCACTTTAGCACCTGGAGTAACCGTAGTAAAATCGGAAGTACTTAATGTTGACGATTCAAATCCACATCCTGAAGAACCTGAAGAACTAGATTCTGCTAAAGATACTTTTTGTTGTGCTGTCTCAAAATATTTGTAATCACCTGGTTCAACGTAACGTATTTTAGCAGTTTTTCTTAAAGCTATAATTGTTTCTTGCTTTTCAATATAAACATCAACCAAATTCAAATAGGCATCACTTGAAAGCAAAACATCTTCTTTAGACTTTCCTTCATAATGCGCAACTAGATTCAGAATACTAGCTTGTGTTTTAGCATTATCTGCTGATTTACTTCTATCAAAATCTGTAGCTGAATTACCAAAACCAATAGTTATGATATGATTTCCTCTAAATGAAGCACTCCAAAGTAAATGATTTGAAGCATTTTTCCAACTGAAGCTTCCTTTTGTAGCAATAGCTTCATCAATTTGAGCATTTACTTGTTGTGCTGTTAATGGATCCTTTTGAGAAGCATCGACTGAAATTTCATCAAATGAATCTTCTTTAGAACATGAAGCAAAGACAAACACTGATAAAATGATAATTTTTAGAAAATTTTTTGTCATACTAGTATTTTTTTAAGGTTGGTTTTACGAATGTAATAATTTTTTAAATATAATAGCAAAAAAAAGTCATCATTAAAAAATGATGACCTTTCCGTCCGAACTAAATCGGGACTAACCAATAACTCTAAATATAATCTAATTTCTTAGAATAAAAATTTAACACCAACTTGTAGGTTACCAATTTGTCTGTCAGCAACAGAGTTCATTGGATTTGCATTAAATTGGAATGTAGTTGTTTTATCACCTGTAGCAGGAGTTTCAGTTACTGAACCAACATTAAAGATAGTGAATGAAGTTTCAACTGTTAACCATTTATTAACTACATAATCAAAACCTGGAGCTAATTCTAAAGCGAATGAAGAAGTTTTTCCATCAGAAATTTTGTCTTTTCCAAACGTAACAGGTAAAGCAGCTTGACCATAGAAGAATAATCCACCAGAAACATTCCAATATTTTCTTACTAAAGGTTTTACAACAAATGTACTTGCATCACCAGTTGTAGTTCCTGCACCATTAACTGTTTTCGAGCTAATATTTCCGATACCTAAACCTACAGTTACTGATGGAGAAATGAAATTTCCAACGATTGGTAAAATCATGTTAGAATCTGATTTTGCATCACCTGTTTTAGTAGATGAAAACGATACTTGACCAGCAGCCCACCATGTTCCTTGTAATCCTTTACTTTCTTTCTCTTGTGCATTTGCAGTTAAACCAAATAATGCTATTGCTGCAACTAATAAAATTTTTTTCATTTTGTTTTTAGTTTTAAAATTATAGGACAAATTTATTGTCAAGTTTTCTTAAAAAAACTGATATAAATCATAGTTTGAAATTTTTTTTGATACTAAATAATTTTACTTTTACTTTCACTATTTAGTTAGTACATTTGCCTCAGAATGATTAAAACAGCCAACATACTTAATAAAAGAGCCAAATTTGATTATGAGATAATCGAAACTTATTCGGCTGGAATCGTTTTGACTGGAACTGAAATAAAATCTATTAGATTAGGAAAAGCCAACATCACTGAAAGTTTTTGTGAGTTTAATGACCATAACGAACTTTTTGCTATTAATACTTCTATAGAGGAATACTCTTTTGGTAATCAGTTTAATCATAAAGCTCGCAGCGAAAGAAAACTACTACTTAATAAAAGAGAGCTTAAATCATTAGAAAAAAGTATTGATACTAAAGGATTAACCATAATTCCGTTACGTTTATTTACTAACGAAAAAGGATTAGCTAAATTAGAAATTGGACTTTGTAGAGGTAAGAAAACCTACGATAAACGCGAATCTTTAAAAGAACAAGATACCAAGCGAGATATCGAACGAATTAAAAAATCATTTTAAAATTTTTAAAAAATTTTGTTATTGTTTTTTTGTCTTGAAAAAATGACTAAATTTGTCAAGACAAAATAAAACATTTTAATTAGAATGAAAACTTTATTAAAAAATGCAAGAGAAGAAAAAGGAATAAAAACTAGAGAGTTAGCACAACTTTTAGGTATTGATCAAGCATTGATAAGTAAGTTTGAAAGCGGATCAAGAAAACCAACTAAAGAACAAGTTGCCAAATTAGCGCAGGTTTTAGATTTAGATTATGAAACCTTAATGGTTGCTTGGTTAAAAGAGCGTATTCTTTATGAAATTGGTTCAGATGAATTAGCTTTGAAGGCAATGATACTTGCTGAAGAACAAATAAAATATAACGTAAGTTTCGTTAGAAAATCGATTTCAAAAAATTTACAAAATATTTTAAATGATATTGATGCACTAAAAAATAAACTAAACCAATTTCGTCAATTTGATAGTTTTAGAATTGCACAAGCATTAGAATTAGAATACACTTTTGAAAGTAACAGAATAGAAGGAAACACTCTTACATTACGTGAAACCGATTTGGTTATCAATGAAGGATTGACTATTTCTGGAAAAAGTATGCGTGAACATTTAGAGGCAATTAATCACGTTGAAGCTATAGCCTACATTAAACAATTAATGGAACGCAATTTTCCTTTAAACGAAAGTGAACTACTTTCTGTTCACAATTTAATTTTAAGAGGAATTATTCCTGAAGATGCTGGTCGATATCGTCAAGTACAAGTTATGATAAAAGGAAGCAGTCACATGCCTCCACAACCTTTTATAGTTGCAAAAGAAATGGAAGACTATTTCATTTGGTATGAAGAAAACAAAAGTAAGATGCACCCAGTTGTTTTAGCAGCAGAAATGCATGAAAGACTAGTTACTATTCATCCTTTCATAGATGGAAATGGTAGAACTTCTCGTTTAATAATGAATCTAATTCTTTTACAAAACGGATACGTGATTGCCAATATAAAAGGAGATTACGAAACTAGAATGAACTATTACAAAACGCTTGAAACAGCACAAACTTCAAATAATAAAGAAGACTTTTTGCTATTTATTGCACAAGTAGAAAAAGAGTGTTTAGAGCGTTATATAAACATAATTAGTAAATAAAAACCCATTCTGTTTAGGAATGGGTTTCTTTATTTTTATTTAAATCCAACTATCTGTTCTTCTGCGGCAATTACATCTTCAACATATTTTTTGTATTCTAAATAATCTGTTGTAGAAATTTTATCCCAATTTAAAGTAACTGTTCTAACAACCTTTAATGTATTTGGCTTTACTAATTCAAAGGCTATTTGGTATTTATGTCCTTTAAAAGTAAACGTTTTTCCTTCTGGAACTTCTGTAAACTTTTTGTCTTGTGGAATATTTAAAATTACTTCAGAATTATATTCATTACTTGTTTCATAAGAAAAATAATCAATATCGTATTTTCTACTTTCTAAAGAAATAATATCTCTTGTGTAAACTTTATCTAGAAATGGAATATCAGTAATTTTTAGATTTCCAACCGTTTGAATTCTTTCTGAAATTGAAAACTGTGTTTCAAACGTAATGTCTTTATCGTAAGTTTCGTTTTTAACAACTTTAGAAGATTGCAATGAAACAACTTTCTTTAATTTAGAATTATAATCCTCTTCTATTCTTTTCTTACGAACATCTTCTGTAGTTGCATCAGAAAACAATTCATTATAATATGATTTATTGGCTCCGCTTATTGTAAAAGTATTTGTAAAACTTTTTGATTTATCATCAATAGTCATAGTTGTTACTGCATTTGTAACATTTTTCAAAGCATTATCAAATGGGATTCCAATAATTTTAGATTTCTCGTTTTCAGCTTTATCAAATGAGATTACAAGTGCATTGGCATTATACAAACTACTTGGCAATGCTTTAAATGGAAGATACTTATCTGTTAATTCTAAAAAATAATCTTTACCATCAATTGCAACTTTTACGATACAATGATTGAAGTCATTTGATGGCAATAACATAGAAGTAAATCCATTATCGTTTGTAGTCACCAAAACCAAATTAGCTTTCATTCCTGCCAATTGCGATAAAGCGACGAATAAAGTAGAAACATCTTTACAATCACCAAGTTTTGTTGTAATAGTTTTAGATGGTTTTTGAGGAACATAACCACTTTGTCTAAAATCTAAAGAACTGTATTTAATATTATTTCCAATATAAGAGTATATTTTTTTAGCTATTTCTTCTTGAGAAATTCCAGTTACACCATTTGGAAAAATTTCGGCAAAAGTTTTCTTTGTAATTTTATCTAATTTCAAATTTTTCTTTACCAAATCAGAATACCAATTTGAAATTTCTTTCCACGACTTTATAGTACTAATTCTAATAGTATTAGTCAAGTCACTAAAATTTGGTGCATAAGATTCAGAAAGAGCCATTGCAGGAACATTAGTTCTCTTCCAAATCATATAAGTTTTATTATTTACTTTTTTAGTTGTTGATGGAACTGTTCCGTTGATAAAATCTGAAATGTATTCTGTTCCTGGAGGATAGATAAATCCAAAAACTGTTTCTACTGCAGGATAATAGCTATTGAAATAACAAGACAAATCAAAATCTTTATAGAATCTTCCATAAGAATTCTCATATCTTTCATATTGAATGTAGATTACATCACCTACTTTCAAATCGGTAAATACTAATGTTCCATCACCTTCTTCTGCAGGAACTATAGAACCATCTTGCTTAACAATTTCAGATTTTAAAACACTATTACTGTAAGATTGCAAGCTGTACTCTTTAAGCTCTTCAATTCCTTTTTCTGAAGTAATTTCATAAAGAAAAGTAACTTTAGATTTTCTTCCGCCTTCTGGCAAAATATTTACAATGTATTCATCTAAAAGAGTCGTTACTCCAAAATCACCTTTCAAAGTTGAATTTCTTCTTTGTTTAATAACTTTATAGATATCTTTGGTTGCTACCTCTTCTATCTCATCTGGAGTTTTTGTAATATCATAAAGTTTCTTACGCAATGAGCTATTACTAGAATTGTGAGATAATGATTGTCTGATGAATTTTTCAGCATCTTTAACGTTATTAAGACTATTGTAAATAGTTCCTTTTTTCTCCATCAAAGAAAATGAATACGGAAAATTAGCTAAAGCTCTGTCAACCTCAACCAATGCTTCTGTATATCTTTTTTCATCAACCAAATGATTAATATAATCTACTCTTAAATCATTTGAGTAAGGATATCTGGTACTAACATCGTGAATCATTTTCTCAACATCATCTTTTTTATCTGCGTCTTCGTAATACCCTCTTAATTGATTTAAAGCGATAAGATTCTCTTTTGAAGCAACTAAATCCTCAAGCATTTTTATGGTTTTAGCCTTATCATTTTTTAACTTTTCATAAATCCCAGAAAATGTGGTAACATAAAATTCATTATTGTCTGATTTAGCAAATAAATCCTCCAACTTTTGAATCATTAAATTGATATCAGATTTTCTTGAAGCCAAAATAAAATCAAACAAAGTTGTTACCATTTCTGATTTTACAGAGGTGGTTTTTTCACGAAATTTTTCAAGCTCTACAATGTTTGCTGAACGCATCCAATCTTGATCTTGAATTTTCTTGATGATATTATAGTAATAAAACTCATCATTAATCTCCATATTTTTGGCAATCTCTTCAACTTTTTGAGTTTCCTTCTTATTAGAATAATTAGTCATTTGAAGCACTTGGATAAAAGAAGATTTTGGATATTCTTTTATTAATTCTTCAATGATATCATTTGCCAAATCATTTTTACTATTATTAGAATAGGCTTCAAATAATAAAATCTTGTATAAAACATTACTTGGATTTTTAGCAATCAAATCTTTAAAATAATCTTCGAATGTTGGATTCAATTCAACTACATTCAATTGCTCAAGAGTTGATTTATTGTAAGCTTTAAATTTATTTGAAATCGTTAAATCTGAAATCTTATTGTTAGTTTCATCTGTTAACGACACAAAGAAATTATCATTACTAGAATTAGTTGAGAATTTTACTAATAATCTATTTGTTCCTTTCAACAACTTGAATTTCAATCTAAAGGCATTCAAATCGGTGTGTTCTGCCATGTTATTAGCATAAATTTCAGCATCATTTACAAAGATTTTGATAGAAGAACTAGTACCAAAATTTAAATACACTTCTTTATCAGAAGGTGAATCAATGAATACTTGAGAATACATAATTCCGTCACCATATTCTGACTCATTGCTATAAAAGTGATAACCTTCTTCTTGCTTGTCAACAGGAATATACCAACCAATTTTTCCGTTGCTATTTGCATCAAACAATTTATCGTTATTAGCATAAACTTCTGGTTCGTATTCTGTTTCTAATCCACTGTCATTTAAATTTTCAAAAGCTCCACAATATTGCCAATCTTCAATAGCATTCAATTTTTTAATATTATCGCTAAAACCTTGTGGATTTTTTCTTTTTCTATCGCAAACCGCCTTGAAATAAATTACCAAAGGATCTTTTCCAAAAACTTCTGAAGCAGCTAAAAGATCTATTTTCTTGTAGGTATAATCATTGTAACCATTGGTATTTGCATTATCCATCATGTAAGGTTTGTACCAAACTGGATACAGATAATTTTTCTCCTTACAAGTAACTAAAAATTGCTTTAAAATTTGATCATCAAATGCTAGTGTGCCCATTTCATATTGTAACATAGCGTCCAATATCAAATAATCTACATTAGTGTTCATTTTGGCTTTTAATTCTTTATCGAAAAGTTTTCTGGCATCTTCACGTTTGTTAGACAATAACAAATCCCATACTTTTTTTTCAGCTGTTTGTGCAAATGTTACATTTACAAACAGAATACAAATGGCAATGATTTTTTTCATTAATTTGGTTGGTTTAATTTTGGTACAATATAGTAATTCTTGTGAAACGTTGTAAATTAATTCTTATTTTCTAAAAGAGGCACAAATTTAAAATCACCAAATTCATGTTTTTCAAATTGGGTTTCGTTTTTACGAATTAACATAGTCATAATTTGCTCTTTTTCTCCAACAGGAATAACTAATTTACCTCCAATCTTTAATTGTGCCATAAGTGGCTTTGGAATAATTGGAGCACCAGCAGTGACAATAATACTATCAAATGGAGCGTGATTAGGTAATCCTTTATAACCATCTCCAAACGATAAATGTTTTGGACGAATTCCAAGTTTTGGTAATAAAAGTGATGTAGTTTTAAATAATTCATTTTGTCTTTCAACTGAATATACTTTGGCTCCAAGCAAACACAAAACTGCTGTTTGATATCCACTACCAGTCCCAATTTCTAAAATTTTATCATCTTTTTTAACGTCTAAAAGTTGACTTTGAAATGCTACAGTATAAGGTTGTGAAATAGTTTGTCCAGCACCTATTGGAAATGCTTTGTCTTGGTAGGCAAAATCTTCAAAACTTGAATTCAAAAACAAGTGCCTTGGAATTTTTTTTATAGCTTCCAAAACGTTTTTATCGGTAATTCCTTTTTCTTCAAGCTGTTTAGCTAATTGATTTCTAAGTCCTTGATGTTTGTTTGTATCTTTCAATTTGGGCAAGTATTTATTTTGTAAAAATAGAAAACAAATTATCAATTATCAATTACGAATTATCAATTAATTACTATTTTTGATAAAATTTTATTTTATGCTTAAAGTTGGCGTTTTAGGTGCCGGTCACCTCGGAAAAATACACTTACGATTGTTGAATCAATCTGAAAAATATGAATTAGTTGGTTTTTATGATGAAAATGCTGAATATGCAGATAAAATAGCTGCTGAATTTGGGTATAAACGTTTCGATACCATTGCCAAATTAATTCACGCTGTTGATGTAATAGATATTGTTACTCCTACTCTTTCACATTACAAATGTGCTAAAGTTTCTATTAAAAGTGGTAAACATGTTTTTATAGAAAAACCAATTGCAACAACTGTTGCAGAAGCAGAAGAAATCATTGCTTTAGCCAAAGAATACAATGTAAAAGGTCAAGTTGGACATGTGGAGAGATTCAATCCTGCGTTTATAGCTGTAAAAGATATGATTGAAAGCCCAATGTTTATTGAAACGCATCGTTTGGCAGAATTTAATCCTCGTGGTACTGATGTTCCTGTGGTTTTAGATTTGATGATTCATGATATCGACGCTATTTTGAGTGTTGTAAAATCAAAAGTTAAAGCCGTTCACGCCAGTGGAGTTTCAGTTTTGAGTCAGTCGCCAGATATTGCCAACGCCCGAATTGAGTTTGAAAACGGTTGCGTTGCCAACATAACTTCGAGCAGAATTTCGATGAAGAACATGCGTAAATCTCGTTTCTTTCAAAAAGACGCCTACATCTCTGTCGATTATTTAGATAAAATTTGTGAAGTTGTAAAAATGAAAGACGCACCAGAAGTTCCAGGTGATTTTGATATGATTTTACAAAATGCAGAAGGCGAAAAGAAACAAATCTATTTTGCCAATCCAGAAGTTGCTCCAAACAACGCCATTTTAGACGAATTAGAAACTTTTGCTGATGCCATTGTAAATAATACAACTCCAATAGTAACTTTAGAAGATGGAACCGAAGCTTTGAGAGTAGCTTATATGATTATTGATTCGATGAACGAAAAATAATATTGACCGCAAATTCGCAAATTAAAATATAAAATTTATGAATTTGCGGTGGAAAAAATTAAAACAAACTAAACAAACATAATGAAAACAATAGCTGTAATAGGCGCAGGAACGATGGGCAACGGAATTGCTCACACTTTTGCACAAAGCGGATTTACCGTAAAATTAATCGATATTTCAGAGAAATCTTTAGAAAAAGGAATGGCTACCATTGCTTCCAACCTTGACCGAATGGTTTCTAAAGGAACTATCACCGAAGATGACAAACACAAAACTATCGGAAACATAATTACTTACACCGACATAAAAGATGGTGTTGTTGGAACCGATTTAGTAGTAGAAGCTGCTACAGAAAATGTAACTTTAAAGCTAAATATTTTCAAACAATTAAGTGAAGTTTGCGATCATAACGTGATTTTGGCAACGAATACATCTTCAATTTCAATTACTCAAATAGCTGCGCAAGTAGTTCATCCAGAACGTGTAATCGGAATGCACTTTATGAATCCGGTTCCGATTATGAAATTGGTTGAAATTATTCGTGGTTACAACACTTCTGATGAAGTAACTAAAATCATAATGGATTTATCTGTAAAATTAGGAAAAACTCCAACAGAAGTAAACGATTATCCTGGATTTGTAGCTAACAGAATCCTTATGCCAATGATTAACGAATCAATTGAAACTTTATATAACGGAGTTGCTGGCGTTGAAGAAATTGATACGGTAATGAAACTAGGAATGGCACATCCAATGGGACCATTGCAATTAGCAGATTTTATTGGACTTGACGTTTGCCTTTCGATTCTAAATGTAATGTACGACGGTTTCAAAAATCCAAAATATGCTCCTTGCCCACTTTTAGTAAATATGGTAATGGCAGGAAAACTCGGAGTAAAATCTGGTGAAGGTTTCTACGATTATTCTGAAAGTAAAAAAGCAGAGAAAGTTTCTAAACAATTTAAATAAAATTTAACCACAAAGAGCACGAAGAAAGCACAAAGCTCACAAAAAAAATCTTCGTGTACTTTGTGCAAAACTTTGTGACCTTCGTGGTTAAGCAACATGAGCAAAATAATCCCTTTCAAAGCCGTTCGTCCAACTCCTGATAAAGTAGCGTTGGTAACTTGTCGTAATTATGATGACTATTCGCCTGCGGAATTGGCTTCGTGGTTGGATTTCAATCCTTATTCGTTTTTGCACGTGATTAATCCTGCCTATGTTCATTCGCAGAAAATTACTTTGGACAAGCGTTTCAAAGGTGTTGCTCATAAATATCAAGATTTCAAAAATGATGGAATTTTTCTTGAAGATGAAAAAGCGGCTTTCTTTTTGTATGAAATTCAGACGAAAAGTCAATCTTTTACAGGAATTGTAGCAGGAACTTCAATTGATGATTATAAAAATAATATCATCAAAAAACACGAAGATACTTTGCAATATCGTGTAGAATTATTCAAAGATTATTTGCATCAAACAGGTTTCAATACAGAACCAGTTTTGATAACTTATCCAGATAAATCAGAAATCAACAATTGGATTTCAGAAAAGAAAAAAGAACAGCCAATTTATCATTTTGCCACAACCAACAAAGAAAAACATACACTTTGGAAAGTTGATTCTGACTCAGAAATAGCTTGGTTAGAAAAACAATTTGAAAACATTCCAGAATTATATATTGCTGATGGTCACCACCGTTCGGCTTCGGCAGAATTATTATTTGATGAAGACAATCATTTAGGAAATCAGAATCTGAATTATTTTATGAGTTTTCTAATTGCTGAAAGTAATGTCAAAATTTATGAGTTCAACCGAATCATTCGTGATTTGAATGGTCATTCGAAAGAAGAATTTATTCTAAAGCTATCAGAACATTTCATCATCAAAACCAAAGAACAAGAATTGTGGAAACCACAAGGAAAATTTGAATTCGGAATGTATTTAGATGGTGCTTTTTATGCGCTGTTTTACAAAGTCAATGACAATGACAATATCAAAAAGCAAAATTCAATATTATCAAATTTAGATGCACAAGTTTTATACGATAAAGTATTGCAACCCATTTTAGGAATAGAAGATTTGAGAAACGACGAACGAATTGAATACATTCCTGGTAAACAATCTATTTTAACCATAAAAGAGTTGGTAGACGAAGGTGAATTTGAAGTCGGATTCATGTTGTTCCCAAGTGATATTTCAGAAATTAAAGCTTTGGCAGACAACAATTTAATTATGCCTCCAAAATCAACTTATATTGAACCTAAATTTCGTAGTGGATTGATGGTGTATGAACTATAAGTACGAAATACTGAAAAATAGTTATAACAAAATTTAAAATGAGAAAATTACTTCTATTCTTCTTAATTTCGGCTACTTCTTTTTCTCAAAACAAATCACTTACTATTAAGCAGATTGATAGTATTTGTTTAAAATCAAAAAAAAACATTGAACAGAAATTTGAAATTGAAAGGAGTGTGAGTGTTAGTCGTAAAAAGACTTTAAAAATTAAAACTGATGCCTTATTAAAAATATATAAAAAATCATATTTAGATACAATAAAAGTTGATTCAATGGCAATAGTCGGTCCAGACTATCCTATTCCACAACCTGAAATAATTAAAGCCACTTATGAATATGAAACAATATATAACAAAAAAAGTGTTGAATATGTATTTGTAGAATTATATTATGAAAATAATAAAATTAAAAACATAAAAGTTTTAAACACATATTACAATGGTACTTATAGTATTTTTACAAACTTTTCAAGTTTAGAAAAAGATAATGATATCACATATTTCAGTTTCTGTGAAAGCTTTAATAATTGGATTTATGGTATATCTAAAAAAATAGACAATATTTTTTACGAAAGAAAATGGAAATAATAAAACAAAACCTCCTCAATATACAATCACAACTTCCTAAAAACGTTACATTAGTTGCCGTTTCTAAAACCAAACCTGTAGCTGATTTGATGGAAGCTTATAATGCTGGTCAACGTGTTTTTGGAGAAAATTATGTCCAAGAATTAGTTGAAAAACATGAAGCACTTCCTAAAGATATTCAATGGCATTTTATTGGTCATTTACAATCACGAAAAGTAAAACTTATTGCTCCATTTGTAAATTTGATTCACGGAGTTGATAGTTTAAAATTATTACACGAAATCAACAAAGAAGCTCAAAAAAATAATCGCGTTATTGATTGTTTGCTTCAAATTTTTATTGCCGAAGAAGAAAGTAAATTTGGATTGGATGAAAAGGAATTAACAGAGATTATATCTTCTGAAGAATTCAAAAACCTGAAAAACATAAGAATTATTGGTTTGATGGGAATGGCAACCTTCACAGAAAATCACAACCAAATTAAAAAAGAATTCCAAAACTTGAAAACAGTTTTCGACAAAGTAAGTGAACTGAAAACTGAAAACTGCCAACTGAACACTATCTCAATGGGAATGTCTGGCGATTATCAATTAGCAATTGAATGTGGAAGTACAATGGTTCGAATAGGAAGTAGTATCTTTGGAAACAGAAATTATAATAATTAAAGTTGAGATTCCTTCTGAATGACAGACTGAAAACTGAAAACTGAACACTGAATACTATTTTGTACTGCATACTCGACATAGAAACCACTGGAGGTCAATTCAACGAAGAAGGAATTACCGAAATCGCCATCTACAAATATGATGGTCACGAAGTCGTGGATCAATTTATCAGTTTGGTCAATCCTGAAAAGGAAATTCAGCCATTTGTAGTTAAGTTAACTGGAATCAATAATGCTATGTTGCGCTCGGCTCCAAAGTTTTATGAAGTTGCCAAAAGAATTATTGAAATTACACAAGATTGTATTGTTGTAGCTCACAATTCTTCATTTGATTATCGAATTTTAAGAACCGAATTTACTCGATTGGGTTACGATTTTATTCGTCCAACGCTTTGTACGGTTGAATTATCTAAAAAACTTATTCCTGGAATGGAATCGTATAGTTTGGGAAAATTGGTTCGGGCTTTGGGAATTCCAGTAACCGATAGACATAGAGCTAGTGGTGATGCGTTAGCGACCGTCAAATTGTTCAAATTATTATTATCAAAAGATACTGAAAAAGAGATTTTAATTAGTTCTATAAAAGCAGAAATTAAAAGCGGTTTGACTCCAAAATTGCTTGATATTGTTGAAAGTTTACCCTACAAAACTGGTATTTATTACATTCACAATGAAAAAGGTGATTTGGTTTATATTGGCAAAAGCAAGAACATTAAAAAACGTGTCAATCAACATTTTACAGGTAAAACGAATAAATGTAAAAAAATTCAATTAGAAGTTTTTGCAGTAACTTATGAAGAAACTGGAAGTGAATTGATTGCGCTTTTGAAAGAAAGTGAAGAAATCAAAATTAACAAACCAATTTACAATCGTGCGCAGCGTAAAAGTATTTTTCAATATGCTTTGTATGAAGTTTTAGACGACAATGGTTACTTGAATTTACGTCTTCAAAAAGCAGATGGTAGAAAGAAAGAAATTACAGCATTTACAACACTTCAAGAAGGAAAAAATGCGTTGTTTAGAATCACCGAGAAATATAATTTATGTCAGAAATTGAACGGATTGTATGAAACGCAAAACGGATGTTTTCAACACAAAATAAAAGAATGCAACGGCGCTTGTTTAGGAAAAGAATCACCTGCGGAATATAACCAACGTGTTGAAGATTTTATCAATGAAATGATGTTTGAAAATAACAATATGATTATCATTGATAGAGGTAGAAAAGTTGATGAACGAAGTGCTATTTTAATTGAAAACGGCATTTACAAAGGCTATTGTTTCTATGATTTGAATTATCAAATTACTAATGTTGAAGTCTTGAAAAACATTATTATTCCGATGCAAAATAATCGAGATACACGAACTATTATTCAGAGTTATTTGAGAAAAAATAAGGTATTGAAGATTATGAAGTTTTAAAAAGAAAATAGAGAAAATAGACCTTTTGAATTATTTAATTACCATCATCGGACCAACTGCTATAGGAAAGACTTCCTTGAGTATTGCTTTGGCTCAGCATTTTGATTGCGATATTATTTCGTGTGATAGTCGCCAATTTTTTAAGGAAATGAAAATTGGTACTGCTGTTCCAAATGAGAAAGAATTAGCAAGTGCAACGCATCATTTTATTCAAAATAAATCCATTTTTGAAAATTACACTGTTGGAGATTTCGAAAAGGAAGCTATTGCCAAATTAGACGAATTATTTCAGAAAAACAACATCCAAATCATGGTTGGCGGTTCTGGTTTGTATGTTGATGCTATTTTGAAAGGATTTGATAGCTTTCCTCATATTGACTCTAATGTTCGTGATGAAGTTCGCATGAATTATGAAGAAAAAGGAATCGAATATCTTCAAAATCAGTTGCAAGTATTAGATAATTACTATTTCAATTTTATAACAGAAACTAATCCTCAAACATTGCAAAATCCGCAACGAATGATGCGCTTTGTTGAAGTTTGCATTGGAACAAGAAAACCGTATTCCTCATTTTTGAATAAAGAAAAAAACAAAAGAAACTTCACTCCAATCATAATCGGATTGGAAGCCGAAAGGTCAATAATGTATGAAAGAATCAACCAAAGAGTTGATATTATGATAAATGAAGGATTGCTTGCAGAAGCTGAAAAGTTGTTTCCAAATAAAGATTTGAATGCCTTACAAACAGTTGGCTACAGAGAATTATTCGATTATTTTGAAGAAAAAACTTCATTAGATTTTGCAATCGAAGAAATCAAAAAAAACACAAGACGCTTTTCAAAACGTCAATTGACTTGGTTTAAAAGAACCGAAAATGCGGTTTGGTTTGATTATTTGACTGATAGAAAAGAAATAATTAATCATATTAATCAACACTTTAAGTCTTAATACTTAATAATCAAATCTTAATACTTAATACTTCCATGCCAATTTCACCTAGCTTCACTTCTATTCTAACCAAAGATTGGGAAATCAATTTTCTACAATGTTATCCTAATGGCTATTTGAAATATACTGAATTGTGTAATCTTTTTCAGTTGACAGCAGCAACACATTCGGAAGTTGGTGGTGTTAGTTTTAGCGATATGCAAGAATTTCACCAAGCTTGGGTTTTAAGTAAAATGCGAGTTGAAATTAAGCAATTACCCAAATGGAAAGATAAAGTAACGGTTAAAACTTGGATAAAATCGTTAGAAAATTCGCGTTCTACACGTTGTTTAGAATTGTATCTTGGTGATGAAAAGATTGTGGGTTGCGAAACTTTTTGGGCCGTTTTTAATACCAAAACACGTCGTCCGGAAGCTTTGGCTTTGCCTCATGAACATTTTGAAAAATATCCAAATGTTAGTGCAACTGAAAAAAGTTATGCAAAAATAGATCTTCAGCAGGAATTTGAAGAAGTTGCAGAACGAACTGTTTTACTATCTGATTTGGATATTGTCAATCATGCCAATAGTGTAAAATATTTAGAATGGTGTTTGGATTGTGTGGATTCAAAAAAGCTTTTAAAACAAGAATTAACTGCTTTTGAAATGAATTACTTAAAAGAAGTTTCGTTGAATGAAGTAATTACAATTGGTAAGAATAAGAACGTTTATACAGTAAGTAAAGATGGAAAAGTTTACTTTGGATTGGAACTTGAATTGAAATAAAAAAGCCCCAATTTCTTGGAGCTTTATGTTTATTTTTTTACGACTAATCTAAATCCTTCACCGTGAATGTTCAAAATTTCTACATTTGGATCTTCTTTTAGATATTTTCTTAGTTTAGCAATGTAAACGTCCATACTTCTTGATGTGAAGTAATTATCGTCTCTCCAAATTTTTGTTAATGCTAATTCTCTTGGCATTAAATCTTCCACATAAAGTGCTAACATTTTTAACAATTCGTTTTCTTTTGGTGACAATTTTATTGGTTCGTTACCTGGAAAATTCAAGAAACGTAGTTTAGAATTCAAATGAAACTTACCAATTTGGAATTCAAACTGAACATTTTCAGCTTTAGTTTCAGATGATTTTCTTTGCATGATGGCTTTGATTTTCATCAACAAAACTTCAGAATCGAACGGTTTGTTAAGATAATCGTCTGCTCCTACTTTGTATCCTTTCAATACGTCTTCTTTCATGGTTTTAGCCGTTAGGAACACGATAGGCACTTCTTTATTTTTCTCACGGATTTCTTTAGCTAAAGTATATCCATCTTTGTAAGGCATCATTACGTCAAGAATGCACAAATCGTAAGTGTCTTTTTTAAACTTTTCAAAACCTTCCATCCCATTTTTTGCCAATACAACATCAAAATCATTTAACATTAAATAATCTTTCAGAATGGCTCCAAAGTTTTGATCGTCTTCAACTAATAATATTTTTTTATTTTCTTTTTCCATAATTTTTTTAATTTATCAATGGGACTTTTATAATAAATGTACTTCCTTTTCCTTTTTCGCTTTCAACAAAAACTTGACCATTGTGGTCTTCCACAATTCGTTTTACGTAAGCTAGACCTAATCCGTGTCCTTTTACGTTGTGAATATCGCCTGTGTGTTCGCGATAAAACTTTTCAAAAATTCTTTTTTGAGCCACTTTGCTCATTCCTGCGCCTTGATCTTTTACTTTAATTAGTATAAAATCTTTGATGTTCTCTGTGTATATATCTATAACGGGCACATCTGGCGAATATTTTATAGCATTGTCTAAAATATTAACAATTACATTGGTAAAATGTACATCATTTAGTAATGCTGTGGTTCTATTTGCCTCAAAATGAGTTGTAATAGCACCTTGTCTATCTTCAATAATTAAATGCACATGATCTATTGCTTCTTCAATAATATCTTGAACGTCTAATGGTTCTTTGGTAATCTCTAATTCTTTTTTCTCTAGTTTTGAAATCCTAAGAACATTTTCTACTTGAGCATGCATTCGTTTATTTTCGTCTCTAATCATTTGGAGATATCTATAAACTTTTTCTTTATCATCAATTACTTTAGGATTTTTAATAGCATCTAAAGCTAAATTGATAGTTGCAATTGGCGTTTTAAACTCATGCGTCATGTTATTAATAAAATCTGTTTTGATTTCAGATATTTGACGTTGTTTGATTAATTGATGTAACGCATTGGCATAAGCTATAATTATTATTAAAGTAAAAACTACCGATAACAGCGTTATAGCAAGAATTTCTGAAAACAAGAACTTCTTTTTCTGTGGAAATGTAACTAGCAACATATACTTGTTATTTCCGTCATTGTCTATAAAAACAGGAATCGAATAAGTAGCATATTTATCAAAATTGAAATGCTCTGATTTTATTTTTGTTGCTAATCCATTGCTGTAAATATTGAACTCATAAGGAGTTTTGATTCCATATTCCTTAAGTTCTTTATCTAATAATTCATTTAATTGTTCTTTAGAAACACGTTCGTTTATTGGATAATTAGCTACAACATCTTTGTAGGCAATTTCAAATTGTGCATCTTCAAGAATCTTTAAATCTCCAGCTTTTTCAATAGTCAAATCAGGAACAATTGTGTTTTGAATTCCTGAATTATCAAATGAATTATTGTTAAATACTTTAGTTTTTCTTTTAGCTGTGTAATTTTTTACTTTAAGACTATCAAGTCTTTTATCAAAGAACGTAGAAAACATATCATAATCCTCTGAAATAATGCTGTTGGAATAAATTATTGTTTTATTCGTTTTAGCATTTCTTTCGTAGTAACCGTATTCTAATAAATCTTCACTTTTTGGAGATTTTTTAGCATTATCTTTAAATCTTCCGTTTTTTTTATAAAAAGCATAACGCTCTTTATTTTCGAGTTTGTTAGCAACGCTACCTAAAACCTGTTTTACATGAAACTTAAATTGTTCTTCGTTGTTTTCTAATGAAGTATTAAACCAATATACTTGGACTAAAATTATCCCAAGTAAGGATAAACTCATTAATAATACCAACAGCCGAAAAACAAACTTATTCATCACAACAAATTTAGTATTTTAACATTTATTCTGTTAATGTATTAACCAAACATTAACACAGAGGTAAAAAATTATCTATTTTTCAATAAATTGACTATTTCGTCGACTTGTTTTTTAGTATCCTCAAAATTTTCATTTTTAATTACAAAATTACTTCTTGCAATTCTTTCTTCATCAGACAATTGATTGTTAATTCTTTGTAATACTTTTTCTCTAGTAGTCGAATCACGCTTCAATACACGCGCTATTCTTAACTCTAATGGTGCTGATACTGTAATAATTTTATCACAATCTTTATAACTACCACTTTCAAACAATATAGCCGCTTCTTTTACTAAAATTGGATGGTTTTGATTTGTAGCAATCCAATTATCAAAGTGTTTTTTTACTGCCGGATGAACAATAGCATTAAGTTGTTTCAGCTTTTCTGGAGCATTGAAAACAATTGCTGCAAGTTTCTCTCTATCTAAAGTTTGGTTATCTGTAATTAATTCATTTCCAAAAGTTTGTACAATTTGAGAAATGATCTCAGGAAACTCCATTACTTTTTTGGCTTCTACATCGGAAATATAAACTGGAATGCCTTTAGAAATAAGATATTTTGCAACCGTAGTTTTACCACTACCTATTCCACCTGTTAGACCGATTATTTTTGATTTTGTTACAACTGGTTCAACAATTTTATTAATAGGAGTAACAATTTTATCAATAACTTTTTCTACAGATTTTTGAATTGGAGTTTCCATTTGTTTTTCAAAAATCAACTCTTTTTCAGCTTCCATTGGATTGGAATTTATTTTAAAGAACAATTCAGGAAAAGCATCTTGAGGTTTTTTTCTAAGAATATTAATCTTGAAAAATGATTTTAAAAACCCAAAACCATATCCAAAAAATTGCTTCCAAACAGCTACTATAGATAATAAACCTATTATTGGATTTCTGTTTTGAATACTAGATACAATAAAGATTATTACGAAATATAAAAAATATAGTTTTAATCCCCAATCAAATAGAATTATTAAAAGCCCAACAGAGATTATAAATCCAATAACAAATAAAGAGGGTAACCAATAGGTAAGTTTACTATATTCTGGATACCAGTGATTTAAAATTGGTCTTGCTTTTCCAAATTTTGATACTTGAAGTGTAAATTTATCCCAGTCAATTCTTCTTTTATGATAAACAAAAGCAGAAGAAAAAAGTCTAGTTTGATAACCTAATTTCCATAATCTGATGGATAAATCTGGATCTTCACCTGGATGAATATTTCCGAAACCTTTAGATTCTTCAAATGCTTTTTTAGAAATTCCCATATTGAAACTTCTTGGTTGAAATTTGTCAATTTTCTCAGAACCACCTCTTATTCCTCCTGTTGTTAGAAAAGAAGTCATTGAAAAGTTGATAGCTTTTTGAATATTAGAAAATGATTTTAATGCTTTATCAGGTCCACCAAAACAATCTACGTAATTGGATTTTAATTCTTTATCAACTTCAGAAAGATAGTTGTTTGGAATAATACAATCGGAATCAAAGATGATAAAATAATCACCTTTGGCTTTCTGCATTCCAAAATTTCTAGAATCTCCTGGACCAGAATTTGCTTTATAGTAGTATGAAATAGATAATTTATCTGTGAATTTCTTTATTACCTCTTCACAGGATATTGAAGAACCGTCTTCTACAATTACAATTTCATAATTGCTTTTGTAAGTAGATAATAGTAAACTTTCTAGCAGTTCGTTTATTTCGTCAGGTCTATTATAGACTGGAATAATAATTGAAAAATACATTCGAAAAAATTTTAACAAAGATACTCTTTCTATAAAACAAAAGTCCCGCCGAAGCAGGACTTTTTATTTATTTAAGAATAAGTTATAATTATTCTTTCACAACTTTAATCGTTTTCACTTGATTTTCAGAAGTTAATCTTACTAAATAAGTTCCAGATGGAAGATTCGACATATCAATTGCTGCTTGAGTAGCGTTGATTGATTTAGCAGAAACTTCTTGACCTAAAATATTCATAATTTGAACAGTATCAATATTTTTTGAATAAGATAAATTCAATACATCTTTAACCGGATTAGGATAGAATGTAAAGTTTGAACTATCAAAACTATTCGTTCCTAATGAAGCGTCATAAGCTGAAATTGAGAATGAACCTGGCAAATCGTTGTTGTACTCATAAACTCTCAATAATATTGTGCTACCTGGAGTTTGACCTGTTAATGTAAGCAATGTAAATCCTATTGCAGATTCAGTTGCTCCATCATCATCACAACCAATTTGATTTAATACAGCACAATCTCCAGAGTAAGCTGTAACTACTGTATCAATTCCAGTTCCTCCTGCTAAAGGAGCACTAGTTTCAATTGTAAGATTACCACTTGCCGGAACAACTACACTAAACCAAACATCACCACCACTATATCCATTGCAAGTTGTTGGGTTTGCTTGAGAAGATGCTGTTGCACCGAAAGTAGTTCCGTCAACATCATTATCAGTATAAACACCACCTGCAGTTAATGCAATTGGAGCTGAACAATTATCATTTAAAGGAGCTGGTGGAGGTGTACCACATAAAATCGCTCTTGTTCTAGGAGTTGTATTTGCAGCACAAGTATTGTCAACATGTGTATAAAATCTAATTACACCAGTTAAACTTGATGTCCAAACTACACTACCAGTTCCAAAAGTGTAAGCAACTGTTCCATTCTCATCACTAATTGTAATAATATCTGTAGCAATTGAACTTGTAAAAGTATATTGAACACCTGTAGTTACATTTACTTTAGAATATTCGCCTGCATAACCCGCAGTAGTTATTGTTTGAGATGTTCCTAAACAAGCCGGAGTAAATGTTGCTCCAGGCCATTGACCATTTGGAGATGATAAACATCCAGCAAATGGACAGTTTTCAGTTACAGTTACAGCTAAACGTGTTAAACTTTCACAACTATTTTCTATTTGAGAAGCATAATAAGTTGTACCTGATACTAATGCAGTTGATGAAGGCAAAATAGTACCTAAAGTTGCAGCATTATACCAAACTAAACTAGTTCCAGTAATTACTACTGTTAAATCATCTAAAGTACTAGCTCCACAATATGTTTGAGCAGCGTCACCAGTTGGTGCTAAAGTTGATGTTATATTTAATGTTAGTTCAGCAATACTATAACAACCATTAGTATTTTCAACTCTTACGAAAATAATTTGACCATTAGTACCTACAAATGCTGTAGGATTTGCTATAGCATTAGAAGCGTTTTCAGCATCAAATAAATCTACATAGTATGAATAAACCACACCAGATTCTGAACTAATAGCTGTATTAGCTGAAGTTAAATCAAAAATTGCTGTACTTGTTCCACTATCACAAACTGAAAGCGTTGTTGAATTTACAACTGGAAAAGAAGATACAATAACGTTAACTGCTAATCTACTAAAACTTTCACAGTTTACGGTTTGCGTAGCATAATACATTCCAGAAACAAGATTATCTGTTGCTAATAATGGAGTTCCGCCTGTTGCAGAAGAATACCATTGTATAGTTGTTCCGTCCGCATATAAATCACCTACAGTACCTGCGCTACAAAATGTTTGCGTTGCATCACCAGTTGGAGCTGGAGTTGTAGAAGGACAATCGTAAGCAGAAACTAAAAATTGTCCAAAGTTATCATTTGAATAATCCCACACATTTACATATAAAACTTCACCAGGAGTTCTTCCTGTTAATGTAATTAATGAGAAATTTCCATTAGTACTATCGTCATCATCACACTCTACAAAAGTAAGTGCACCACAAGTTCCTGAATAAACTGCCATACCAGTATCAGTAATAACACTTGCAGCTACTGGATTAGTTTCAATAGTTACTGAACCAGAAGCTGGAACAGTTACAGAATACCAAACATCACCTCCTAAGAAATCTGCACAACCTGGTGCAGGAGGATTTGAATTAGTTGCAGCAACATTTGTTCCTGTTACATCATTATCTGCAAAAACATTTCCTACAGTTAAAGCAACTGACCCAGCACAATTATCGTTTGCTGGAGAAGTAACAAAGTAAAATGGACCTGTCCAAAGACTTACTCCATTTGTATTACAATCTGCACTTACATAAAAATCGTAAGCTGTTCCTGGTGTTAAACCATTTACAACAAAAGGATTAACAACACTTGAGTAGGTTGGAGTTGTTGGAGCCGCTCCACCAGCTGTAGTTACATAAACATTCCATGCTGTTTCAACACAACCAGCTGTCCATCCCAAAACTGCAGAAGTACCAGTTACATTAGTAACTAATAAATTTGAAGGCTGAGGACAAGCAACAGCAGCTGAAACTGTTACATCATAATCTTCTGTTTCACCCCATCCATAATTAAGACATGGATCAATATTAATACCTGATGTATTCCAAACATCTCTTACTCTCATTCTGTGAGTTCCAAGTGGTGGATTACAAGCTAAACTGATTGAAAAAGTTGCAGATCCGTTACCAGCAATTGAAGCTGTGGTATATCCAACTCTTTCAGATGTTGCAAAAACTCCATCATCGTTATAATCAATCCAAACGGCAACGTTTTGACCTCCAAAAGTTCCAACAGAAACATTTACTACATAAGAAGAACCTGCTTGTAATGTTCCTGTGTAATTTGGTTGTCCAGTAAAGTATGTATAAGCTGGATTAGTTGGATTTGTACCTGAATTATTTGCTAAAGTAGTTCCAGCAATTGATATATTAGAGATTAAATCTCCGGCTGTTTTACCTGTAGTGTAGGTAGGAATACAATAACAATTTGTTGGTGTATTCAATCCAACCATCAAAGCTGTACTTGTAGTACTTAATCCTGATGCTGTACAAGTTACAATACATTGATAATAAGTTACTGCTGTTTGATTTGCAGTATATGTAGGATCTGTTGATGCTCCACTTGCATTTGAGTAAGCTATACCATCAGAAGATGTTTGCCATTGGTAAGTTACTCCAGAACCTGAAGTACTATTTTGTAATGAAAGATTAAAACTAACACCACTACAAGCTAAAGCTGTTGATGAAACTGTATTACCTGGCGCTGGAGTTCCAGAGCAAGATGGTGGTGGAGTATAAGCAAAAACTAAACCAGCAGGTGGAAAAATAACATTTGATAAAAACATAGTATCCGTTGCAGTTGCGCTTGCAGTTGTACCAAACCAATCTACGGCAGTAGTTCTTCCAACAAAATTTGTTGCTACATTATTTGGATTAGCTCTTAAACCAGTTTGTGCAACTGTTGTAGTACCATTATCTGTCATTGTTCCGTAAACAATTTCAACTTTATTGGTTGTTTCGTACAATTTAATTTGAAAATTATATGAATCTCCAACAGCTAAATATTTAGCATAATTTGTCCATTGAACAACTAAAACCTGATTGGGAGCTGTTCCTGTTAATTCATATCTAATTTCACCTCCATTTTGAGACATTAAATCTCTTGTAAATGCAGAAATTCTTGCTACTAATGGGTTTGATACCGTAGTACTTGTTGAAGAAATTGGCTCGTAAGAAGATGTTGAATTCATATCAACTGAGGGAGTCAATAATGATGAACCTAAAGAAATCCATCCGTTTGCATTTACCCCAAAACGATTATAAGTATAACCATTAAATGTGAAATTGAAACCAATTGGCAAACCAACTCCTGTAAAATTTGCCGCTCCAAGTGGAACTGCAGGATCTAAAAATCTTTGGTCATCTGAAGTTGTTGACCCAAGTATTGTTCCTCCTGTTATAGCCGTATAAGTCGAGTTACTTTGTGAAAAAGTATACTGTGATAAACTCTGACTAAAACCTAGTTGGAACAAACAAAAAAATAATGCTACTAAAAAGTAATTTTTCTTCATGTTGTTTTTATAAGTTAAATTTAAAGCTATAAAAATAAACAAAAAAAGCTCACAAATAATTGTGAGCCTTTAAATCTATAAAATTTTAACAATTTTATTTTATACTTGGTACAGAAACTAATTCATTTGCATCTGCATCATAATCAACACCGTTAAAACCAAATCCAAATAAGTTTAGAAAATCTTGTTTATATCCTGCTAAATCTCCTATTTCTACTAGCGATTCTGTTGTTGCTTTATCCCATAAATTTGAAACTTGCGCTTGAACATCTTCTCTCATTTCCCAATCATCAATTCTTATTCTACCGTTTTCATCAGTTGGAACTTCTTTACCAGTATATAATCTTTCGCTGTAAAGTCTTTGAATTTGCTCGATACATCCTTCATGAATTCCTTGAGCTTTCATAATTTTATACAACAATGAAATATAAAGTGGAATTACAGGAATTGCAGAACTAGCTTGAGTAACTAATGCTTTATTCACAGAAACATAGGCCTTTCCGCCTAATTCTTTTAAATCATCAGTAATTGTAAAAGCCGTAGCTTCTAAATGATCTTTAGCTCTTCCAATTGTTCCTTTTCTATAAACTGCTTCAGTAACTGATGGTCCTATATAAGAATAGGCTATGGTAGTTGCTCCTGGAGCCAATAAGCCTGCATCTTTCAAGTCATTCATCCACATTGACCAATCTTCTCCACCCATAACAACAACCGTATTATCAATATCATCTTGGTTAGCAGGCTCAATAGATACTTGAGTTACATTTCCTGTGTGAAAATCGACAGTTTTGTTAGTAAAAGTTGTTCCTATCGGCTTTAATGTTGAACGATGTAAAACACCTGTTTCAGGGTGCATTCTTACTGGTGAAGCCAAACTATAAATAACTAAATCAACTTGACCTAAATCATTTTTAATCAAATCAATTGCTTGCTGTTTTACTTCTTTTGAAAAAGCATCACCATTAATACTCTTTGCATATAAACCTGCTTTATGTGCTTCGTTTTCGAATGCTGCAGAATTATACCAACCTGGAGAAGCAGTTTTTCCTTCTGAAGCTGGTTTTTCAAAGAAAACTCCAATTGTTGCTGCATCACATCCGAAAGCACTAGAAATTCTAGAAGCCAATCCGAATCCGGTTGACGCTCCAATAACTAAAACGCGTTTAGCTCCATCTATCTTACCTTTTGACTTAACGTAATCTATTTGATTTTTAACATTTTGCTCGCAACCCTTTGGATGAGCTGTCAAACAAATAAATCCGCGCATTCTTGGTTCTATAATCATATCTTTAACTTTATTCGTTTATTTAGTTTGTCTTTGAAAAAACAAATATAATTCTATATTTTTAGTTAAGCAA
Source organism: Flavobacterium koreense (assembly GCF_054776075.1). Lineage (NCBI taxonomy): Bacteria > Pseudomonadati > Bacteroidota > Flavobacteriia > Flavobacteriales > Flavobacteriaceae > Flavobacterium > Flavobacterium koreense. Next base: position 308,200 of record NZ_BAAHCF010000029.1, on the reverse strand, counting down.
TTCCTTTGCATGAATTAAGGCAGAATCTGAAATAACAGAACCTGACAACATTTGAGCAATTTCAATAATTCGCTCATCATCAGACAACAACTTCAATTCAGAGTGTGTTTGATTGTCCTTAATAACTTTAAAAACTTTAAAATGATCTTTTCCTTTACTAGCAATTTGTGGTAAGTGAGTTATGGCGAAAACTTGCATATTACTGCTCATGTTTTTCATTATTTCTGCCATTTTATGAGCGATTTCTCCAGAAACTCCGGTGTCAATTTCATCAAATATTATTGTAGGAAGATTTGAAAATTGAGATAAAATTGCTTTAACTGCCAACATGATCCTAGACATTTCTCCACCAGAAGCAACTTTTTTTAACAATCCAAAATCTGATCCTTTATTTGCTGAAAACAAAAATATAATTTCATCTTTTCCATTAATATAAAACTCCTCTTTCAAATCTAGTTGGATATTAAATCTTGCATTAGGCATTCCTAAATTTGATAAAAATGAAGCTAATTTATCGGTTAAAACTGGTATTGCTTTTTCTCGATTATCATGAATTTGATTAGCCAAAATATTTAATTGATTTTCAAATTGAATAATTTGATTTTCAATTTCAACGATTTCAGATTCTAATGTCGTCACAGAAACCACTTTATTATCTAAATCACTTTGAATAATTAATAGCTCATCAATTGTATTTACTTGATGTTTTTTAAATAAAGTGTAAATCAATTGCAACTTCTGATTTGTTAAATCTAAAGCTTCAGGATCCGAAAAAATTGTTTCTGAAAGTTGATTTAGTTCTTTTTCGATATCATCAAATTCTATTAAAGTACTATTTACTCTTTCAAAAAGTAAATTATATTCAGTTGAAAGTCCGGCTATTTTTTGCAAAGAGGCTTTTACTTCTTTTAAATTTTGAATCACACCAAATTGCTCATCATTAGCTATTGCCAAAGATTTCACTAAAGTTTCTTTGATAAATTCAACATTATTAAGTTTTTCAAAACTTGATTCAAGCTCTTCTAATTCACCAGATTTTAATTGTGCAGAAAGTAATTCTTCCAAAAGAAAAGTATTATAATCTTGTTCTTTTAAAACAGAGGAAAGCGATTCTTTTTTAGATTTTAAATCTGATTTCAGTCTTTTATATTCCTTAAGTTGGATTGAATATTGAGTAATAAAATCAAAATTAGATGCTACAGAATCGATTATTTGAAATTGAACCGCGTCGTCAGACAATTCCTGAGTTTGATGTTGTGAATGAATATCAATTAAATAATTACTTAATTCTTGTAATTCATTTAAATTGACAGGTGTATCATTAATAAAAGCTCTTGATTTTCCGGAAGGTAATATTTCTCTTCTAATGATTGTTTCGTCTTCGTAGTCAAGGTCATTTGAAACAAAAAAAGATTTCAAATTGTAATTTTTAATTTGAAAATGTGCTTCAATAATACATTTCTCTTCTTTATTCTTCAGAGAAGTTAAATCGGCTCTTTTTCCTAAGACTAAGCCTAATGCTCCTAGAAGAATTGATTTTCCTGCACCAGTTTCACCAGTAATAACAGAAAATCCATCTGTGAATTTAACAGATAGCTTTTCAATTAAAGCAAAATTTTCAATAGATAATGATGTAATCATTGGTAAAGATTTAACTCCTAATTAAAACTTTATATTCAACCATTTAGAAGAATTCGTAGGTGAAATTTTAGATAATTTATCTACCAAACCATCAATAGTAACACTTGGACCACCAGAAAAAATAGATACAATTTCATCTGACTTTGCATCGAAAAATATCCTTGTTAAATAGGCATTTGGTCTAACACCATGAACCGTTGACAAAGTATTTATAGCTGCAACTATTTCTTCTTTAGATGTTTTTAAATCTTTGTGCATATTATCTAATCCATTAAAATGATATTGAAACAAAGCTTCTCTCAATGGTCTGAAAGTTGTTGACATAACATCATTTACTAGATAATATCGATTTTGAGTTTTCTCGGTTTGTGACCATCCTTTTCCTCCTGAAGGAGCAGCAATACTTACAATTTCTTGTGCAGACTGAAAATATGGAGTACCACTATCCAAAGCAAAACTTTCTGCATCAAAGCCTAATATCATATAATTATAAAAAGCAATTACAGAAACTAAGTTAGAATCATAACTATTTGGATTGTAGAACAAATTTTGAAATTCTACATATTGAAAACTAAAATCTTTATCGTTTATATTTAGTAAAGGACTTGAAAAGTTTGAATTATATATTGGACGTGAAGATTGTACTTGAATACTTGCTTCAAAATTATTATTTTCAAATGAATTGACAGTAATAAAATAGGTACAGCTTATTTTTTCATTTTCTTTAAAAGTTTTTTCTGTCCAAACAGTTTTATTTACAAAATCGTTTAGAGAAGTTTCTAGACTTTTAAAGATTTGAGTATTTACGTTAGTAATTTTATCATAATTCACAATTACTTTACAATTAAGCTCTTGCGATTGAACGTTTGCAAATAGAAACAAAAAAACTAAAATTAAAATACTACGCATGATAATGATTTATTATTTTATTTATTATATCAACAGCTACATCTTCTTTAGATTTCAATTCCATTGGCTCAATGGCAAAATCTTTGTCAATGAAAGTAACTTTATTCGTTGGTTTTCCAAAACCAGCTCCTTCATCTTGAAGCGAATTTAAAACTATCAAATCTAAGTTTTTTTTCTGAATTTTCAACTTAGCATTTTCAATTTCATTTTCAGTTTCTAAAGCGAAACCTATTAAAAATTGATTTTTCTTTATTTCTCCCAAAGAAGCTAAAATATCTTTAGTTTTTTCCAATTCAATTGTAAAAGAAGCTTCACTCTTTTTAATCTTTTGTTCCGCAACATTCTTTGGTCTATAATCAGCAACCGCAGCTGCTGCAATAGCAACATCAACATCATTATAAAACTCATGACAAGCTTCATACATTTGTTGAGCTGAAACTACTTTAACCAAATTGATTTGGCTATTCTTTACTTTAAAATGTGTAGGCCCTGAAATCAAAACTACTTCTGCACCAAGATTTGCTGCTTCATTTGCAATATCAAAACCCATTTTTCCAGACGAATGATTTCCTATAAAACGTACAGGATCTATTGCTTCGTATGTTGGACCAGCAGTAATTAGTATTTTTTTTCCTTTTAAAGGTAATTTGCTTGATAAATCGGCTTCTAAGAAAGCAACAATATTTTCAGGTTCTGCCATTCTACCTTCACCAGAAAGTCCGCTTGCTAGTTCGCCTGATTCGGCTGGTATTATAGTATTCCCAAATTGTTGTAATGTTCTAAAAGAACTTACTGTTGAAGGATGTTTGTACATATCCAAATCCATTGCTGGCGCAAAATAAACTGGACATTTTGCTGATAAATAGGTTGCAATTAATAAGTTATCACAATTTCCATTTACCATTTTGGATAGTGTATTGGCTGTTGCAGGTGCAATAACCATTAAATCTGCCCATAAACCTAATTCAACGTGATTGTTCCATTGAGCATTCTCATCTTCTTCATTGTAAAATGTAGAATGAACTGGGTTTTTAGACAATGTGGATAATGTTAATGGTGTTACAAAATCCTTAGAAGCAGGTGTCATTATCACTTGGATATGTGCACCTGCTTTTATAAATAGACGAACTAATGTTGCTGTTTTGTATGCGGCAATTCCACCAGAAACACCTAGTATTATTTTTTTACCGCTTAAAACTGACATTGTCTTATATTATTTGTTTGTATCTTTATGATAAATCTTTCCATCCAACCATTCTTGAACTGCAAGAGCGTGTGGTTTTGGAAGTTTTTCATAAAATTTAGAAACTTCAATTTGTTCTTTGTTTTCAAAGACTTCTTCTAAGCTATCATTGTAAGTTGCAAACTCATCTAACTTTTCAATCAATTCTTTTTTGATTTCTGTGTTAATTTGGTTTGCTCTTTTAGCCATAATAGTTATTGCTTCATAAACATTCCCGGTAGGTTCTTCAATAACATTTTTGTTGTAAGTTATTGTGTTTACTGGTGCATTGGTCTTTTTTAAATCCATGACTTTTTTATTTAGAAAATTGTTTTAAATCGTTATCAATCTTAGCCAACATTTCATCGGCTTGTGCTTTATATTTTGTGCTTGCGTTAAATTTAATCAAGCTATTATATGCAGATTTCGCCACATTTAATCGTTCTTCCATTTTTTGTTCTACACTATTTATTGCCAACTTATAAGCAGAATCTAATTTGTAAAACAAAGCATCCTCTTTAAATGGAGTTCCTGGATAATCACTAATGAAATTATCTAAAGCGATTTGAGCTGCTTTAAAATCTGATATTGTATTGTATTGTTTAGCGTTTTCAAAAGCTTTTTTCTCTAACTTATTTCTTAAATCAATCGCTACTTTATTTGCTTCAGGCAAGTAAGTTGAATTAGGATATTCGTCAATAAAACTTTGCAATTTATCTATCGCTTTGTCAGTATCAACCTGATCTAAACTATAAACAGGAGATAATTTTGAATAACATAATGCTCCTAAATATTTAGCTTCTTCTTGCTTTTCACTTTTTGGATAACTTGAAGCAAAACTTTCAAATTGATATCCAGCTAAATAATATTGTTTCGTTTTATAATACGATTGTGAAAACATGTAAAACATTTTCTCTGCTTGTGGTTTCCCTTTATAAGCTGGGGCAATTTGCTCGAACAAACGTATTGCTTTAGAGTATTTTCCTTTCTCGTACATCTTTAGACCAACATCATACTTATCAGCAACATCTTCATTCTTCAATGCTTTTTGATATTCGCTACAAGACGAAAAAAGAACAACCAATACGATAAGAGAAACTATTTTCTTCATTTTTATTTTTATGGATACAGGTTTTTAGAGGATTTTACTTCTCAAAAAACGAACTGCAAAATTAGTTAATAATTAGATACTATGAAAGATTTTTTTTAATTGTATTTTTTTATAAAAAAACTAAAGACTTTTTACAAATTTATTCAATCGATCTGCTAAATCTTGATTGACATTTACTAATGGTAAACGCACTGTATTCTCTGACAAACCTAGTGTTTTAAAGACTTCTTTAATGCCTGCTGGATTTCCTTGTTCGAAAATCATATCAATTGCTTCTGCTAAAAGATAATGCAATTTATAGGCTTCATCAACTTTTCTTTCTAATCCTAAACGTACCATATCTGAAAATTGTCTTGGAAATCCTTCACCAATTACAGAAATAACTCCACTTCCGCCTGCTAAAACCATTGGCAAAGTGACCATATCATCTCCAGAAATAACTAAAAATCCTTCTGGCTTTCCTTGAATCAATTTCATTGCTTGAACAATATCACCAGCTGCTTCTTTAATTGCAACAACATTTTTAAAATCATTAGCCAATCTTATAACCGTTGATGGCAACATATTGCTTGCTGTCCTACCTGGAACATTGTATAAAATGACAGGTATTGGAGAAGCTTCTGCAACAGCTTTGAAATGTTGATAAATTCCTTCTTGAGTAGGTTTATTATAGTAAGGAGACACAGAAAGAACAGCAACAAAATTTGAAAAATCTCTTGTTTTAAGTTCTTCAACCACTTTATAAGTATTGTTACCTCCTACTCCTAAAACTAATGGCAATCTACCATTGTTAGCATTAATCACAGTAGTAATAACCAATTCTTTTTCTTCTTGACTTAACGTAGCGTTTTCTGCAGTGGTTCCCAGTACAACAAGGTAATCTATTCCGTTATCAATTTGAAAATTTACTATTCTTGTTAGTGCCTCAGTATCTAAAGAAAAGTCTTTTTTGAATGGTGTTACAAGTGCAACTCCAGTACCAATTAGTGATTGCATATTATAGTTTGTTTAGTATTTTTAAATATTTAAATAATTCGTCTATAAAAACGGTATAATTCTCAGCATTTGTATCAATCATAAAATGATTTAATCTTTTATCAATTGAGGTAAATCCCACTTTAAAATTTGCTTTTGAAAGATTGGTTACCAATAATAATGGTGCTTTTTCTGTATCGTAATAGCTAATAAGTAAATCAAAATCATCATCAATAAAATCATTTACCTCTTTACTATCAAATGTGGCATTCCAATTAATATTTTTATAAGTAAAAACATTGTAGTCGAAAGTTTCATTCTTTTTTACCTTGTTTTTAAACACCAAAAACTTAATGTTTTCAGAATAAATCCCATTTTTCACAAGTTGTTCTATTAATTTTTCCTTTTCATAAAAATAACTCTCATCGAAAATTATCCCAACTTTTTTAATAGAACTATCTGAATTTATATGCTTTACATTTGATAACCGTTTCTTAACTATTCTTTTTGTCCAAAAATCCTTTATTTTATTTAAAAACATAGTACTTTTACTTGGTTACAAATTTAATTAAATTTAGTCGTATTTGAGATGGTAAATCTAAAAAACTATAACGTTGTTTTGAAACATTTTGTTTTATTATTAACATTTATTTCTTTGATCGCTTGTTCGAGTCAAAAGTATCAAGTTACAAAAATTGAAGGCAAGAAAATAGGTCTTACAGAAACACAAGAAAGTAAGACTGAAATTGAGAACTATATTAAACCCTATAGAGAACATATTGATAAAGACTTAAGTGAAGTTTTAGCTTACAATCCTGAAACATTAGACAAATCTAAAGGAGAATGGCAAACTAATATTGGTTGTTTTTTGGCTGATATTACCATAGAAAAAAGCAATCCTATTTTTCAGAAACGTGAAAATAAAACAATCGATATTTGCCTACTAAATCATGGTGGAATTAGAACTTTAATTCCAAAAGGCAATGTAACCGCAAGAAATGCTTATGAAGTAATGCCATTTGAAAACAGTGCAATCATTGTTGCTCTTAAAGGAGAACAAATTATCGAATTAGCCAATCACATTATTGCTGAAAAAAAACCACATCCATTGTCTGGATTAAATTTTACAGTTTCTAAAGATTTAAAAGCAACAAAATTATTAGTCCAAGGAAAACCATTAGAAAATGATAAAATATATTATGTAGTAACGTCTGATTATTTATCAAATGGTGGTGATAACATGACTTTCTTTAAAAAAGGAATTGAAAAATTTGATATTGATTACAAACTTAGAAACATTATGATTGATTATTTTAAAGATGTTGACACTTTAAGAATCAATAACGATGTTAGAATTATAAAAGAATAATACTGAACTAAATTAAGCCAAAAGAAATGAAAAGAAGAGATTTTATTCAAAAAACAGTAGCAAGTTCAGCTTTATTAAGTTTGACAGGACTTTCATTAAGCAGTTTTAAAAGTAACGATTTAAAACACATTACAATTTTACACACAAATGATGTCCACAGTTATATCGATCCATTTCCTGCAGATCATCCAAGAAACCCAAATATGGGCGGTGTTGCTAGAAGAGCTTCACTTATCGAAACTATTCGTAAAGAAAACCCAAATGTATTATTACTAGATGCAGGAGATATTTTTCAAGGGACTCCTTACTTTAATTATTATGGTGGTGAATTAGAGTTCAAATTAATGAGCATGATGGGTTATGATGTTGCAACATTAGGAAACCACGACTTTGATAATGGAATTGATGGTTTCTATGCTCAATTACATAATGCTAAATTTGATTTTGTATCTGCTAATTATGATTTCAAAAACACTATCCTTGATGGTCATGTAAAGCCTTATAAAATCAAAACGATTGATGGTATAAAAATTGGGATTTTCGGACTTGGTGTTGAACTTGAAGGATTGGTAGACAAAAAGAATTACAAAGAAACGGTATATAATAATCCGATAGAAGTGGCTACAGATATGGCTAGAATTCTAAAACAAGAGGAGAAATGCGATTTAGTAATTTGCCTTTCTCATATAGGATTTAAATACAAAGAAGATCCTAATAAAGTTTGCGATATTTTATTAGCCAAACAAACTAAAGATATTGACTTAATCATTGGTGGACACACTCACACTTTTCTTGACAAACCAATTATTGAGAAAAATAGTGAAGGAAAGCAAGTATTGATTAATCAAGTTGGTTGTTATGGCTTGAATTTAGGTAGAATAGATTTCTATTTATCTAATGATAAAGAACTTCAATCTCAAGGTAAATCAATAGTAGTCTGATTTTTTTCAGAAATAACTACAAATTGATAAAACATATAAAAAGCAAGGATATTTAAGGTCATTGCTAATGGTCGAAGTATGTAAGAATGTGAATCGACCAAATAATACTTTTCAATATAAATTACCAATTGTAAACCTAAAAACAACAATACACTTATTAATAAATAAGAGTTTTGTTTACTGTCATTCATGACATAAGAAGAGATTGCAACACCACCTAAAACTGCTGCAATAAGATTGTGGAAAAAGATTAAATAATAAGAATTTTCAGGAACGTCTGAGGCAGCAAAAAGATAGAAAAATATAAATCCTAGTGGTAAAGTAGCCAAGAAAAAAGGAATGTAATCTTTAATTTTTATAATTCTAAAAATTAATATCAGTAAAAATATTCTATGAATTGTATAGGTAATAACTCCATAAAAAAGTGAGTCTGCAGTATTAGGAACAAATAGAAGATTGGTTAGCAAAGAAAAAAACATTATCACATAAAACAATTTGCAATTGCTCTTTGAAGTATAAAAATACAAAACCATTAATAGTATAGGTATTAATGGTTTTGTAATAAAAATTATTGGTTCGTAAGAAAAAGTTTCAGCTATAACTTCAACAATAGCATTGAAGAAATAAAAGAATGAAATAATTTTAATTATAT